>JBCCQJ010000262.1:0-6171 GCA_039024395.1 Bacteroidota bacterium | reverse complement strand
GGGGGGGGGGGGGGGGGGCGCGGCGCCACCACTCGGCCGCCCAGCGTGTCTCCGAGGCGGCTCTTCGTCGTCCGTGGTCCGCGGTCTGTCGTCCGTGGTCCCGCCTCGCCTCGAGGCGGCGGTCCGCGGTCTACCGTCGGCCATCGTCCCGCCCCGAGGCGGGCACCTCCGGCCGTCGTCCGCGGTCTGTGGTCCGCGGTCCCCCCAGCGGCGGTCCGCCCTGCGGTAGCTTCGGGCTCACGACCTCCCCCCGCATGGCATCGCTCATCGACGGCAAGGCCGTCGCCGCCGCTGTCCGCGCCGAGGTGGCCGAGGGCGCCGCTGCGTTCCGGGCCGCCCACGACCGCCGCCCCGCCCTCCGCGTCGTCCTCGTGGGCGAGAACCCGGCCAGCCAGTCGTACGTCCGCGCCAAGGCGCGCGCGGCCGGCGAGGCCGGCATCGACGCCGAGACGCTGCCGCGCCCCGCCGACCTGCCCGAGGCGGACCTGCTCGCGCTCATCGCCGACCTCAACGCCGACCCCGGCGTCGACGGCATCCTGGTCCAGCTCCCCCTCCCCGACCATGTCGACGAGGCGGCGGTCATCCGGGCCATCGACCCGGCCAAGGACGTCGACGGCTTCCACCCGACCAACGTGGGCCGGCTGTCGCTGGGCGAGGAGACTCTCGAGCCCTGCACACCGGCCGGCATCGTCGAGATGCTGCGGCGGACGGGCGTCGAGACGCGCGGCGCGCACGCGGTCGTGCTGGGGCGGAGCAACATCGTCGGCAAGCCGATGGCGTCGCTGCTGCTGCGGCGCGGGCTCGACTGCACGGTCACGGTCTGCCACAGCCGCACGCGCGACCTCGCCGGCGTGACCCGCCAGGCCGACATCCTGGTCGCCGCCATCGGACGGCCCGAGTTCGTGACCGCCGACATGGTGAAGCCCGGCGCGACCGTCATCGACGTCGGCATCAACCGGGTCGAGGACGCGACGCGCGAACGCGGCTACCGCCTCGTGGGCGACGTCGACTTCGAGGCCGCCTCGGAGGTGGCGGGGGCCATCACGCCCGTGCCGGGCGGCGTCGGGCCGATGACGATCGCGATGCTGCTCGCCAACACGCTCCGCGCCGCCACGCTCCGCGCGCAGGCGGGCGCCCCCGAGGCGGCGTAGCGGATGCAGGAGGCCCCGCCCGACACGCTCGCCCCCGACACCGCCTCGGTGGCAGACGCCGTCGCCGATTCTGCGGCCGTCGCCGACTCGGTCGCCGAGGCGGACTCGTCGATCGTCGACACCACGAGCGGCGTCGGGGCGCTCACGCGCGACGTGGGCGAGGCGACGGAGGCGCTCACGCAGGGCCGCCTCAACGAGGCCTTCGAGATCCTTTGGGACTCGCTCCTGCGGTTCGGGGTCGAGAACCTGCTGCCGGCCATTCTCACGGCCATCGGGTTCTGGATCGCCCTCCGCGTGGTCCAGGGCGTGCTCGGCCGGGCGCTCCAGCGGGCGCGCCGCGTCGACGCGGGCGTGCAACAGCTCGTGCTCCGGTTCACGCGGTTCGTCATCCTCGCCATCGCCACCGTCGCCGTGCTCGACGAGCTGGGCATCGCGGTGGCCCCGTTCCTGGCCGGCCTCGGCATCGCGGGCATCGCGCTCGGCTTCGCGGCCCAGGACACGGTCCAGAACCTGATCGCCGGCGTCACGATCCTGCTCGACCGGCCGTTCCAGGTCGGCGACAACATCGAGCTCGACGACACCTTCGGGACGGTCGAGGAGATCACGCTCCGCTCGACACGCGTGCGCACGCTCGACAATCAGATGGCGATCCTGCCCAACGCCAACGTGATCTCGAACAAGATCATCAACCACTCGATGCTCCGCGCGCTGCGGATCCTGGTGCCGTTCGGGATCGCGTACAAGGAGAGCCCCGCCGAGGCGCGCGCGGCCGTGCTCGCGACCACCGAGGCGGACCGCCGGCTCCACCCCGACTACCCGCCCGACGTGGTCGTGACCGACCTCGGCGACTCGTCGGTCAACATGGTGCTCCGGCTCTACCTCCGCGACCCCAAGCTGGAGGTGCCGATCCGGCTGGAGTACCAGGAGAAGGTGTTCGAGGCGCTCCGCGCGGCCGACATCGAGATCCCGTTCCCGCACCTGCAGCTCTTCATCGACGAGGCGAAGGCGTTCGAGGGCACGCGCCTGCTCGCCGCCCCCGAGGCGATGCCCGCCCGCCTCGGCGAGGGCGACCGCCACGATGGGAGCGGCCCCGAGGCGGACGGCCCCGAGGCGGACGACGCATAGGGCGTGCGCCGTCGGCGCACCGCTGTTTGGAGCGGTCCGGCTAGCTTCGCCGGTCCGTTTTCCGCCCGCCATGCGCCTCGTCTTCCTCGCCCTCGCCCTCGTCGTGGCCTTCCCCGCCGCGGGGCAGATCAACGCCGAGCGGATGCGCCGCGCCCTCGAGGCAGACGGCGTCCAGCTCGCGCTCAACGCCGACATCGCGCTCGCGCGCGGCAACACCGAGTTCCTCCAGCTCGGCGTCGGCGGCCGGGCCGACTGGAAGCGCGCCGCCGACCTCGTGTTCGTCGTGGGCGAGTTCGACTTCTCGCAGGCCGACGCGGACGTGTTCGTCGACGAGGGCTACGTCCACGCCCGCTACAACCACGACTACGGGCCAGTGGTCATCTACGAGGTGTTCGGGCAGTTGGAGCGGAACAGCCAGCAGCTCCTCGACACGCGGGCGCTCCTGGGCACGGGCGTCCGCCTGCGGCTGGTCGACGACGAGCGCTACGGGTTCGCCCTCGGCACGACCCCCATGTTCGAGTACGAGCGGCTCACCGAGGCGGCCGGCGAGCCCGACGCCTCGGTGGCGCGGTGGAGCAACTACGTCTCGGGCCGCGCGGCGCTCAGCGAGACGGCGTCGTTCACAGGCGTCTTCTACGCGCAGCCCCGCTTCGGGGACTTCGGCGACGTGCGGTTCCTGTCGCAGGCGACCCTCGACGTCGGCGTGACGCGGTGGCTCCGGCTGCGCGTCCGCGGGCGGCTCCGCCACGACTCGCGGCCGCCGGCCGGCGTCGAGCGGACCGACATCAGCCTGTCGAACGGGTTCGTGTTTCTGGTGCCCGCCCCGTAGCCCGCCTCGGGGGCCGCCAGGGAGAGATCGGAACGCGCGGACGGGGGAATTCCTGATCCTCCCTCCTTCCCAGGATCTTTCAGGAACGGCTGAAAATGGGTTTGGGTAGGCGCGCGCATGCCTCCCACATCCATGACTGATCTCACAGGCCGTACGGCCCTCGTCACCGGCGCCTCGACTGGAATCGGCCGCGCCATCGCGGTCGAGCTGGCGCGTCGCGGCGCGCGCGTCGCCATCAACTACCCCTTCGAGCGCGAGCGCGCCAACGCCGAAGAGACCCGCCGGCTCGCGCTGGCGGCCGTCGCCGAGGCCCGCCGTGGCGGCTCGCCCCGCTACACCGCAGCGGGCGACGTGGCCGTCGATGCGGGCCACGAGGGCGGCGTCTGCACCCTCGTCCGCGCCGACATCACCCGCGAGAGCGACGTCGAGTCGATGTTCGCCTCGATCAACAAGGCCTGCGGCGCGCTCGACATCCTGGTCAACAACGCGGGCATCCAGATCGAGGAGCCGGCCAGCCACGAGACGACGGCCGAGCACTTCGACGAGGTGCTGGCGGTCAACCTCCGGGGCGCGTTCCTGTGCGCCCGCGAGGCCATCACGGGCTTCCTCGCCCGCGACCCCGAGGCGGGCCGCCCGCGCGGCGTGATCCTCAACGTGTCGAGCGTCCACCAGAAGATCCCGCGCCCGCACTACCTCTCGTACGCCGTCTCGAAGTACGGCATCCACGGGATGACCGAGACGCTGGCCCTCGAGTACGCCGACCGCGGCATCCGCGTCAACGCGATCGCGCCGGGCGCCACGCTCACGCCCATCCAGAGCTGGATCGACGACCCGGAGGCGACGGAGGTGGTCGAGAGCCACATCCCGATGAAGCGGATCGCCCAGCCCGAGGAGATCGCCCGCATCGCGGCGTTCCTCGCCTCCGACGAGGCGGCCTACGTGACCGGCCAGACGCTCTACGCCGACGGCGGCCTCACCCTCTACGGCGACTTCCAGGAGCCCTGGTCGGGATAAGGGAAAATTGAGAAGGGAGAGGCGAACCTCGGCGGAGCGACAACGTCCGTCGACCTCGTTCCACCCCGGCCTCTCCCCTTTCACTTCTCCCTTCTCACTTTCGAATGCATTACGACCTCTGCATCATCGGCGCCGGCGTCGGCGGTGGCGCCCTCGCCCAGGCCCTCGCCCCGACTGGCAAGCGGATCCTGCTCCTCAACCGCCAGGGCTCGCTGCCGCGCGAGGCCGAGAACTGGGACCCGAAGCTCCTCTTCACCGAGGACCGCTACAAGGCCGACGAGCGCTGGGTCGACGCCGCCTCGGGGGGTGAGATCCGGCCGGGCATGTTCTACTGGCTCGGCGGCAACACGAAGGTCTACGGCTCGGCGCTGCTCCGCCTCCGCCCCGAGGACTTCGAGGCGCTCCAGACGCTCGACGGCCTCAGCCCCGCGTGGCCGATCTCCTACGGCGACCTCGCGCCGTACTACGACCGCGCCGAGGCGGTCTACCACGTCCACGGGCGACGCGGCGCCGACCCGTTCGAGCCGCCCGCCTCGGGGGACTTCCCCCACCCGGCGATCGCCCACGACGCGCGCATCGCCGAGGTGGCCGAGGGGCTCCGCCAGAACGGCGTGCAGGCGTTCGAGCTGCCGATGGGCGTCAAGTTCAGCGAGGGCGACCCGGGGGGCGGGCCGTTCGTGCTGCGCGAGACGTTCGCAGCCATGGGCCGCGCCGCCTTCGACGGCTACCCCGACCTGCTCCACCTCAAGTGCGACGCCGAGGTGGCGAGCGTCCTCCCCGCCGCGGCGCACGACAACGTGGACCTGGTGACGAACGCCCTCGTAACGCGGATCGTCACCAACGAGGCGGGCACCGACGTGACGCACATCGAGGCGGAGGTCGACGGCGAGACGGTGACGTTCCACGCCGACGTGTTCGCGCTCTGCGCCGGCGCCGTCAACTCGGCCGCGCTGCTGCTTCGCTCGGCTACCGACCGACACCCGGACGGCCTCGCCAACGCCTCGGGGCGGGTCGGCCGGCACTTCATGCGGCACGTGACGTCGAAGTTCTATACCGTTGCGAGCCAAACGCCCAACCCGACGCGGTTTCAGAAAACCCTGGCCGTCAATGACTTCTACTTCGGCGTCCCGGGCGACCCCGAGTGGGAGGGTGTCCCGCTGGGCCACATTCACCTGATGGGCAAGCACGCGGGCTGGCAGATCCTTCAGGACATCCCCGGCGAGCTGTCCCCCGAGGAGGCCGACGCCATCGCCGCGCACTCGGTCGACTGGTGGGTCCAGGGCGAGGACCTGCCGCTCGACGACAACCGCATCGACCTCACGGCCGACGGTCAGATCCGGGTCGCCTACACCGAGACGAACCGGGCGTCGCAGGAGAAGCTGATGGACGTCCTCGAGGCGGCTCTCCGCGAGATCGGGTTCGACCGCTTCCTGCGCGTGCCGATGCCGCTCGGGGTGGTCAACCACCAGTGCGGGACGCTCCGGATGGGGCACGACCCCGCGGCGAGCGTGGTCGACGCGCAGGGCAAGGCCCACGACCTCGGCAACCTCTACGTCGCCGACGCGAGCGTCTTCCCCTCCTCGGGGGCGACCAACCCGACGCTGACCATCGCGGCCAACGCCTTCCGCGTCGCCGACCACCTCGAGGCGGAGGTGTTGTAGGGCTGTCGGCTGTCGGCTGTCGGCTGTCGGCTGTCGGCTGTCGGCTGTCGGCTGTCGGCTGTCGGCTGTCGGCTGTCGGCTGTCGGCTGTCGGCTGTCGGCGAAAAGCTGCCCCGACCCCGAGGCGACGTGCTCACCGGATGCCCGGAACTTTTCCACGGCCGCCCCTCCCCTTTTCCCTTTTCCCTTTTCCCTTTTCCCTTTTCCCTCTTCCCTTTTCCCTTTTCCCTTTTCCCTTTTCCCTTTTCCCTTGGGGCTGACCTAGCTAAGCGTCCAGTGGCGGAGGGTTTTCAGCAGCTCGCGAGGGCTCCCGTAGTTGAAGCGCCATTCGCATTCCTTCAGAAACAACTCAAAATGGACCTTCGGCACCCCATTGTACTTCCGCAGGTGCC
>JBCCQJ010000261.1:0-6193 GCA_039024395.1 Bacteroidota bacterium | reverse complement strand
TGGCTCGTCTGGGCGGGTGGAAGGGGTACCGGAGCCAACGCCGGGCGGGACCCATCACGTACCACCGAGGGCTGACCCGCTTCCGGGGTCTCTGTGAAGGGTGGGCACTCGCTCATGGGGCTGTGTATACACCGTAGCCCCCCAGCGGGGGGAGGCTGGGAGGGGGGCGATGAGTTGGACGCTGCGCCAGGCCCCGAGGCTGCCGCCCTCCGAGGCGTGAATCCCCTCCCCCTGTCCCTTTCCCGAGGGAAGAGGGGCCGTCGTTTCCGCCGCCTCGGGGAGCCTCCGGGCGCCCGCCCCGAGGCGGGCAAACGGGCGGGACCTGCCCCCGTCAGCCGCAAACGTTTCTATGTTGGCGGATCCCATCTCTCCCCGTCCCCCCATGAGGTTTGCCTCGTTCGCGGCGCTGGCGGCGCTGCTCGCGTCCAGTGCTCCTGCCCTCGCGCAGGACGCCTACACCCTCACCGGCCGCGTGGTCGATGCCCGCCTCGGCGACGGCATCCCGGGCGCGTCGGTGCTGCTCCAGGAGACGCCGTTCGGCGCCGCGACCGACGTCGACGGCCGGTTCTCGCTCGTGGCCGACGTGCCGGCAGGCACCTACACCCTCCGCGCCAGCTTCGTCGGCTACACGACCGTCGAGGTCGACGTCACGCTCGCGGGCGACCGGACGGTCGATGTGGGCACGCTCGAACTCGCCGACGACGCGTTGCGCACCACCGAGGTGGTCGTGACGGGGTCCGGCGTGCCCACCGAGCGCCGACAGCTCGGCAACACGATCGCCTCCATCGAGGCGGCCGACCTCCAGGACGCGAATTCGATCTCGGTCGATCAGGCCCTCGCGGGCAAAGTGGCCGGTGCCGTGGTGACGCAGAACTCGGGCGATCCGGCCGGCGGCATCTCGATCCGCCTCCGCGGGACGGGCACCATCCTTGGCTCGGGCGACCCGCTGTACATCGTCGATGGCGTCATCGTCGACAACTCGTCGGCCCAGCTCATCGACCTCGGCGGCACGGCCCAGAACCGCCTCGTGGACATCAACCCGGCCGACATCGAGCGGATCGAGATCGTCAAGGGCGCCGCGGCGGCGGCCCTCTACGGCAGCCGCGCCAACAACGGCGTCGTGCAGATCTTCACCAAGCGCGGGCGCACGGGCGCGCCGCGCGTGACGCTCCAGACGGGGTTCAACACGAACGGCATCCGCGAGACGCTCGCGATCAACGACGTGCCGTTTGCGGCGCCGGTCAACCCCGGTGACCCGAACGCGCCACGCGAGTCCGTCGGGCGGTTCGACTACCAGGACGACATCTTCCGGCAGGCGCTCGGGTCGGAGCAGTACCTCTCCATCTCCGGCGGAGCCGGCGGCACGAGCTACTTCCTCTCGGGTGGCCATCTCGCCAACGAGGGAATCGTCAACGGCACGCTCTTCCGGCGGATCAACGCTCGGGCGCGCCTGAGCCAGCAGCTCTCGTCGGCGCTCAACGTCTCGGCCGGCGGGGCGTTCACGAACAGCTTCTCCGATGACGTCCCCAACGGAGGCCTCGTGGCGTCCTACGGTGCCCTGACGGGCTTCATCTTCGGGCCGAACACGACCGACATCGCGCCCGACCCCGAGACGGGGGTCTACCCCGACATCGGCGCGCGGTCCAACCCGCGCGACGTGATCGACAACTTCGACTTCTCGCAGCTCACCAACCGGTTCACCGGTAACGTCCAGGCTGACTACGCGCCAATCGACGGCCTCAGCATCAACGCGCTTGCGGGCATCGACACGTACAACCAGCGGGGCCTCGCGTTCATCCCCCTCGGCACGACGTCAGCCACCGAGGCGACGGGCCGGAGCCGACGCTCCGACCGGAACGTGACCCTGGTCAACACCGGCCTCACGGCGCAGTACACCACGCAGCTGACCGACGGCCTGGAGTCGACGACGGTTGCCGGCGTGGACATCCAGAACGAGCGGGCGACGACCTTCGCAGTTGACGCGACGGACCTCACGCTCGGTTTGGAGACGACGGTGGCCGGCAACACCGTTGTGACGGGCGAGTCGCGAGCCGAGATCAACATCTTCGGCGCGTTCGCGCAGGAGACGCTGGGCATCCAGGACCAACTCTTCCTCACCGGCGCCGTCCGCGTCGACGCGTCCAGCGTCTTCGGCGAGGACAATCGCTGGAACGTCTACCCGAAGGTGTCGGCGTCGTACGACGTCCCCGGCCTTTCGGGCACGCTCTCGACGGTGCGCCTTCGGACGAGCCTCGGCCAAACCGGCGGGCTGACGGCCATTGGCCCGTTCGACCGTTTCAACGCGCTCAACCTCGTGCCCTACGTGGGCGGCGGCGGGTTCGTCCCGCCCACGGTCCGGGGCAACCCCGACATCCGGCCGGAGCGCCAGACCGAGTTCGAGGCCGGCCTCGACGCCGGGTTCTTCGGCGGCCGCCTCGGGGTCGAGCTGACCGCCTACCTCCAGAACATTGAAGACCTCCTTCTGGAGACGGACATTGCACCGACGACAGGCTCCGACCGCCAGCTGGCCAACGTCGGCACGCTCGAGAACCGCGGCGTCGAGCTGCTCGTCCGCGCCTTGCCGGTGGTCACCCCGAACGTCCGCTGGAACACCACGTTCACGTTCGCGGCCAACCGCGGCGTGGTCGACCTCAACCCCGACCTCGTTGAGGATCCGGATGCCACGCTCGGCCTCGGCGGCTTCGGGCTCGTCTCGCAGCTCGACGACCAGCCCGTCGGCACGTTCTACACGACGCCGTTCGAGCGCAACGAGGCGGGCGAGATCCTCGGCATCGTCTACGACCCGACCAACTGCGACGCCGCCCCGGGCTGCCTCGCCCTCGACGCCAACGGCGACCCGGTCGTGGCAGCCGGCGAGCTGGACGAGAATCGGATCCTGCGCGACGCCGACGGCAACCCGCTCTACGCCATCAAGGGGCAGGGGCCAGCCATCATCGGCGACCCGAACCCCGACTTCACGGCGAGCTGGATCAACGAGGTCGAGATCGGCGCTGGGCTCAGCTTCCGGGCGCAGCTCGACGGCTCGTTCGGCGGCGACATCTTCAACTTCACCCGCCGCCTCGGCTCGCTCTTCGTCTTCGGGACGACGGAGGACTACGGGTTCGAACTCGACGGGACCGCCCCGATCAACTACTACCAGAACTCGACCTACACCAACCCGAACACGGGTGAGACGACCGCCTACGGCACGTTCTCGCTCTTCGAGAACTGGATCGAGGACGGCAGCTTCGTCAAGCTCCGCGAGCTGTCGGTGACCTACGTGCTCCCGGCCAACCTCATCGGTGGCCTCGGGTTCGACGGCCTCCGGGCGACGCTCTACGGCCGCAACCTCTTCTCGATCGACAACTACTCCGGCTACGACCCCGAGACCAACGTCGCGGGCCAGAGCAACACCATCCGTGGCTATGACTTCGTGCAGGTCCCGATCCCGCGCACGGTCGGCCTCACGCTCCAAGCCACGCTCTAAGCCCGTCTCCGCCTCCGGTCCCCCCGCTGCCATGACCTTCTTCCAACGCAAGCTTCTAGTCGCTGCCGTCGCCCTTACCACGACGGCCGGCGTCGGCTGCGACTTCAACATCGAAGACCCGAACCGGGTCGGCGAGGACGCCGTGTTCAACACGCGCGACGGTCTCGTCAACGCTGCCATTGGCCTCCAGCAGCTCTACAACGTCGGGGCGCTCGACAACGTCGTCGTGACGTCGGCCATCACGACGCGCGAGCTGGCGGCCAACACCACGTTCGCCAACCTTCTCGAACTTGAGGACGGCGGCGCGACGCTCGACAACACGAACGCCACGGTCGGCAACCTTTTCCTGCAGCTCAACCGGGTCCTGGGCTTCGCCGAGGACATCGACGCGGGCGTCCGCGCGACATCGGCCGTCGGTGCCGAGCCGGACCTCGAGGCGGGCCTGCTGGCGCTGGCGAGCTTCTACCGAGCGGTCGCGATCGGCACGATGGCGCAGAACTTCGAGCAGGTCGCGCTCGAGACTGACTTCGATGGCGAGGCGACGTATGCGTCCAACGATGAGGCCTTCGAGCGCGCGGCCGACCTCCTCGAAGAGGCCGAGGCGCTGCTCGCCACCGATGGCGCCGCTGCGGCGATCCCGACGCCGGCCGGCTTCGACCTCCTCAACACCGTCCGCGCCTACCGGGCGCGCTACGAGCTGTTCGCAGGCAACGACCAGGCCGCGATCGACGCCGCCGACCGCGTCGACGAGGGCGCCACGAGCACGTTCGCCTACAACGCCGACGCTCGCAACCCGCTGTTCGTGGAGCTGGTCAACGGCACGCCAGACTACGAGGCGCGGGACAACCTCGGCCTCGACGGCCTCGACCCGGCCGACGGGCGCATCGCCTTCTACACCGCCCCTCTAGCTGAGACGAGTGAGCCCAACGGGTTCGACATCGACGACGTGACCGGGTTCGCTGCCGGCGGCCCCGAGGCGACCCTGCCGGCGTTCCTGCCGGGCGAGCTGGACCTCATCCGCGCCGAGGCGTCGCTCAACCTCGGCCGCACCGACGACGCGGTCGACTTCATCGACGCCGTCCGCACCAAGAGTGCCACCGACGACCCGTTCGGCGTCGGGGCCGGCCTCGGCGCGTACGGCGGCGCCGAGGACGACGCCTCGCTCCGTCAGGAGATCTTCCTCCAGCGCTCGGCCGAGCTCTACCTCCAGGGCCTCCGCCTGGTCGACTCGCGCCGCCTCGGAGGCCAGGATGTCGGCAGCGGTCCGTTTGAGCGGACCCGGACGTTCTACCCGTATCCGTTCCAGGAGCGCAACGCGAACCCCAACACGCCGGCCGACCCTGCCATCTAGGCCCGTCGTCCCTACCGCCTCGGGGCCGGTCTCTCCGCAGGCCGGCCCCGTTCCATTGGATCCCATGTCCGACCGCGCCGCCCGCCTCGACGCCTCCTGGACGGCCAACGCCGAGGCGTGGACGCGGGCCGTCCGCGAGGGCGCCATCCCGAGCCGCCGCGCCGGCACCGACGCCGCCGCCGTCGAGGCGGTCCTGCGCGGGCTCCCGCCTCGGGGCCGCGTGCTCGACGTCGGCTGCGGCGAGGGCTGGCTGGCGCGGGCGCTTGCCAAGCGCGGTGCCAGGGTCCACGGCGTCGACGCGAGCGCGCCGCTCGTCGAGGCGGCCCGTGCGGCCGCGGGCGGGCCGACCTACGCGGCCCTCTCCTACGCCGAGGCGGTGGCCGACCCCGACCGCCTCGGGGGGCCGTACGACGCGGCCGTGTTCAACTTCGCTCTCCTCGACGACGACGTGGTGGGCATCCTGCGCGCCGCGGCCGACCGCCTTGGGGCTGGCGGACGGGTCGTAATTCAGACGGTCCACCCGGCGGCCGTCGAGGCCCCGTACCGCGACGGCTGGCGCGAGGAGGCGTTCGGCGCGTTCGAGGGCGACTTCGAGCCGATGCCGTGGTACTTCCGCACGTTCGGCTCGTGGGTCGGCGCCCTCGCCGAGGCCGGGCTGCGCCTCACCGAGGCGGCCGAGTCGGTCCACCCCGAGACCGGCGTCCCGCTGTCGCTCGTCCTCGTCGCCGAGGCGGGGTAGGGGAGACCGCCCGGTCCGGAAGCGGTCCCGTCTCTAGCTTTGGCACCGTTCCCACTGGTCTCTCCATGCGACTCCTCTCGTGGTGCCTCGGCGCCGTTCTTCTGTGCGGCACCCCGCTCGGCGCGCAGACCCTCCGGGCCGACGGGCCGGCGGTCCGCCTCGTGGCCGACGGCGCCGACGCCTTGGCGCCGCAGTGGTCGCCTGACGGCCAGCGGATCGCCTTCACGCGCGCTCGCAACGCCGGCATCTGGCTCGTCGAGGCCGACGGCTCCGGCCTCCGCCTCCTGACCGACGCCGAGGGCTCGGGCTTCGGCTTCGCGTGGTCGCCCGCCGGCACGGCGATCGCCGCGCGCACGGCCCGCGTCGACGGCCTCCGCCGGTCGCACACGGTCACCGTGTTCGACGTCGCGACGGGCGCCGCCGAGGCGGTCTCGGACGAGCGCCCCTCGATGCCCGGCCTCCCGCGCTGGGCCGGCCGCGCGCACGTGGCCCTCTACGCCGAGGGCGCCCTCGACGTGTGGCCGGTCGGCCCCGAGGCGGCCCGCACGGCGCCCCCCTTGGAGCTGGCGCTTGCCGGCGACGCCGGGCTGGCCCTCGCCGAGCCCGCCTCGGGGAC
>JBCCQJ010000260.1:0-6200 GCA_039024395.1 Bacteroidota bacterium | reverse complement strand
TGGTGCAGAAGACGAGGTGGACCTGGAGGAGGTAGACGGTGTGGCTGCCACGACGCTGCTTCATCGGGCCAAGCTAGCGGTGGTGCTCAAAGCCTCGTGCTAAAGCACGTAGTTCCGACCTAGCGGGCTGAGACAATGGAGAGCCGGCCGCTGGCGACGCTCCCCGGGTCGGACGCCACCCTCGTGGCCAACCTGCTGCCAGCTCTAATCCACGATGCGCACGGCTGCGCCGCTGCCCTGCTGGGTGCTGAGGACCGTGCCGGTGCCGTTGCCGGTTCGGATGCCCGACCGCGGGGCGACCGCGGGTGCCGAGGCCGGCGTAGAGGCCGTCTCGCCGGTCTTGGGCTTGGTCGAGACCGGCTCCGAGGAGGCACTCATCCCCTCCGAGGCGGCCGTGGCAAAGGCCTCGACCATCTCCTCCATGCCCTGCGTGAGCAGGCATTCCATCAGCGACCCGACAACGATGAGGGCCGTCTCCTGGACCGCCTCGGGGGCGCCTTCGAGGTCGAGGTCGTAGCCGGCTTCGGGGTCGGCGTAGTCGACGAGGGCGTCGAGGCGGGCGGCCGCCAGGCCGTTGCTCAGGGCTCGGTCGGCGCTGCACGCGCACAGGGTCTCGGCGCCGGCGCGGTCGAGCGAGGGCTCGTCGGCCGAGGAGGCGACGCACGCCTCGACGTAGCGGCTCTGCGCCGAGGCGGGGACCGCGAGGCCGAGGAGAAGGAAGGCGACGGCGAGCAGGCGCATGGGGCCACGGGAGGTGTGCCCTCGCTATCGCACCGTCCGCCCGCGCGTCCATCACCGCGCCGACATGTCGCCGTGCCGTGTCTTCCGAGGCAGACTGTTTGCCCGAGGCGGCTATCCGCCGGAGACGCCCATCGAGCGGCTCGTCCAGTCGTAGGCGAACCGCGCCAGCTCGGCGCCGCTGCGCAGGCCCAGCTTGCGCTTGACGTTGGCCCGGTAGCTCTCGATCGTCTTGATCGACAGGTTGAGCTCCTCGGCGATCTCGCGCGTCGAGAGGCCGCTGCCGATCAGGCGCACCACCTCCGCCTCGCGGTCGCTGAACTGGTCCGACTGCGGACGCCCCTCCTCGCGGCCGTCGACGGCGCGGCGGACGAGTTCGTCGGCCAGCGACGGGCTGAGGTAGAGGTCGCCCGAGAGGATGCGCCGCACGGCGGGGACGATCTCGGCCGGGTTGCTCTGCTTCATCACGTAGCCCTGGGCGCCCGACCGGAGCACGCGCTCGGCGTAGAACCGCTCCTGGTGCATCGAGAGGACCAGGATCGGGAGGTCGTCACGCCGCGCGCGGATCTGCCCGATGAGGTCGAGGCCCGATCCGTGCCGGAGGCCGAGGTCGAGAATCACGAAGTCGAACGCCTCGTGGTCGATTAGCTGGAGGGCCTCGTCGGCCGTCGACGCCTCGCCGACGATCTCGAGGTCGGGCTCGGCGGCGAAGAGCCGGTCGAGTCCCTGCCGGACGATCGGGTGATCGTCGACGACGAGGAGGCGGACGGTAGCGGTGGCGATCTCCATGGGGGCATGCGTAGCGTGCATGCAGAGTAGCGCCGCGTCGAACGCCCCTCTGCCAGGGAATCCCGGACCCCGTACCGGGAAAGGCCCTATGTGGACGGGTCTGGGACCAGACCGCTTCGCTGCGCGAGACGGCTCAGCGGACGACGCTGAAGCGCCGCGCAACCGCCTCGGCGCCCGTGCGAAGCCGCGCGACGTAGACCCCGGGCGCGAGGGTGCCCGGGATCGCCGCCTCGTGGCGTCCCGCCGGGTGCGACCCCGAGGCCAGCACCGCAACGGTCCGGCCGAGCAGGTCCACGACGGCCACCTCCACCGAGGCGGGCGCGGCCAGGGCGTACGTCACGCGGGCCAGCCCCGAGGCGGGGTTCGGACGCGGAACGTCGAGCATGACGGACGGCGTCGGTGCCGCCTCGGTGGTCGTCGGCGCGTCGGAGAACACGTACACGCTGCCAGAATCGGCACCGCGGTCGTCGTCGGCGCTGGCGGACACGAGGACGATCCCCGCGTCGAGGGCGACCGACCGGCCGAACTCGTCCCGCGAGGCGCCATCCGAGGGGTCGAGTTTGGTCGTTTGGCTCCAGGCGCCGCCGGCGCGCTCGAAGACGTACGCACCGCCCGAGGCGAAGCCGTCGTCGTCGTCGAAGAGCGCCCCGATGACGGCCCGGTCGCCCTGGAGCGCCACCGCGTTCCCGAAGTCGTCCCCGCGAGCGGCGTCCGTCGGGACGAGCTTGGCGGTCTCGGTCCAGGTGCCAGCGACGAGGTCGAAGACGTAGGCGCGCCCCGACCCGAGGTCGACGACGTCGGCGTTCGCCGCCCCGACGAGGATGCGGGAGCCGTCGAGCGCGATGGCCTCGCCGAAGAGGTCGTCCGCCGCGGCGTCGGAGGCGGAGACCTTGGCGGTCTCGGTCCAGGTGCCGCCCACCAAATCGAAGACGTAGACGCTGCCGGCGTTGTTGGCCTCGTCGTCGCTGAACGGGTCGCTGACGACCGCGCGGGTGCCGTCGATGGCGACGGCCCGGCCAAAGGCGGCGCTCTCGTCCGAGGCGGTGAGCCGGGCCGTCTGCGTCCACGTGCCGCCGACCACCTCAAAGACGTACGCGCTCCCGCCGCCCACGCCGGCATCCGCGTTGGCGAAGACGCCGACGATCGCGCGCGTGCCTGAGATCGCGACCCGGTGCCCAAATCCGTCGTCCTGCGCCGCGTCGGAGGCGGTGAGCTTGGCCGTCTCGGTCCACGTGCCACCCACCCGCTCGAAGATGTAGGCGCTTCCCTGGTTCAGGCTGGCCCCGTCGTCGCTCTCGGCGCCGACGATGGCACGGGTGCCGTCGAGGGCGACCGAGATGCCGAACACGTCTCCCGCCGCAGCATCCGAGGCGGTGAGCTTGGCCGTCTCGGTCCACGTGCCGCCCACGCGCTCGAACACGTACGCGCTGCCAGCGTCGTCTCCGGCGTCTTCGTCGGCGAAGGCCCCGACGAGCGCGCGCGTGCCCGAGACCGAGACCGAGACGCCGAAGCGGTCGCGCGCGGCCCCGTCGGAGGCGGTCAGCTTGGCCGCCTCGGTGGCGCGGGCGGAGGCGCGCGCGTCCTGGCCGGCCGAGGCCGGCGCGAGCGTCGTGGACGCGAGGGCCAGCAGGAGCGCACAGAGGGCGAATCGAGGCATCGGATCGGAGTCGGAAGACCAGGGACGCTGAAGGATAGGGCGGCGCCTCGAATCCGCCGAGACGGCGAGGGAAGCGACGCCCCCGGGCCGGCTGTGAACGCCCGCCGAAAGCGCTCCCGAGGCGGGGCCCCGACCGCCTCGGGGCGGGCCGAGAGCGCCGTTTTTCGGTATCTTCCGGAGTCGTCCCGCACGCCGTTTTTCGTCCCCCCACGCCCCGATGGCCGAGATCCCCGACAGCGACTCCCGCATCATCCCGATCAACATCGAGGAGGAGATGAAGTCCTCCTACATCGACTACTCGATGTCGGTGATCGTGAGCCGGGCGCTGCCCGACGTGCGCGACGGCCTCAAGCCGGTCCAGCGGCGCGTGCTCTACGGGATGCAGGAGCTGGGGCTGGCCGCCGGCCGCGCCCACAAGAAGAGCGCGCGCATCGTGGGCGAGGTGCTCGGCAAGTACCACCCCCACGGCGACCAGTCGGTCTACGACGCGCTCGTGCGGATGGCGCAGGACTTCGCCGTGCGCGGCCTCCTGGTCGACGGCCAGGGCAACTTCGGGTCGATCGACGGCGACTCGGCGGCGGCGATGCGCTACACCGAGGCGCGGCTGACGCGGCTCTCGGAGGAGATCCTGCGCGACCTCGACAAGGAGACGGTCGACTACACGCCCAATTTCGACGGCAGCCTCAGCGAGCCCTCCGTGCTCCCGGCCGCCGTGCCGGGCCTGCTCCTGAACGGCGCCTCGGGGATCGCGGTCGGCATGGCAACCAACATCCCGCCGCACAACCTCGGCGAGCTGGTCGACGGCATCGTGGCGCAGATCGAGAACCCGGACATCGAGCTCGACGCGCTGATGGAGCACATCCCGGCGCCCGACTTCCCGACGGGCGGCGTGATCTACGGCGTCGGCGGCGTGCGCGAGGCCTACCGGACCGGCCGCGGCCGCATCGTGATGCGCGCCCGGATGCACGAGGAGGAGCTGCGCGGCGGCCGCGAGGCGCTCGTGGTCACCGAGATCCCGTACCAGGTCAACAAGTCGACGCTGATCGAGAAGATCGCCCACGCGGTGCGCGACAAGAAGGTCGAGGGCGTCTCGGACCTCCGCGACGAGTCCGACCGCGACGGGATGCGGATCGTGCTCGAGCTGCGGCGCGACGCGGTCCCCGAGGTGACCAAGAACCAGCTCTTCAAGTACACGCAGCTCCAGCAGACGTTCGGCGTCAACAACGTGGCGCTCGTGAACGGGCGGCCCAAGACGCTCGGGCTCAAGGAGCTGATCGCGCACTACATCGAGCACCGGCACGAGATCGTCGTCCGCCGGACCGAGTTCGAGCTGCGCAAGGCCGAGGAGCGGGCGCACATCCTGGAGGGCCTGACGGTGGCGCTCGACCACCTCGACGCGATCATCGCGATCATCCGCCACTCGGAGGACACCGACGCGGCCAAGGCCAACCTCGTGGCCGGCGTCTACCCGCAGCGCCTGAAGGCCGAGCAGCGCGAGCGCCTCGGCCTCCCCGAGGCGGCGCCCGTCGACGTGACCGGCCCGCGCGAGGCGACCGGCTACGCGCTCACGCGCGACGACTTCCAGCCGAAGCCGTGGCTCTCCGAGGCCCAGGCCGACGCCATCCTCGCGCTCCGCCTGAGCCGCCTCACCGGCCTCGAGCGCGACCGCATCGCGGCCGAGTACGCCGACATCCTGAAGGAGGTCGAGCGCCTCCAGTCGATCCTCGCCTCCCGCGACCTGCGGATGCAGATCATCGCCGACGAGCTGCGCGAGGTGGCCGACAAGTACGCCGACCCGCGGCGGACGGAGATCGACATCATGGGCGGGGGCGACATCGACCTCGAAGACCTGATCGAGGACGAGCACGTCGTCGTGACGGTCACCCACCAGGGCCTCGTCAAGCGGACCGCCATCGACGAGTACCGCGCGCAGAACCGGGGCGGCACGGGCCACCGGGGCACGGGCACGCGCGACGAGGACTTCGTCGAGCACCTCTTCACGGCCGGCGCCCACGACTACCTGCTCTTCTTCACCGACCACGGCCAGTGCTACTGGCTGCGCGTCTACAACGTGCCCGAGGGCAGCCGTACGTCGAAGGGCCGCAGCCTCCGCAACCTGATCCAGATCGCGCAGGACGACCGCGTGCGGGCGGTCATCGCGATCAAGAAGGAAGACTTCCGCGACGACGACTTCCTCGAGACCCACTTCGTGCTGATGGCGACCAAGCGGGGGCTCGTCAAGAAGACCAAGCTGCACGCCTTCCGCCGGCCCATGGTGACGGGCATCATCGCGATCGACATCGTCGACGGCGACCAGCTCATCGAGGCCAAGCTGACCGACGGCGACACCGAGGTGGTGCTGGGCTCGTCGGGCGGCCGGGCGATCCGCTTCCACGAGGGCGACGTGCGCTCGATGGGCCGCAAGAGCCGCGGCGTGCGCGGCATGAACATCACCGACGCCGAGCGCATCGTGGGCATGATCGCCGTCCGCCGCGACGGCGCGCAGGTGCTCACGATCTCGGAGAACGGCTACGGCAAGCGGACCGACCTCGACGAGTACCGCCAGCAGACGCGCGGCGGCAAGGGCATCCTGACCCAGAAGACGACCGCCAAGACGGGCGCGCTCGTGGCCGTCAAGAGCGTCCTCGACGACGACCAGCTCATGATCGCCACCGAGGCGGGGATCATGATTCGGATGGCGGTCTCGGACATCTCGTCGCTCGGCCGCAACACGCAGGGCGTGCGCGTGCTGCGCCTCAAGGACAACGACGCCATCGCCGACGTGGCGCGCGTCGTGATCGAGGACGACGAGGAGGCGGCCGCCGAGGCGAGCGAGGCCGGCACCGAGGCGGTCCCGCCGGAGGCGCCGCCGCTCCCCGAGGCGGAGTAGGCCGCCTCAGGGCGGGACGCCGGTCCACTGACCGCGGACCTCGGCCAGAGCACCTGGGGGCTGAACGCCTCGGAGCGCGCCGACGGCGGACCCCGGACCCCCGCCTCTGGGTAAGCCGCCTCGGTG
>JBCCQJ010000259.1:0-6242 GCA_039024395.1 Bacteroidota bacterium | reverse complement strand
GACGGGGCCTATCCGACATTTGCCTACCATGTGGCCGGGTTCGGCGGCGTCTTACACAAGGTGCCCTACAAGGCCGATGTTTGCACCGAGGCGGTCGGCCCCGAGGCGGCGCCGTTCCGGCCGGCCGCTCAGGCGGCGGTCTGTCGTCCGTCGTCCCGCCCCGAGGCGGCGGTCTGTCGTCCGTGGTCCCGCCTCGCCCCGAGGCGGTCGGCCCCCGAGGCGGTCGGCCCCCGAGGCGGCTCTACAGCGGGCGGTCCTCGTCGTAGTAGAGGCTCACCTCGGCGACGCCGTCGGTGGCGCCGAGCGCCGCCGTCAGGCGTGTCGCGTCGGCGGGGCGGCGCAGGACGACCAGGAACGCCACCTCGGTGCGCTCCCCCACGGTCCGCGTGTGGAGAAGGCGCGCGCGCCGCGTGTGGGCGTCGAGGGCCTCCGTCCAGGGCGCCTCGTCGTCGGTGCCGTCGGCGGTGAACTCGACGAGGTACTCGTGCCGCTCGACCGTCCCGAAGCCTGACCGGCCGAGCACCCACAGCGTCCCGCCCACGAGGGCCGTCGCGACGAGTGCGAGGCGGTGGAACCCGACGCCCGCCGCCAGCCCGATCGCCAGCGACAGGAAGATGAACGCCAGGTCCTGCGTGTCCTTGACGGCCGTCCGGAACCGGATGATCGACATCGCCCCGACGAGCCCGAACGCCCGCGCGAGGTTGTTGCCGATCGCCATGATGACGACGGCCGTGATCATGGCCAGCGTGACGAGCGACGAGACGTACGTCGCCGAGTAGCTCGTGCCGCGGTACGACCACCGGTAGAGCCCCGCCACCGTCAGCCCGCAGACGAGCGCCACCAGCACGTTCGTGACGATCTGGACCGTGCTGAGCGGGACGAGCGAGAACGGGTCGGTCTGGCCGAAGGGCATAGGACTACAGAGCGCCGGCAGACGCAGAGAGCGCGCGGACGGCCGGCGGCCCGAGCCGCCACGGCGTGCGGCGCCCGGCGGCCGTGAGCCCGAGGCCGTACTTCGACAGGGCCTCCTGGCGGAGCGCGAGGCGCGCCGTCATCGCGCGCAGCCACGACGGGAAGACGCGGTCGAACTTGACCTCGAGGATGAAGTGGTCCCGGAACGTCGGCGCGAGGCCCGCCTCGGTGTAGAGCCCACCGAGGTCGGCCCCGAACGCAGGGTACGGGCGGCACCGCAGCCGGCGGTCGAGCGTGACCCGCAGCGACGGGTCGAACCGCCCGAGGAGCGGCTCCCGGTCGTAGGTGACGAGCAGCGTCGGCCGGCGGCCGTCGCGGCGGAGGTGGAACCCGAAGTGCCGGGCCGCCTCGACGTGGCGCGCCCCGAGGCGGCCGTCGGCGGCGAGGTCCTCCGGCGAGGCCCCTCCGATCAGGGCGAGCGCCGCCTCGGGGGCAAGCGGCGCGCGGTCCTTCCAGACCGCCGACCCGTGCTTGCGCTTCACCTCGAGGACGACCGGGCCGCCCGGCGCGTCGTACCCCCGCAGGCGCACCTTCCGGCGGCGCTCGTCGCCGGACGCCTTCTGCGTGAGGTCGCGGAGCCGGGGCGTGTCGAAGTAGATGCTCCGGACGGTGTAGCCCGGCCGGCCCGACCCGTCGGCATGGGGGTCGGGCCGGAGGTACGGCTCGACGAGTGCGTAGAGGCGGTCGCGGTCCGCCTCGGAGACGAGGTACTTCAGCTCGCGGCGCATGGTCAGCCCGAGAGGCGGTCGGTCCAGAACCGCCGGAGCCGCTCGGTGAGCGGAGCCGGTGGCGTCTCGACGGTGCACAGGACCAGCAGCCCCGGCGTGAGCGTCTCGGCGCCACGGACGATCTCGGCCGTCGCCAGGAGGTAGGTCTGGCCGTCGGCCCGGGCCGAGGTCTCCCGCAGGTCGACGATCCTGGCCTCGGCGGCCGGCCCCCACTCGGCGCCCCGCACGCGGACCGTCTGGCCTGGCTGCGCCCGCGCGCGGTCGCCCCACCGGACCGGCAGCACGACCGTGTAGGCCGACGTGTCGGCGACGACGAGGAGGGTGTCGGGCGAGACCACGCGGTGGACGACGCCCGAAATCGGGGCCACGAGGGTGTTCATCCCGAGGCGGTCGCGCAGGGCGTCGGCCTCGCGTTCGAGGGCCGCCCGGCGCGCGCGGGCCAGGCGGACCTCCTCGTCGCGGCGGCCCGTCTGTACGTCGTCGAGGCGGGCCGCGGCGCCTGCCGCCTCGGCCGTCGCCCGCTGCACCTCGCTCTGCGCCGCCTCGACGTCCTGCGCCGCTACCACGTCGCGCGCGAAGAGGTCGGCGAGGCGGTCGGCGTCGCGCTGGGCCTGGTCGCGGGCCTCCTCCGCACGCACGACCTCCTGCCGGGCCGCTTCGACGAGGGCGTCTTTCTGGCCGGCCTCGAAGAAGGTCACCTGAGCCTCGGCCGCCTCGATGTCTCCGGCCAGCCGGGAGGCCCGGACAGCCGCCTCGCCCGACACGAACGCGCCGACGGTGTCGCCGGCGGCGATCCACGCCGACGCGCCGACGTCGAGGTGGAAGTGCGTCGCGTCGCCGCGCTCGGGCGCAGCTACGAACGTCGCCTCGACGCGGCCGGTCCGGTGGTCGCGGAGCGTCGCCGAGACGGCGCCGTCGGTGCCGCGGACGACGGCCCACTCGCGGGCAGGCAGCACGCGGCCGGGGACGTCGAGCGTGCCGGCTACCTCGACGGGCAGCGCCACGATGGCCAGCACAGCGACCCCGAGGAGGCTGACCAGAAGCGGGCCCGGCGTGAGGCGAGAGTCGCGGAGTCGGGTCATGTGCGCGACGCGGCGCCGAGGGTGTGAGCGAGACGACGAACCCGTAACAATACGGTGATCTCCAGACAAGGCAAGGCCTTCCGGAGCCCTCGTCCGCCCTTCACACCCCGAGGCGGTCCCGTTCCCCTACGCCTCGACCTTTCTGAACACGACGCATGTGTTGTGGCCGCCGAACCCGAACGCGTTCGAGAGCGCCACCGTGACGTCGCGGTCCTGCGGCGCGTTGAACGTGTAGTTGAGGTCGCAGGCCGGGTCCGCCGTCTCGAAGTTGATCGTCGGTGGCACGCGGCCGTACCGCATCGCCAGGATCGACGCGATGGCCTCGACGGCGCCGGCGGCCCCGAGGAGGTGGCCGGTCATCGACTTGGTCGAGGAGAGGTTCATCGCGTAGGCGTGCTCGCCGAAGACGGCCTTGATGGCCTTCGTCTCGGCCACGTCGCCCAGCGGCGTCGACGTGCCGTGCATGTTGAGGTAGCCGACGTCGGAGGGGTCGATGCCGGCCGTCTGGATCGCCTGCTGCATCGCCATCTTGGCGCCGAGCCCCTCGGGGTGGGGCGCCGAGATGTGGTGGGCGTCGGCGCTCATGCCGAGGCCGAGGATCTCGGCGTAGATCTGCGCGCCGCGCGCCGTGGCGTGGTCGTAGTCCTCGAGGATGAGGGCACCGGCGCCCTCGCCCATCACAAACCCGTCGCGCGTGGCGTCGAACGGCCGGCTGGCCGCCTCGGGGTCGCCGTTGCGCGTCGAGAGCGCCTTCATGTTGCCGAACCCGGCCAGTCCGATCTGCGTGATCGAGGCGTCGGTGCCGCCGGCGACCATGGTGTCGGCGAGGCCGGCGGCGATGACGAGCGCCGCGTCGGCGATGGCGTTGTTGGCCGTGGCACAGGCCGAGACGGTCGCGTAGTTCGGCCCGTGGAGCCCGTGGCGCATCGAGATCAGGCCCGGCGCCATGTCGATTATCATCATCGGCACGAAGAACGGGCTCAGGCGGCGCGGCCCGTGCTCGGCGAACCCGACGACCTGGTCCTGGAACAGCTTCATCCCGCCGATGCCGCTGCCCATCACGACGCCCGTGCGCGCCTTCTGATCGGCGGTCATCGCCGCGGTGTCGAGGCCGGCGTCGGCGAGCGCCTCGTCGGCGGCGACGATGGCGTACTGCGCGAATCGGTCGAGGCGGCGGGCCTCCTTGCGGTCGAGGTGGTCGCCCGGATCAAAGCCCTTGACCTCGCACGCGAACGTCGTCGGGTAGTCGCTCGCGTCGAAGTGCGTGATGGGCGCGGCGCCGCTCTGGCCGGCCATCATGGCCTCCCAGAACGCCGGCACCGTGTTGCCGATGGGCGTGAGCGCGCCGAGGCCGGTGACGACGACGCGGCGGTCCTGAAACGGCATGGGGCAGAGGGCGGAGTCGGGGGCTCCGGTTCGGGCCGTCGGCGGGTCGGGTTTCGCCTCGGGGCGCGACCGGGGGCTACAAAAACCGGCGGCGCGTCCTGGGACGCTCCGCCGGAGAACGGTCGGTGGGGGAGGCTTCTAGGCCGTCTTGCTGTCGACGTAGTCGACGGCGTCGCCGACGGTCGCGATTTGCTCGGCGTCCTCGTCGGGGATCGTCATGTCGAACTCCTTCTCGAACTCCATGATCAGCTCGACCGTGTCGAGGGAGTCGGCGCCGAGGTCGTTCGTGAAGGAGGCCTCGTGCGTGATGTCGGCTTCGTCAACGCCGAGCTTCTCGACGATGATCGCCTTGATGCGCTGTTCGGTGGTCTCGTCGGCCATGAGGGGTCGGGTCGGTGGGAGGGGGGAGGGAGCACAGATGCAGCCCCGAAACTACGCCCCCGGGATTCCCTGCGCCAAAGGGAATGGCGCGGAGCCGCCTCGGGGCATGGGGCTTGCGGTCGCCCGCCGAGGTTCGCCCAAAGCAGACCCCTCTATCGGCCAGAAGCGCACGGGGTTCTGGCCTCCCTCCTGTATCCTCATGCCGCTCGAACGTCCGTCTGTCCCTGGTTTCACGGCGATGCGCCCGACTCCGCTGTCCGTCTCGGTGATCGTCCCCGTGCACAACGGGGGGGCGGCCTTCCGCGCGTGCGTCGAGGCCCTCGCCGTCGCGCTCGGCCCGTCCGACGAACTGATCGTCGTGGCCGACGGCGAGACCGACGGCGCGTGGCGCGGCCTGCCGACCACCGAGGCGGCCGTGGAGACGGTGGTCCGCCGGGTCTCCGGCGGCCCCGCCGCGGCCCGCAACGACGGTGCGCGGAGGGCCACCGGCGACGTCCTCTTCTTCGTCGACGCCGACGTGGTCGTGCCGCCGACCGCCGTCGACCACGTGCGGCGGCAGTTCGCGGCCGACCCCGAGGTGGCCGCGCTCGTCGGCTCCTACGACGCCCACCCGGCCGACCCGGCGTTCCTGTCGCAGTACCGCAACCTGCTCCACCACCACACCCACCAGGCGGCCGACCCGTCGGCGTTCTCGACGTTCTGGACCGGCTGCGGGGCCGTCCGGCGGTCGGCCTTCCTCCGCCTCGGGGGGTTCGACGAGCGCTACGGCGTGCCGTGCGTCGAGGACATCGAGTTCGGCTACCGCCTCGCCGAGGCGGGCGACGGCGTCCTGCTCGACGCGACGCTCCAGGTGACGCACCTCAAGGCGTGGGGCGCGCTCGACATGCTGCGCACCGACACCCTGAAGCGGGCCGCGCCGTGGACGGAGCTGCTGCTGCGCCGCGGCGCCGTCGAGGACAGCCTGAACGTGGACTGGCGGAGCCGGGCGAGCCTCCTGGCCGTCGCCCTGCTGGGGGTCGCGCTCGGCCTCGCCGTGGTCTCCCCGACGTCGGCTCTTCTGCTCGCCACGGGCGCGGCCGGCGTGTTCGGCGCGCTCAACGCCTCCTTCTATCGGTACCTGGGGGCCATTCGCGGGCCGTGGTTCGCGGCTCGCGCGATTCCGTGGCACGCGGCCTACTACGTGTGCGCCGGCCTCGGCTTCGCGGTGGGCGCCACCCGGCACGTGCTGCGGCCCCGGCCGGCCTTCGAGCCCGCCATCGTCGCGGACTAGCGCAGCGCCATGCGCGTCGCCCTCACCGGAGCCGCCGGGTTCATCGGCGGCCACCTCGCGGGTGCCCTCGCCGAGCGCGGGCACGGCGTTCGTGCCGTGATCCGCCCCGGGCACGACGACGTGCCGCTACTCCGCCTCGGGGCGGAGGTCTCCTGCGCGGACGTGCGCGACGCGGACGCCCTCGCGACGGCCTTCGCGGGATGCGACGCCGTGGTCCACCTCGCCGCCCTGACGACGCGCCGCCGCGCTGCGCCGGCAGACTACGAGGCGGTCAACGTGGGCGGCACGCGGGCCGTCGCCGGGGCGGCGTCGCGGGTGGGCGCCGCTCACCTCGTCCTCGGCAGCACGGTCGGCGTGTACGGGAGGGCCGCCTCGGGCGAGGCGCCGCGGCCGAACACGCCGTATCGCCGCTCGAAGTGGCGG
>JBCCQJ010000258.1:0-6304 GCA_039024395.1 Bacteroidota bacterium | reverse complement strand
TCGCGGCTGGCGCGGAAGCGAGCGCGGATCTGGTCGGCTGGGAGGTGGTCGGCGAGGAGGAGCGAGCGGGGCATGGGGCCAGAGGCGGAGAGCCGATCAGACAGCGACATCCCTCAGAAAGCTCCCGGACTTGGTATCAGTAGGTCAGTGGATCAGTCGGCAGTGCGTCAGTGGGCGGTGGACGGAACGCACCACCGCCTCGGGGCTGGCGCTCGGCACGAACGGGCGATGATCGTAGGGGCGTACCGCGTACGCCCTCCCGTGTCCGGATGCCCCGGCCCTCACCCACGACCCACCCCGAGGCGGTCTACCGGTCCACACCGCTCGATGTGCGCGGACCGCCTCGGAGAGAATCGCGGCGGCCGCCTCGTCGCCCCCGGACCGGCCCCCGAGGGGGGGAGGAGACGCGAAACGCCACCGAGGCGGCCCGACCGTCGTCCGTGGTCTGTCGTCCTGCTCCGAGGCGGTCGGCCGTCCGCCGTCGGCGGTCGTCCCGCTACCGCTCGGCGCGCAGGAGCTGGCGGCGGACGAGGTCGAGCGCGGCCGTCGTCGTCAGCCCGATGTTGACCTCGCGGTCGGTCGTCAGCCGGAGCTGGACGGCGTACGTCCCCTGCGCGTCGGCATGGGCGAGCCAGACCGTCCCGACCGGCTTGTCGGGCGTGCCGCCCCCCGGCCCGGCGATGCCGGTCGTCGAGACGCCGATGTCGGCCCCGAGGCGGGACCGTGCGCCTTCGGCCATCTGCCGCGCGACGGCCTCGCTGACGGCGCCCTCGGTCTCGATCGTCACCGCCTCGACGCCCAGCGCGTTCGTCTTGACCGAGTTGCAGTAGGCGACCACGCCGCCGCGGAGGACACGGCTCGCGCCCGGCACCGACGTCAGACGCGACGCGACGGCGCCGCCGGTGCAGCTCTCGGCGAGAGCCAGCGTCAGGCCGCGCGCGACCAGCATCTGGTTGACCGTCGCCTGAAGGGTCGTCTCGCCCTCCCCGAAGACGAGGTCGCCCAGCGTGTCCCGGATCTCCGTCACCGCCGCGTCGAGGGCGTCCCGGGCCGCCTCGCGGTCGGCGCCGCGCGCGGTGACCCGGATGCGGACGGTTCCGAGGCTGGGGAGGTAGGCCAGCGTAAGCCCATCGGCCAGGTGGTCGACGGCGTCCCCGAGGCGGCCGGCCAGGTCGCTCTCGCCCTTCCCCACCGTCAGCACGGTGCGGCTGAGGACGACGCCGTCCTGCCGGGCGCGGAGGCGAGGCAGCACCTCCGCCTCGGTGATGGCGCGCATCTCGTACGGCACGCCGGGCAGGACGACGACCGCCTCGGTGCGGCCGTCGCGCTGCCGCTCGCCCCAGAGGCCGGGCGCGGTGCCCTTCGGGTTGGCGAGCACCTCGAAGCCGTCCGGCACCTCGGCCATGACGCGGCCGATCTGGGGCATCGTGCGCCCGCGCGACGTGTAGCGCGCCTCGATGCGGTCGTACACCTCGGGGTCGAAGACGAGGTCGCGGCCGAACGCGGCGGCCACGGCCGGCCGCGTCACGTCGTCGTGCGTCGGGCCGAGGCCGCCGGTGACGATGACGACGCTCGCGCCGTCGTCGAAGGCCCGGCCGAGCGTGCGCGTGATCTCGTGGGCGTCGTCGCCGACGGTCTCGCTGCGGCGGAGGTCGACGCCCAGGCCGGCCAGCGTGTCGCCGAGCCACGCCGCGTTGGTGTCGACGATCTGGCCGAGCAGGATCTCGTCGCCGACCGTGAGGAGGTGTCCCGTCATTGAGGAGGAAGCAATCGAGGGGGAATCGGAGGGGCCGCCTCGACGCGAGGCACCGGCGCGCCGTTCCCCGCCCCGGGGCCTCAGGCGATCCGGTCGGGGATCTGGAGCCGGCGCGCAACGGCGAGGGCCGCCTCGTCGGCGACGGCGCGCACCTGCACGTACTGGCGCGTGAGCGGAAGGCGCTCGCCGGACCGGAGCCGGAGGGCGACGCGGAAGATGTCGTCGCCGTCGCTGTCGGTGTCCTCCTCCACCTCGACGCGGTCCACCTCGGAGGGCGCGATCTCGCGGCGGACCGGCGCCCGGAACAGCCGCCGCTCGGTCCACTCGACGCCGCGCCGCCGGACGACGGCGCCCGTCCACCGGCCCAGCCACAGGGCCAGCCCGGCCCCGAGGTGGCCCGCCCCGATCACGCCCACCCCGAGGCGGTCCCACCCGCCCTCGACGCCGAACATCCCGCCGAGCGCGGCGGCGAGGCAGAACGAGCCGGTCACGAGAAACGGAAGGCCAAACGCGCGGGCGCAGCCGACCGCGTCGGTCACGCGGTCCTCGCGGCGGGTCGAGACGTGGCGGATCATGGCCGAGGTATCGACCCATTCCCCAGCGAGTTACAGCGCGAGCTTCAGCCGAGAGAAATGGTCCTCCGAAGGCCCGCCTCGGGGCCTCAGCCCGCCCCGCCGCGCGCGGCGCTCCATCCGGCCGGGTCGTCACGCCAGGCGCGGAGCGCGTCCCAGGCGTCGGCGCCGAGCGCGCCCGTCTCTTGGGCGGCCTGCGTGAGCGCCGCGAAGTCGGTCAGCGTGTGGAGCGGGAGGCCCGCCTCGGCGAACGCCGCGTCCGCCTCGGGGAAGCCGTAGGTGAACACCGCGAACGCCGCGACCGGCGCGGCGCCGGCGTCGCGCAGCGCCTCGGCCGCGCTCAGGACCGAGCCGCCGGTCGAGACGAGGTCCTCGACGATCACGAGCCGCTGGCCTTCGGCGACGTGCCCCTCGATCCGGTTCTGCCGGCCGTGCCCCTTGGCGCGCGAGCGGACGTACGAGAACGGAACCCCGAGGCGGTCGGCCAGGAGCACGCCGGGGGCGATGCCGGCCGTGGCCGTGCCCGAGACCGCCTCGACGCGGTCGAGGCCGCGCGCGAGGTCGGCGAACCCGTCGGCGACGCGGGTGCGGACGTCCGGGTGCGAGAGCGGCAGCCGGTTGTCGGTGTAGACGGGCGAGAGGCGCCCGCTGGCCCACGTGAACGGGTCGTCGGGGCGGAGGGCGACGGCCCCGATGCGGAGCAGGTCGCGCGCAAGGTCATCGGCAAGCGTCATGAGAGGTCGGGCGACCCCGTCGCCCCCGGAGGGCCCGTAGAGACGCCTCGGCGAGGCGTCTCCGGACGGGGCACCGCCTCAGCGCCCCCCGAGGCGGACGGCGTCCCCGAGGCGGCCGCGTTCGCCCCCGGGGCGGCATCCGGCGCCGGCGTGCGGAAGTAGAGGACGCCCGTCCACACCGTCACCGCGGCCGTCACGATCAGGAAGACGAGCGCCGCCGGGCTCTCGAGCGCGGCGTAGAGGAAATCGCCCAGGGCACCGAGCGCGCCATCGAGCTGGCGGGCGTGCGAGAAGGCGAGGAACACGAAGGCCGTGATGAGGAACGTGAGCTGCCAGGCCGTCTTCCACTTGGCCGCCGACGAGGTCTGGAGCGAGCGTCCCTGCCGCTCGTAGACCGACCGCAGGACGGTGACCGCCGCGTCGCGCGCGGCGATGGCGCCGATGGCCAGCCACGGCAGCCACACCCCCGCCGGCGCCGCCAGCCCCGCCCCAATCGGCGTCAGGAACGGGATCAGGAAGAAGGCGCCCAGGACCAGGATCTTGTCGGCCAGCGGGTCGAGGAACTGCCCGAGCCGCGACGACACGCCGTAGGTGCGCGCGAGGCGGCCGTCGAGCCAGTCGGTGATGGCGGCGATGACGAAGAGGAGCGCGCCCCAGAACTGCCCCCAGAAGGTACCCGTCCACATCAGGTACAGCGACACCGGCGCCACGACGATGCGGCCGACGGTGAGGGCGTTGGGGAGGTGCTTCATCTCGGGCAGAGCCCGGCCGGAGGAGACGCGGAGGGCACCCGAAGATACCCCGGCGGGCGCCGGCGCCGCCTCGGGGACCACGCGGGTTCTGCCATAACGGCAATTGCTCTCGCATGGCACGGCCGTTGCCTTCCCCGAGGCGGCCCGCCTTCCCTGTCGCAACGGCAGGCGGGGCGCGTGCGGCCGGATCCTCCCGCCCGACGCGGCGTAGCTCCCCCCACCTCGGGGGCCGGTTCGGCACCCCCTACGACTTTCCGAACAGACTCAGATTCTCCCCCGACATGGGCAAGATTATCGGCATCGACCTCGGCACGACGAACTCCGTCGTGGCCGTCATGGAGGGCAACGAGCCCGTCGTCGTCCCCAACGCCGAGGGCGGCCGGACGACCCCGTCCGTGGTCGCCTTCAAGAAGGACGGCGAGCGCCTCGTCGGCGCGCCCGCCAAGCGCCAGGCGATCACCAACCCCCAGAACACCATCTTCTCGGCCAAGCGGTTCATGGGCCGCCAGCACGCCGAGGTCTCCGAGGAGATGAAGACGGTGCCCTACACCGTCACCAAGGGCGACGGCGGCGTGGCGCGGATCGAGGTCGAGGTCGGCGGCGACCCGAAGCTCTACACGCCGCAGGAGATCTCGGCGATGATCCTCGGCAAGCTCAAGCAGACCGCCGAGGACTACCTCGGCGAGCGTGTCACCGAGGCGGTCATCACCGTGCCGGCCTACTTCAACGACGCCCAGCGCAAGGCCACCAAGGAGGCCGGCCAGGTGGCGGGCCTCGAGGTCAAGCGCATCCTGAACGAGCCCACCGCGGCGGCGCTCGCCTACGGCCTCGACAAGACCGCCGACGCCGACCAGACGGTGGCCGTCTACGACCTCGGCGGCGGCACCTACGACATCTCGATCCTCGAGCTCGGCGACGGCGTCTTCGAGGTCAAGAGCACGAACGGCGACACCCACCTCGGGGGCGACGACTTCGACCAGCGCCTGATCGACTTCATCGCCGACGAGTTCCAGACGCAGGAGAGCATCGACCTCCGCACCGACCCGATGGCGCTCCAGCGCCTCAAGGAGGCCGCCGAGAAGGCCAAGATTGAGCTGTCGGCTGCGGCCCAGACGACGGTCAACCTGCCGTTCATCACCGCCACGCAGGACGGCCCGAAGCACCTCACGCTCGACATCACGCGGGCCAAGTTCGAGCAGCTCGTCGACGACCTCATCGACCGCACGATCCCGCCGATGGAGAAGGCGCTCAACGACGCCGGGCTCTCCAAGAGCCAAATCGACGAGGTGATCCTCGTCGGCGGCTCGACGCGCATCCCGAAGGTGCAGGAGGTCGTCAAGGCGTTCTTCGGCAAGGCGCCCAACCGGAGCGTCAACCCGGACGAGGTCGTCGCCGTCGGCGCGGCCATCCAGGGCGGCGTGCTCTCGGGCGACGTCACCGACGTGCTGCTGCTCGACGTGACGCCGCTCAACCTGGGCATCGAGACGCTGGGCTCGGTCATGACGACGCTCATCCCGGCCAACACGACCATCCCGACGCGCAAGTCGGAGACGTTCTCGACGGCGTCCGACAACCAGCCGTCGGTCGAGATCCACGTCCTCCAGGGCGACCGCTCGATGGCCGTCGACAACCGGACGATCGGGCGCTTCCACCTCGACGGCATCCCGCCGGCCCCGCGCGGCGTGCCGCAGGTCGAGGTCACGTTCGACATCGACGCCGACGGCATCCTCTCGGTCTCGGCCAAGGACAAGGCGACCGGCAAGGAGCAGTCGATCCGCATCGAGGCCTCCTCGGGGCTCTCGGAGCAGGAGATCGAGGCGATGCGCAAGGCGGCCCGCGAGAACGCGGCCGACGACGCCAAGCGCCGCGAGTCGATCGACAAGCTCAACCAGGCCGACAGCCTCATCTTCTCGACCGAGAAGAACCTCGCCGACTACGGCGACAAGATCCCGGCCGAGAAGAAGGCCGCCATCGAGGCCGGCCTCGAGCGGCTCAAGGAGGTCCACCAGGGCCAGGACGTCGACGAGGTCGAGTCGGCGCTCGAGCAGCTCAACGGCGCCTGGAGCGCCGCCTCGGAGGACCTCTACCGCGCCCAGCAGGCCGAGGCCGAGGCGGGCGGCGCCGAGGCGGCCGCCGACGCGCAGGCCAACGGCGCGACCGCGCCCGAGACCGAGGACGCCGACTTCGAGGTCGTCGACGAGGGCGACAAGGCGTAGCGCCGCCCTCCTCTCCCCTCTCCCGCCCCGGCTGCCACGTGCGGCCGGGGCGGCTTTGTGTCTGGCCCCCGAGGCGGTACGAGCGCTGCCACCCCGGTCGCAGGCTCCCACCCTTGAGATCGAGTCCCCTCTCCCTCGGGGAGAGGAACAGCCGCAAGGTCGGCGCAGCCAGGGTGAGGGATCTCCGCATCGCAAGGAGGCCGCCTCGAGGCCGAGCGTCGTCGTCGATTCGTCGCCCCCCTCCCAGCCTCCCCCCGCTGGGGGGAGGAGACTC
>JBCCQJ010000257.1:0-6321 GCA_039024395.1 Bacteroidota bacterium | reverse complement strand
TGGTGCAGAAGACGAGGTGGACCTGGAGGAGGTAGACGGTGTGGCTGCCACGACGCTGCTTCATCGGGCCAAGCTAGCGGTGGTGCTCAAAGCCTCGTGCTAAAGCACGTAGTTCCGACCTAGCGGGCTGAGACAATGGAGGGCGCGCTCCGCGCGCGGAGGAATGGAAGGCCAACCGCCGGGTCGCCCCCGAGGCGACAGGGCATCCTTGCACCGTCCCGCCACTTCGTACGGGTCTGAGGAGAGCGGCTCAGTGTGCGGAATCCGGCCGCACTCCGCCCGAGAGGCCTATGAGAAGGCCCCGATTCCGGTCGCCTCGAGGCCGAGCACGAGCGTGTGCACCTCGTCGGTGCCCTCATAGGTCACGACCGACTCCAGGTTGGCCATGTGCCGCATGACCGGGTAGATCCCAAGCACGCCGTTGCCCCCGAGCAGCTGGCGGCTGGTACGGGCCACGTCGAGGGCCATCCGCACGTTGTCGCGCTTGGCGAGCGAGACGTGCGGCGGCCGCATCGTGCCCTCGTCCTTCATCCGCCCGAGGCGCCACCCGACGAGCTGCGCCTTGGTGATGTCGGCCAGCATGTCGGCGATCTGCGCCTGGACGAGCTGGAAGCCGGCGATGGGCTTGCCGAACTGCTGGCGCGAGGTCGTGTGCTGGAGCGCCGCGTCGTAGCACGCCATCGCGGCCCCGACGACGCCCCAGGCGATGCCGTAGCGCGCCTGCGTAAGGCACGAGAGCGGCCCCTTGAGGCCCTTGATGTTGGGCAACATCGCCGAGGCGGGCACGCGGACCTCGTCGAGCACCACCTCGGAGGTGACGGCCGCGCGGAGCGACCACTTGTCCATGATGCGCGGCGTCGAAACCCCGGGGAGGTCGGTCTCGACGAGGAAGCCCCGCACGTCGCCCGCGTCGTCCTTGACCCAGACGAGCGCCACGTCGGCGATGGACGCGTTCGTGCTCCACCGCTTGTGGCCGGTGAGGACGTAGTGGTCGCCGTCGCGGACGGCGCGCGTGGTCATCGAGCCGGGGTCGGAGCCCACGTTGGGCTCGGTGAGGGCGAAGCAGCCGACCGCCTCGGCGCGGGCCAGCTTGGGGAGCCACCGCCGCTTCTGCTCTTCGGAGCCGTAGGCATGGATCGGGTACATCACGAGCGAGCCCATGACCGAGCAGAAGCTCCGGAGCCCGCTGTCGGCGCGCTCGACCTCCTGCATCATCAGGCCGTACGACACCGAGGAGGCCCCGAGGCCGCCGTACGCGGCGGGGATCGTGGGGCCGATCACGCCCAGCGCGGCCAGCCCCTTCGCCACCTCGGTGGGGAACGTGAGCGCCTGCGCGTGCTGCTCGATCACCGGAACCACCTCGGAGGAGACGTACTCGCGGACGCGCTCACGGTGCGCCTTCTCGTCGTCGGTCAGCAGGTCGTCGACGCGGTAGAAGTCGAGGCCGGCAAACGCCGCCGGGTCGTAGCTGCCGTTGGTGACGCCGTAGGGGATGGAGCCGAGCGGGCGGAAGGCGGCCGGGTCGCTCGCCTGGGCGGCGTCGAGGTCGGCGGCGGCGGGGGCGCCGTCGCCGGCGTGCGTGAGGGCGTCGGGATCAAGCATCGGAAGGGCGTGCGTACCTTGAAAACGGCGGATCCGGCCTCGGTGAGGCCGCCCTGGAAGCTACGACCGTCTCCTCCCGTCCCCCTCTTGCTTTCCATGCGTTTCGCCTTACTCGCCGCTTTTGTCATGAGCGCCGCCTCGGTGCAGGCCCAGGGCACGTCGCCCCCACGCTTCGGCGGTGGCTTCGACGTCACGATGGCTCTCCTCGGACAGGACCTGATCCCCGATGGGCCGTCGGTCGGGATCCGCGGCCGGGCCGCCCTGCCGCTCAACCGGGACGTGTCGGTGGCCGGAGACCTCGGCGTTAGCGCGCACCTGTTCGAAGGCGCCAGCCAGGCCCGCTTCGTCGCCAACCCCCAGGCATCAGTCATCGTGACGCTGCCCGGCGGGGGGACCGCGCGCTACATCCTCGCGGGATTCGGCGGGTTCGTGCCGTTCAACGAAGGAGCGGGCGGCCCGACCCTCCACATCGGGTACGGGTGGGCGTTCCCGCTCAACGAGACGTCGTTCTTTACCGAGATCAACCCGTCGCTCCTGATCGGGAGCGACAAGACGGACGTCGTGCTCGCCGCCCGCGCCGGAATCATCTTCTGACGACCGCCGACGGCTGACCGCCGCCTGAGCGGCCATCGACCGGATGCCCGCCTCGGGGTGAGGTTCGTCCACCTCGGGGTCTGGTGTGACGCTGAAAATCCGTCGTCCCACAGCTGAGGGGGCGTGATCTGCACCGAGGCGGCCGCCCCCAAGGCGCGACGATCAGGCCGCGGTCCGTCATCCGCGGTCCGTCGTCCCTCCCCTACCCTACGCGGCGCAGGATCGACTGGAGCCGCTCGTGGTCGTCGTCGAGGAGCCGCGCGAGGGCCTTTCCCGCCTCGACCAGGACCGCCTCGCCGTCGGCGCCGCGGCCGTGGGCGTCGTAGAGGTTCCGGAGCGCGGCCGCGAGCAGGTCGTCGGCGGGCACGGCCGGGTCGGGCGTCCGCGCGAGCGTCCGCAGCGCGTCGAACGGCGCCCCGAGGCGGGCGACAGCATCAGGGGCGCACACCCGCAGGCGGTCGTGGAGCGCCGCCGGGCGTGGCGGGAGCGTCTGGCGGACGAGCGGCTGCCCGTCGCGGACCGCCCGGCCATCCCAGTAGCCGAGGATCTGAGCGCGGACGGTCGTCCGGATGAGGTCGAGGAGCTGCGGCATCTCGCGGCGGAGCCGGTCGCGGTCGTACTCGGCCCCGAGGGCGACCGCCTGCCGGCCCGGCTCGACGCTGCCGGTCTCGGCGTGGCTCACGAGGCCGTACTGGACCGTCCCGTCCTCGGTCTCGACCTCGACCCACGAACCGAAGGACGGCACCTCCGCCTCGGGATAGACCTCGGCGACAACCTCGCGGGTGGAGGACGCGATGACTTCAGCGACGGGGGGAGATTGGGAACGGGGCACGGGGAACGGGGAAATGGCAGAAGGTGCACCCGCCACCGAGGCGGTCCAAAAGAAGCGCGATGGATAAATGGTGGCCCCGCCTCGGGGCACGTCGTTCGGGTTCGAGACGCGTGCCCGTTCCCAGTTCCCTCGTTCCCCCTCCGAGCGCAGCGAGCCTCACACCCGCGGTGCGCGCTTCGAGGCGGCCTTGCCCGAGTACGTCGGGACGGCCCCGCCGGCGCCCCGGGCCTGTCGGGCGAGGATCCGGTAGAACACCTCCTTCTCCTGCATCCGCACGACCGCCCGCTGGTGGGCCTCTTGCAAGATGATCGGGTAGCCGCCGCCCTTCTCGCACTGGTCGAGCACGATCGCGTGGACGAGGTCGAGCCACTCGGGCTGGGCGGCCACCCACTCGGGCATCTCGACGCGCCCCACCTCGCCGCAGCCGCGGACGTAGAACGCGACGATCCGGTGGTCGCCGTAGCGCTTGAGCACGCCGCTGCGCGAGAGGAACACGGCGCTCCGCTCGCCCTCCGCCAGCGTCGCCTCGAACAGGTGGCGGTCGAGGAGCCCGCGCAGCGACCCCGGCCCGGCCGCCCAGTCGTCCTCCCCGAGGTGGAGCCGCAGCAGATTCACCACCTCGGCGTTGTTCGGCCTCGAGACGTACGAGGCGACCGGGAGGCCCGCCGCGCGGAAGCGGTCCAGCTCGGCCACGTAGCGGTCGAGGAGGCGGTCTTCGAGGCGGCGGTTCTTCATGCCGCGCAGCATCCAGCGGATGAGCGTGCCGTCGGCAAGGGCGACGACGGGGCGGCTGCCGTAGCGCTCGGCCGCGGCGGTCTCGAAGAGCCACCGCAGCTCCAGCTCGTCGCGCAGCGCCGACACCACCTCGGTCGAGACGTCGAGCGGCGACGCCTCGGGGTCGTCCTCGGCCAGCTCGGCGAGGTCTTCGGCGTGGTACCGGAGCGCCGGCTCGGCGGCGATCAGCGGCGCGTCGAGGGTCCCGTAGTGAAGCGCCACGCGGCCCACGTTGAGGAGGTAGCACGACGGCTCGACGTGCCGGTCGGGGAAGATCTGCGACCCGTCGGTCGCGACGACCGTCACGATCGGCGGGCGCGGCGCGGCCCCGAGGCGGGCGTCGGGGCGCTCGGTCGGCACGGCGCGGAGCGGGCCTTTGCCGGTCGCCGCCGCCTCGGCGAGGGCCTGCCAGTCGGGGGCGCAGTCGGCGAGGGCGGCCTGCGCCGCCTCGAGGCGGGCGGCGTGCGCGCGGTCCTCTGCCTGCCGGTAGACGGCGAAGTCGGCGATCTGGCCGGCGAGGCGCGCGAAATCAATCACGGGTGAGTGGAGAGTGAAAAATTGAGAATGGATAGTGTAGGGAGAGATGTAGGTCACCTCAGCTTTGTTACTCGGCGCATCTCATTTTCCATTCTCAACTTTCAATTTTCAACTCCACAAGCGCGCAGGCGATGTCCTGGCCGAGGCCGCGCTTGAGGATCGGGAACACCTGCACCATCGTGACGGCGAGCGCCAGCTCGGTCAGGCCAGACTCGCCGAACCGCGCGCGCACGGCCTCGACCGCCTCAGGGACGTCGGCGGCGCGCGCAGCGACCGCCTCGCCGTACCGCATCACGAGGCGCTCGTCGTGCGTCAGCCGGCCGTCGTCGTCGAGGGCGCTCTGGAGCGCCGCCGCGGGCACGCCGTCGGCCCGCGCCTGGTTGACGACGATCTGCACGCACGTGCCGCAGTCCTGCACGCGCGTCGCCGCGAGGCGGGCGAGGTGCCACAGCGTGACCGGAATCTCGGCGCGGTGCTGCGCGGCCGGCATCGCGGCACCGAACTTGGCGAACGTCGCCGTCGACGCCTCGGCCAGAGACCGGAGGTAGTCCAGGTCGACGCCCAGCGCGCGCTCCTGCCGGGCGATGACACGGTCGGTGAGGGCACCCATGCTCTCCGTTAATGGTAGGCTCGCAAGATCGCACACGCTCCCGTGGCCGGACTCTACATCCACGTCCCCTTCTGCTCGCAGCGCTGCGTCTACTGCGACTTCTACTTCACGACCACCCGTCGTGACGAGGCGACGTACGTGCGCGCCCTCGGCGCCGAGGCGGAGGCGCTGGGCCGGGAGTTCCGCGACACGGCGCCGCTCACCACGATCTACCTCGGCGGCGGCACGCCGTCGCTGCTCTCGCCCGACGCCCTCGGCCGCGCCCTCCAGTCGGCCCACGACCACTTCGACACGTCGGGCGTCGTCGAGGTGACCGTCGAGGCCAACCCCGAGGACCTGGCCGGCGACGACGGCCTCGCGTGGCTCCGCGCGGCGCGCCACCTCGGGGTCGACCGGCTCTCGCTGGGCGTCCAGTCGTTCTTCGACGACGACCTCGCGTTCATGAACCGCGTCCACGACGCCGCTCAGGCCGAGGCCGGCACCGAGGCGGCCGTCGCCGAGATCGGCAACGTGTCGGTCGACCTCATCTTCGGCGTGCCCGACCAGCCGTTCGAGCACTGGGGCGCGAATCTCGAAAAGGCGATCCGCCTCGGGGCGACGCACCTGTCGACGTACAGCCTGACGGTCGAGGAGCGGACATCGCTCTTCAAGATGGTCGCGCTGGGGCGCGTCGTGCCCGAGGGCGACGAGACCCTCCACGACCGCTACCTCTTCACGCACCGCTACCTCACCGAGCGGGGGTTCGAGCACTACGAGGTGGCGTCGTTCGCGCGCGAGGGGCTGCGGAGCCGGCACAACGAGGGCTACTGGACCCACCAGACGACGATCGGGCTGGGGCCGAGCGCCCACTCGTTCTGGCGCGAGACGCGGAGCCGCGGCTGGCGCTGGGCCAACGTGGCCAACCTGCGGCTGTGGCAGGACCTCCTGCTCGGCGGCGAGATGCCGCTGGCCGAGCGCGAGCAGATCGGGCCCGACCCGCTGGCCGACGAGGCTGTCCTGCTCGGCCTCCGCCGCCTCGTGGATGGGCTCGACGTGGACCGGCTCGAGAGCGAGTACGGCGTCGACCTCATCGGAGAGCGGGCCGACGAGTTGGCCGCGTTGGAGGCCGCAGGACTGGTTGAGACAACCCCGAGGCGGATCCGCTTGACGGCCGAGGGCGCCTCCGTCGCCGATGCCGTCGCCCTGCGGCTCGTCGGGTGAAGGCTGTGGGGTGAGGGGCTGTGGGCGAGGTGCCCCATACGCATCAGGTTAGCGCACATGCCTCCGGAGCCGTCAGCCGCTGCCACGTACTGGGGTGTCGTCTTCGGGTCTCCACCCCGCACCCCGCCCGCAGCACCCGCACGAGGACCGAGAGCGCCGCCACGAGCGCCGT
>JBCCQJ010000256.1:0-6353 GCA_039024395.1 Bacteroidota bacterium | reverse complement strand
GCGGTCCCGCAATGGGGGAGGCTCGACCACGGCGTTCCTTTCCCTAACCGCCTCCTACCCGCGCACCACCGTCAGGGGCAGCGCCTGCGGGGACGGCCCGCCGCGCACGACGATGAAGTAGACCCCCGAGGCCAGCTCGTCGACGTCGACGCGAATGTCGAACACCCGGCCCTGGGTGAGCGCGGCCGTGCCCAGGTCGGCCACGCGCCGCCCGCGCGCGTCGCGCACCTCGGCGCTCACGAACCGCGACACCTCCGACCGAACCTCGATGCGCGTCGACGACCGCGCCGGGTTGGGGCCGCGGTAGACCACCTCCAGGCGCGCATCCGGCGACCCGAGGCGGCCGACCGACGCCGCGCACGTCCCCTCGAGGGTCCAGCCGACATCGGCCAGGACGGCGCACGTCGCCGGGCCGGGCAGGCCGGCGGCCTCGCCGCGGCTGATGAACGGCGACAAGGCCCCGTCCGGCGTCCCGCCCGGGAAGGCCTCCTCGTCGAGGTGGGAGTACGACCCGCCCGGCAGCCACACCGAGGGGGCGTAGAGCGGGATCGGCCCGAGCCCGGCCGCCTCGGCGGTCCGCCCCCGGAAGGCGACCGGCCGGGTCAGCGCGTCGGCCAGGCGCGCCGAGCCTGGGGGATAGACCTGCGAGTTGAGCAGCGAGACGCCGGCGCCGTCCTGGGTCTGGAGGTCGAAGGCGTACGGCCCCGACCCGTTCTCGCCGACGATCCCGACCCCGCCTTCGACGCGCAGCGCTCCGATGAACCCGAGCCCGTGGGCGATCTCGTGGAGGACGACCGTGTAGAGGTCGAACCGCTCAGGCTCCGTCGCCTCGGGGTCGAGGTTCCAGGCCGGGAACGCACGGTTGAAGGTCGCCTCGATGTCGGGCACGTCGGGCGTGAGGTCGCGCCCGGCGAGCTGGTCGGCGAGGGCGGCCGGGTACCACACGTCGGGCGACGGCGCGCCGTCGAAGTTGCGGATCACGCGCGGCCCGGCCGAGCCCAGCGTGCCCGGCCCGAGCGTCTCCCAGGTCGCCTCGATGCGGACCGGCACCGCGATGTCGAGCTGGCACGACCAGGCGTCGACCGCGGCCTGGAACGCGACCTCCGCCTCGGCGGGGAAGTCGACGTAGGTCACGACGAAGTCGGCGCGGTCGGGCACGCACGCGTCTCGGCGCTGGCGCAGTCCGAACAGCCCCGAGGCGGGGAACGGGTGCGCGCCGTGGTTGTGGGCCTCCAGCGTGCAGACCGTCTGCGGCCCCGCCGTCTCGACCTGCGCCGAGGCCGACGCGCCGAGGGCGAGGAGCCCGCACGCCAGGGCCGCCCTCACCGCGCGCGCACCACCGAGGCGGAGAGCAGGGCCCTGAGGCCCAGGACCTGCACCGTGTAGACCCCGGGCGCGAGGTCGCGGCCGTCGACGTCGAGGCGGACGCCCGACGCGCCGAGCGGACCGTCGTAGAGCGACGCCACGGTCCGGCCGAGGGCGTCGACGAGGCGGACGGCCACCGACGCCGCCTCGGGGCCGGCGAGGCGGAAGGCGGTCGCGGTGCGGAAGGGGTTGGCGCCGAGCGGCGTGAGCGCGGCCGCCACCGCCTCGGGGCCGGCGGGCTCGGAGGTCGGGAAGAGCGCCGAGCAGGCCGGGGCGAGCGTCCAGCCCATGTCCTGGAGGAGCGCACAGGTGAGGGCCCCGGGGTCCTCATAGGATTCTCCCGGCCCGATCCCCGCCGTCATCAGGGCGTTCGAGCCGCCCGACGGACGGAAGACGAACTCGTCCCAGTGCGAGAACGACGAGCCGGGCTCGGCCGGACGCGGGGCGTAGATCGGGGCCGGGGCGCCGTCGTTCGCGGCGCGGATCGCCACGCCGTCGAGGAAGATGTTCTTGGTGGACAGTGACGACGACCGCCCGTTGCTCGTGACGAAGTTGCCGAGGTCGGTCGAGTTCTGGGGGTAAGCGGCCCCGTTGGTCATCGCCACGCCCGAGCCGTCCTCGACGAGGCGGTCGTAGATGACGGGCGCGGAGAACGTGCCGCTGGAGATGCCCCAGCAGCCGTGGCCCGCCACGCCATCGCACTCGACCCCGTCGTCGGCGGAGACAATCCCATTGTCGACCTCGGCCGAGCCGACGAACCCGAGCCCGTGCCCCAGTTCGTGCATCACGATGGTGCGGAAGTCGAACTGTCCAGCCGGCACGTTGCCGTCGGTCCCGAAGTAGAAGTTGGAGAACGTGCTGTTGAACGTCGCGATGATGTCCGGACCGAACGATTCGTCGGTCTGGGTATTGGGGTCGTCCTGCGGTTCGGGGGGGAACTGGTCGCTCCCCGTGATCGCGTCGGCGAGCGCGAAGGCGTACCACGTCCCGGTCCGGGCGACCGGCGGCGTCCGGGTGTCGAAGTTGGCCGTGAGGCGCGGGCCGGCCGCACCCAGCACGTTCTCGCCAAGCGGCGCGAACTGCGCCTGCACCCGGATCGTGACGTCGGACTCCACGTGGGCCGCCCAGATGTCGACCGCGGCCTGGAAAGCGGCTTGGGCCTGCGACGTGAAGCCGGTGTACTGCACCTCGAACGTCGCCGCTCGGGTCGTCGTCACCGTCTCCGAGGCGCCGCCGGCCAGACGGGCTTGTTGGAGCACCTCCGGGTCGATCGGCGCCCCCCCGCGTGCCTCGCCATCGATCACGCGGAGCGTGCAGGGGCGGTCGTGCGTATGACCATGGGCCACCTGGGCCGACAGCCCCGAGGCGGGCAGCAAGACAAGAAGGCCGAGGGCGAGCGTTTTCATCGAGGTGGGAGGCCAGGGAGGCGGAAGGTACGCCGCCGGCTCTCAGGTTCGGGTCACGGCGAACCCGAGCAGATCGCAAGCGGGTGCGAGGACCGCGTCTGGCTGGAGCAACAGGCAGGGCGGTTGTCGATCTACGTCTGGGGCGTAGGCCGTGGGACGTGGGGGCCGTGTGCGATGCGGCGTGCCATCGCTGGGCCTCCGTCCTACGCCCCACGAACGACGCACCTGCCGTTCGCGCTGGGCCGCTCGATGGCGGCCGTCCTTCCATTCTTCCGCGCGCGGAGCGCGCCCTCCATTCCCCCCATTCCTCCGAGCGACCCGAAGGGCGCTTTATCGTCCAATCCGCTCCAGGGCCGCCCGTGTGCGCTGCTCGAGCGACTTGTGGTAGTCGAACTCCGCCTCGTTGTCGAGCACGCGCGCGTAGCGCTCGCGCGCCGCCCCCGCGTCGCCCTCCGCCTCGTGGACCTCGCCGGCGTGGTAGAGCGACCACGGCCCCCATTTGGCGAGCGGGTCGCCCGGCCGGTCGATGGCGAGCTGGAAGTGCCGCAGCGCCTCGGCCGCCTCGTCGAGCGCCTGGTAGGCCCGGCCCGAGCGGTAGGCCGCCTCGGCGCGGTCGTCCTCGGCCAGGTCGCGATTTGTGAGGACGGGCTGGAGCTGCGTGATCGCCTCGCGGTAGCGGCCGCTGTCGAAGGCATTGCGCCCGAGCAGCAGGGCGCGGTCGGCCTCCGTCATCGGCGCCTCGAGGAGGGTCTCGGCCTCGCGGGCGGCCGAGAGGTCGGCGTCGTAGTCGCGCGCGGCGCGGACGCGCCGGTAGTGGGCCTCGGCGCGACGGCGGTCGCCGAGCATCTCGCGCCCGAGGCCGGCGTAGAGCTGCGCCGTCGCCTTGAGCGCCCGGCCCCGGAACGTGCGGACGTAGTCCTCCAGGAGCGGCACCGCCTCGTCGAAGGCGTCCTGGCGGAAGAGCACGAGCCCGAGGTGGCCGCGGACGGTCGGCATGGGCTGCACCTCGTCGCTCTCCATCGCCGCCAGCGCCCGTCGGAAGGCGGCCTCCGCTTCGGGGGCGCGCCGGTCGAGGTCGAGGTGGTAGCCGGCGAGGTAGGCCAGCGGCGGGCTGTCGGGGTGGTCCTCGGCGAGCGCCGCGAGGCGGTCGACGCTGCCGGCGCGGCGCTCGTTGAGGGTCGCGTCCGAGATGGCGAGCCCAATGGTCGCCTCGACGGCGAACGCGCCGTCGCCCTCGGCCGCCGCCTCGAGCTTGGCGAGCCCGCTCGCGACGCTCCCGCGGAACCCGAACAACCGCGCGAGCCAGCGGTACTGGCGCGGCACGGCGCCGGCAGCCACCTCGCACACCCCCTGCCCGAAGAGGGCGTCGGGCGACGGCGTCGGCGCGGCGGCCAGGTCGCGGTAGCGGCCGCAGGCGTCCTTGAAGGACGTCCCGGCGCGCACGTAGCGCTCCTGGCGCCCCATCGCGAGCGCCCGGTGCAGCTTGGCGATCGCGACGTAGACCGTTCCTCCCTCCGCCTCGGGGACCCGGCCGGCGAGCGCCGTGAGCGAGTCGTTGAGGGCGTAGAAGCGGTCGTAGTGGTCGTCCTCCTCGGTCATCAGGGCGCGCCAGAGGGCGGTCGTCTCGAGGCCGTAGACGCCGGCGAGGCTGCCCGTCGCGGCGAGGTCGCGGAACGTCGCGCGGGCGGCGTCGAGGCGGAACGCGAGCGCCTGCGCCCGGCCCTCGGCGTAGCGCGCGGCCTCCGCCTCGGAGTCGATGCCGAGCGTCGCGCGGGCCTCGGCCGAGAGCGGCCGCGCCTGCGCCCACCCCGAGGCGGCCGCCGCGAGGGCCAGCAGCAGCGCGAGCCCCAGCCTCAGGGGCGCCGGCCTCCGGGATGGCGGCCTCCGGGATGGCGGCCTCATGCCGAGACCACGATCCGGTCGGCCTCCTCGGACAGGTTCGGCGTGCCGAGCTGCCCCTCCGAGGCGGCCACGACGGTCGCGACGGTCGCGTCGCCGGTCACGTTGGTGACCGTGCGGAGCATGTCGAGGATGCGGTCGACGCCCAGGATGAGCGCGATCCCCTCGGCCGGCACGTCGATCGTCTGCAGGATGATGACGAGCATGATGATGCCCGCACCCGGCACGGCGGCCGTGCCGATCGACGCCAGCACGGCCGTGAGCACGATCGCGATCTGGTCGGCGAGCGTGAGGTCGAGCGCGAGGGCCTGCGCGATGAACACGGCCGCGATCGCCTGGTAGAGCGCCGTCCCATCCATGTTGATCGTCGCCCCGAGGGGCAGCACGAAACTCGACACCTCCTCGCTGACGCCCAGCTTCTCCTCGCACCGCTCCATCGTGACCGGCAGCGTCGCCCCCGAGGAGGACGTCGAGAAGGCGACGAGCTGCGCCGGGGCGATGCCGGCGAAGAACGTCCGCAGCGACATCGGGCTGAGCGTCTTGAGCAGCGTCGGGTAGGTGACGAGCGTGTGCAGCGCCAGCCCCACCACGACGGCGATGCAGTAGTAGCCGAGCGCCCCGAGGAGGGCGAGGATCTGGCCCACGTCGTCGCCGGCCGTCGTGGTGATGGTGCTCGCAATCAGCGCGAACACCCCCACCGGCGCGATGAGCATGATGAGGTCGACCCCCCGGATCACCACGTCGTTCAGGGCCTCGAAGACGTCAAGCAGCGGTTTGGCGCGCTCCTTCGGGACCTGGATGAGCGCGATGCCCAGGAAGAGCGCCACGAAGACGACCTGGAGCATGTTGCCGTTGTTCGACGCCGAGGCGAAGAAGTTGTCCGGCACGATGTCGACCAGGATCTGGAGCGGGCCGCGGGCGTCGGCCTCGGCGGCGGCCTCCTGGCGGGCGCCGGCGTCCTCGGCGTAGGTCTCCACCAGCTCGGCACGCATCGTCTCGGGGACGAAGTCGCCCGGCTGCAGCACGTTGACGATCACGAGGCCGAGGGTGACCGCGACGGCGGTCGACCCGATGTAGATCGCGATCGTCTTGCCGCCGATGCGCGAGAGCTTGCGGAGGTCGCTCAGCGACGCGACCCCGGTCACCAGCGACGCCAGCACCAGCGGGACGGCGATCAGCTTGAGGGCGTTGATGAAGATGGTCCCGAACGGCGCGACCCAATTGGCCACGAAGCCGCCCCACCCCTGGGCCGCCGCGAAGATGCCGAAGAGGAGCCCCAGCACGAGCCCGATGATGATCTGCCAGTGGAGCTTCCGATACCAGGACATGGAGGATGGGGCGGTGAGGCGGCCGGAAGCTACGGTTGGTGGGCTGTAGGCCGTGGGCTGTAGGCCGTGGGCGAAGGTGCCGCCGCCTCGGGGATGGCGCAAGGTCGAACCGCGGGCACCCGCCGGGTACGGCGCGTCCGCGAGTCGGCGAACGGCGAACGGCGAACGGCGAACGGAACGTGCCCCCGCCTCGGAGTTGTCGCTCGGTCGCATGGGGCCGCTGGCCGTGGGGGTGTATCGCGACACGCCCTCCCCGCATCCGGACGCCCCGGCCCTGGTCACGACTCACCCCGAGGCGGTCTGCTGACCCATGCCACCTCGGAGCGTGCGGGCCACCTCGGGGTCGAGCGCGGCG
>JBCCQJ010000255.1:0-6354 GCA_039024395.1 Bacteroidota bacterium | reverse complement strand
TCGGCCGCCCAGCGTGTCTCCGAGGCGGTACGCCCCCTACGACCATCGCCCCAGTCGGACCGTGCGAGAGCCCCAGGGCGGGGGCACATTCACCGACGCACCGACGCACCGACGCACCGACGCACCGACGCACAATCCGCCCGTGCGCCGTCCCCAGGCGGGGGCACCTTCCGTCCACCGTCCACCGTCCACTGACGCACCTGGCGGACGCCCGCGGTCCGGTCCGTCGCGGTCCCCGAGGCGGCAGCAACTTCCCGACAGCCGACAGCCGACAGCCCACATCGGACTTCACCGCGACTCCCGAACGGCCTCCGCCTCGGGGCGTTGATCTTCGCCCTGCATCTCTTGCATCCGCCACCTCCTGCATCCGCATGTCGAAGATCCGCGTGGGCATCCTGGGCGCGACCGGCGCCGTCGGCCAGACGTTCGTCCGCCTGCTCGACGGGCACCCGCTGTTCGAGATCGCCGCCCTCGTCGCGAGCGAGCGCTCGGCCGGCAAGCCCTACCGCGAGGCGGCCCGGTGGATCCAGGCAACGCCCATTCCCGAGGCGGTCGCCGCGATGACCGTCGAGGGCGTGGACGCCGCGCCCGACTGCGAGGTCGTCTTCTCGGGCCTCGACGCGAGCGTCGCGGGCGATGTCGAGGCCGACTTCGCGCGGCGCGGCTACGCCGTCGTCTCGAACGCCCGCAACTACCGCCTCGACCCGACGGTCCCGCTCCTCATCCCCGAGGTCAACCCCGACCACCTCGCGCTCGTCGACCGCCAGGACTGGGGCGGCTCGGGCGGGTTCATCGTCACCAACCCCAACTGCTCGACGGTCGGGCTCGTGCTGGCCCTCGCGCCGCTCCACGCCGCGTTCGGCGTCGAGGCGGCCCATGTGGTCACCATGCAGGCGCTCAGCGGAGCGGGCTATCCGGGCGTAGCGTCGCTCGACGCGCTCGGCAACGTCGTCCCGCACATCGGCGGTGAGGAGGCCAAGATGGCCGTCGAGTCGCGGAAGCTGCTCGGCACGCTCGGCCCCGACGGTGTGGCCGACGCCGGCCTCGTGGTGTCGGCGCAGTGCCACCGCGTGCCGGTCGTCGACGGCCACCTCGAGGCCGTGTCGGTCCGCCTCGGGGGGCGCCCCACGGCCGCCGAGGCGGCGGACGCGATGCGGTCGTGGCAGAGCCCGCTCGCCGGGATGAACCTGCCCACGGCCCCAGACGTCCCGCTCCTCGTGACAGGCGACGAGGCGGCCCCGCAGCCGCGGACGCACGTCAACCTCGGCGGCGGCATGACGGTGACGGTCGGGCGCGTGCAGGACTGCCCCGTGCTGGGCGTCAAGTTCGTGGTCCTGAGCCACAACACGGTCCGCGGCGCGGCCGGCGGCGCGATCCTCAACGCCGAGCTGCTCCACGCCCAGGGGCGGATCGGCCAGCGGCGGGCGGCGGCGTGACCGTCCGCGTCGCGCGTCCCTCCGACCTGCCGGTCGCGCTCTCGCTGTGGGAGGCGCTCCACCGCGCGCACGAGGCGCTGGACCCGCGCTACCGCCTCGGGGCGGACGCCGGCCTGCGGTGGTCGAACGACTTCCGGACGTGGACGCGCAGCGCCACCGACCGCGTCTGGCTCGCCCTCGACGGCGGGCCGGTCGGCCTCCTGACGGGCCACCTCTACGAGCCCGCGCCGACGTTCGCGCCGTTCTCGATGGTCTACGTCGACGACCTCTACGTGGCGCCCGCCGCGCGCGGCGCCGGCGTAGCGACGGCCCTCCTCGACGCCGCGCGGGCGTGGGGGCGGGAGGAGGGCGCGACGCAGCTCCGCGCCGGCGTCCTCGCCCGCAACGAGGCGGGGCGCGCATTCTGGGCGCGCCAGGGCACCGAGGACTTCTCCGTCACCGTCACCGTCGACCTGTGAGCGACCTCCGCTACCCCATCGGACTTTTCGAGGCGCCGGACCCGATCACGCCCGACCACCTCGGGGCCTGGATCGACGCCATCGAGGCGCTGCCCGACCAGATGCGTGCCGCCGTCGCCGGCCTCTCCGACGCCGACCTCGACACGCCGTACCGGCCGGGCGGGTGGACGCTCCGGCAGGTCGTCCACCACGTGCCCGACAGCCACCTCAACAGCTACGTCCGCTTCAAGTGGGCGCTCACCGAGGCGGAGCCGACGATCAAAGCCTACGACGAGGTCGGCTGGGCCGAGTTGCCCGACGTGGCCGGCACGCCGGTGGAGGTGAGCCTCGACCTCCTCGGGGCGCTTCACACGCGATGGGTGGTGCTCCTCCGGTCGCTCACCGAGGCGGACTGGCAGCGGCGATTCGTGCACCCCGCCTCGGGGCCGATGCCCCTCGCCGAGGCGGCGGGCCGCTACGCGTGGCACGGGCGGCACCACCTCGCGCACGTCACAACGACGGTGGGGCGATAGCTACCCCGAGGCGGTCTCCAGCTCCAGCCGGGCCACGACGGGCAGGTGGTCCGACCCCCGCCGCGCCGCCTCGGTGGCGTGCGCCTCCATCGAGACGACGCGCGCGCCGCGGGCGTAGAGCCGGTCGAGCGCCAGGACCGGCCGCACCGACGGGTACGACGCCGGCCAGTTCGCGTTGTGGTGGCGCGTCTGGAAGTGCTCGTCCAGCTCGCGCGAGGCCTTCGTCTGGCGCCAGGCGTTCATGTCGCCCACGAGCACCGCCGGGCCGTCGGCGAGCTGCGGGTGGCCGAGGAGGGCGCGGACCTGCCGCGCGCGCGTCCGGTCGACGAGGGCGAGGTGCGTCGCAGCGACCGTCACGCTCCGGTCGGCGCCGCGGAGGCGCACGGCGAGCGCGGCCCGCTTCTCCAGCCGCCCGAACGACAGGTTGATCGCGTGCGCCCCGTCGAGCGGCCACCGCGAGAGGACCGCGTTCCCCAATTCGCCCCGCTTGTGGAGCCGCGTGACAACGAACGCGAGGTGGTAGCCCAGGCGCTCGGCCGCCTCGCGCAGGGGGTCCGGTCTGCCGAACGGACGCAGCGCCTCCTGGAGCGCGAACACGTCGGCCTCGACCTCGCCCAGCACCTCGAACGCGCGCTCCGGCCGGAAGGCGCGTCCGCCCCGGACGCCGGCCCAGCGGTGGACGTTGTACGACGCGACGGTGAGCGCCTCCCCGATGGGAACCGACCCGAAGCCGTCCGCCTCGGGGCATGGCGTCGCCGCGATGAGCTCGGCGAGGTAGGGGGAGATCGAGCGGGGGCGCGGCACCGAGGCGGTCCGGGAGCGGGGTATACGGGGTGAAGACGAGTCCCCCGGGTGCGACGATCCCAGACCTCCCGTTATCCTGCGCGAAACAACCCAAACACGTATGGACCGCCTTCAGTGCAAGGCCTGCGGCTCGTTCTCGATGCTCCCGATGGAGCTGGAGCCCGACGAACCCGACGCGCTCGACCTCGTCGGCGACGAGCACGAGGCCCGCTTCTACACCTGCCACGTCTGCGGCGACAACTGGCTCACCGTGCGGCGCGTCGAGAACGGCGACTGCCGCATCACGTTCGTCCACCAGATGGGCCTCCAGCCGCTCCTCAAGCGGACGGCCCACATGAGCACGCCCGTCGTGCTCGCCGAGGAGACCGTCGAGGAGTGGGAGTACTTCCTCGGCGACGACGCGGTGGGCGAGGGCCGCTGGCGCGACACGCTCGACGAGCGCCGCCGCGTCCTCCGCTCGATCTGCTCCAACTAGAGCGCCCCGAGGCGGCCGATCTGAGGCGCTCCCGGCAACGGGGGCGCCTTTCGTTTGCGCCGCATCACCCCCGACCCGTGTCATCCTGACCCGTGCCATCCTGAGCGAGCGCAGCGAGTCGAAGGATCTCTCGCACCGCTACGCTCCGAGGCGGGCTCGCCGTACGGACCGAGGGTGCTGTCACCATTGCACCGCCTCGGGGTGTGCACTCTCGGCGCTGGACGACACCCTCGTTGCACCAGAGATTCGTCGACTCCGGGCGAAGCCTGTGCTGAGCCCAGCCGAAGTGCCCTCCGCTCAGAATGACGTCGGGGGTGGTGTGGAGCCCGGTTAGGGAAGGTCGACAGCGCTCAGGACGGACAGGATCTCGGTCCGCCGCGACGCCCACGCCGCCTCGGGGGCCTGCACGTGGACGGCCCAGAACGTCTGCCCGCGCTGCACGAACGCCACGGCGCCAGCTTGCCCGCCGCCGCTCAGCTCGATCCCCAGCCCGGCGACCGGCACCGAGGCGGGGCCGACGGGCTCGAGCCCGTGGTAGCCGTACGGCGTCAGGCCGCGCGTCCACCGCTGCTGGTCGAGCGCGTTGAGCCCGACGATCCGCTCGACGTGCAGCGTGACGCCTGCGAGTGCGCTCCCCGAGGCGGCACCGGAGAACGTGTAGTGCGCGTAGGCCGGCAGGTCCGTCTCGGTGACCGACGAGGGGCCGGTCCACCCGGCCGGCAGCGTGATCGCGAAGCCCGTCGCCTCCGAGGCGTAGCGCGTCGGGGGCGGCGGCGCGGCTTCCTTCTCGGTCACCTCGACGACTTTCGGTGGGGCCGCCTCGGGGGCCGCCGCGAGGGTGTCGGCGGCGACCGTGTCGGCGGCGACCGTGTCGCGGAGCACCGTCTCGGTCGGGGCGAACGTCACCGCGACCGGCTCCGACTCGGCCACCTCGGAGACGACCGGAGCGTCCGGCGCCGGGGCGACGGGGCCGGAGGACGAGACGACCTGCGTGATGGCAGCGACGGCGAGGAAGAGCGCGGCGAACATGGCGGGACGCATGGCGGCGGGGCGTGCGGGCCCGGGGGTATCGTCCGTTCGGCGCCCACGTCAAGCGCCACCGAGGTGGCCTACAGCCCGAGCCGAAGACTCAGCGCCGCGCCCTGAGGCGTCGGCACGAGGTGCATCGACAGGTCCTCGCTCACGTCGAAGCCCGACAGCTCGGCCGCCACGTAGGCATCCAGCGCCTGCACGGCGTAGGCCAGCCCGACGACCAGGAACGCGATGTCGCGCTGCCCGCGGAGCGACTCCCGCGCCGTCCGCGCCGACGCCCCGGTCGGCTGGCCGGTCTCGACCCACTCGTCCATCGCGTCGGCGACGTCCGCCTCGGTGCAGACGTCGCGGCCGGGCGACTCGATGCAGAAGGCGTAGAACGCCGACTGCTGGAAGAGCCGGTAGCGGCGCTGGCGGTTGACAGCGTAGACGATGGCCCCGGCCGCAAGCGCCGTCGCGATGGGCGCCTTCGCCCACTCGCGGTTGTAGACCTGGCCCCAACCGGGCAAAATCATCGCCCGCGTGACCGCCGCGCGCGGCGAGCGGAGGCGCGTCGAGTCGACGGTGACCCCGGCCGGGGCCACTGCCGGGGCCGTCGCCGTCGTGTCCACCTGCGCGTCCGCCTCGGGGAGGGCGAGGCCCACCAGGAGTCCGAGCAGGACGGCCCGCACCGGCCTCAGGAGCCGAGGAGCTGGTCGACGACGCGCTCGAGGTCGTCGACCGAGTAGTAGGCGATCTCGATCGTGCCCGACCCGTCGGCGCCCTTGTGGCGGATCTTGACCTGCGTCGCGACGTGGTCGCGGAGGCGCGCCTGGAGCGCCTCGACCTGGAGGCGGTCGCGCTCGGGCAGCGCGTCGGCCGTCCCCGAGGCGGGCGTCGTCCGCCCCGAGGCGGGCGTGCCTTCGCGGAGGGCCTTGGTGCGCCGCTCGACCTCGCGCACCGAGAGGCCGTCGTCGACGATCTCGCGGTGGAGGGCCAGCATCGCCGCCTCGTCGTCGAGCCCGACGAGCGCGCGGGCGTGGCCGGCCGAGAGGGCGCCCTCGCGCAGCGACGCCTGCACGCGCGCCGGCAGCTTCAAGAGGCGCAGCACGTTGGCGATTGTCGGGCGGCTCTTGCCCACCTTCTCGGCCACCGCCTCCTGCGTCAGGCCCACCTCCTCCATCAGGCGCTGGTAGCCGAGGGCCACCTCGATGGGGTTGAGGTCCTCGCGCTGGACGTTCTCGACGATCGCCATCTCGAGGATCGCCTCGGTGTCGGCCTCGCGGACGTACGCCGGCACGCGGCGAAGGCCCGCGCGGCGGCTCGCGCGGAGGCGGCGCTCGCCCGAGATCAGCTCGTAGCGGTCGCCCTCGATGGCGCGCACCGTCAGCGGCTGCACGATGCCGAGCTGCCCGATCGAGGCGGCCAGCTCGTCGAGGGCCGCCTCGTCGAAGTCCTTGCGCGGCTGGTACGGGTTGGGCCGGATGGCCTCGATGTCGACCTCGGCGATGCGCCCGGCGAGCCGGCGGCGCTCCTCGAAGTTGTACAGCCGTGTGCGTCCGCCCGTCTCCGGGTCGTCGGCCGAGGCGGGCTGCTGGGGGAGGAGGGCGCTGAGGCCCTTCCCGAGGGCGGCTTTCTTAGCCATCGGTGGCGGGGGG
>JBCCQJ010000254.1:0-6400 GCA_039024395.1 Bacteroidota bacterium | reverse complement strand
GTCGTCGATCACCACGCCCTTGGGCGGCGCGGGCGGAGGCGCCGGCGGGTCTTGCGCCGAGGCAGCCCCGAGGAGGGTGATCAGGAGAAGCGTGCGCGTCACGCGCCGCCTCGGAATCCGCCGCCTCGGAAGCCCGACGGCGGGGCGTCGTCGGCCGGCGGCGGTGAGTCCGCCGCGGGGCCGGGCGCCGCGTCCTCCGAGGCGGGGGGCGTCGAGGCCGGGGGCGTCGAGGCAAGCGGGGTCGAGCCGAGGGGCTCGCCGGTCCATTGCGTCGCGGCCGAGCGGTCGGCGAGCGCGTCGAGGTCGTCGTGGAGCGCCGTCCCGTCCATCTCCTCGGCCAGGCGGCCGTGGATGAAGTAGCCGGCCATGAGCGGGACGAGGTAGCCCAGCGACGAGAGCACCTGGAGCGGCGCCATCAGCGCGCCCATCGTCGTGAACATCCCCGACATGTCGCCCGTCGCCGAGTTGAACACTGCGGCGAACATCACGACCGTCATCGGGAGCGACACGATGGTGATGGCGATGTAGAACACGACGAGGGCGAGCACGAACGCGCCGAAGGCAAAGCCCCACGAGCCTTTGACGAGCGCCCGCGACCGCGCCCACGCCTCGCGCACCGTCCCCGCCTCGACCGCCCGCGACGCCATCGTGACGATGTAGTACGGCAACAGCCACACGATGAACGCGAGCCACGCGAGGGCCCCGAGGCACGGGATCGCGACGATCACCACCGAGAAGCCCGCGACGAGCCCGAAGAGCAGGTTGAGACCCACCATGGGGAGAACAAGCCCCTTCGACCCCTCCCACAGGTCGCCCACCGACACCGTCCCGGCCTCCCCGAGGCGGTACATCCGCACGTAGGCCCCCACGACGGCCTGAGCCACCGCGCCGGCGAGCAGGCTGAACACGATCGCTCCGACATACGACACGCCGAAGGCTCCGAACGACATCGATTCGATCGCCTCGGGGTTCTGGAACAGGTCGCCGAACTGGCGGAAGTAGAGGGCGAATGCGATCCCGCTCGCCAGCGCCACTGGCCCCACGATGGCCAGGAAGCCGAGGATCAGCTCGCGGGCGTTGCGCCGGATGAACACGAACGCGGCGTTGAGCACGCTCCCCGCGTCGCGGTGCTTGAGGAAGCGGATCTCGCCGTCGTCGGGCAGGGTCTCAGTCATGGGCGGCGCGGGCACGGTGGGCCGGCAGGGCGACGTAGTAGAACAGGACGAAGGCGAGCGAGCCCAGGATCACGACCAGGCTCGCCCAGAGCGGCATCTCGGCGCGGCGGGTCACGAAGCCCTCCAGGGCGGCCGCGGCCAGGAAGACCGGCACCAGGCCGATCAGGATCTTCAGCCCGCGCACGGCGCCGCGGCGGAAGCTCGCGAGCCGCGGGTAGGTGCCCGGGAAGAGGAGCGCGTTCCACATCGCCAGCCCCGCCCCGCCGGCCACGACGATGGCCGACAGCTCGAGTGTGCCGTGGATCATCACCACGCGGAACCAGTCGCCGATCAGCCCCTCGGCGGCGAACAGGTGCGCGAAGGCGCCGACCATGATCCCGTTGGACACGAGGATCCAGCCGGTTCCCACCGAGGCGGCCGGAATCCCGATCTGCGGGATCGCACCGATGAAGGTCAGGAACGACACCCTGAGGTTGTTGAAGGCGATGTAGGACGTCATGTCCAGCTCCTGCATCTCCTTGTAGACCCGCATCGGGTCGTCGTCCGCGATGTTGGCGAGCGTCATGTTGACGTAGCCGTCGCCCAGGATGAGGCGCACGAACGTGTCGTCGCCCACCGACGAGAGCACGCCGACGCCGACGGCGCCCAGGAACAGCAGCAGCGACGCCACGAGCGCGCGGCGGCTCTCGTAGACCGCGAGCGGGATCTCGTGCGTCCAGAAGCGGACGAGCCGGCCGCGCTCCTCGCGGCGGTTGCGGTAGACGCGGCTGTGGGCGAGCGCCGAGAGGTCGTTGAGGTAGGCCGCCGTCGCCGAGCCGGGGTAGAACGTCTTGGCGTAGGCGAGGTCGTCGCCGAGGCGGACGTAGGCGTCGGCCAGGGCGTCGGGGTCGGGGCGGGCGCCGTCGGCGAGGAGCGCTTCGAGCGACTCCCAGTCGGGGGCGTGGCGGCGGACGAAGACGGCTTCGCGCACGGAGGGCGGGTCAGATCCAGCCGTAAGGTACCGGACCCGAGGCGGTGGCGAACGCCGCGAGGCGGCCGTAGCATGGACTGCCTCGGGGGCGACGCGTCGGACCCGACCGCCTCGGTGCGTGACGCGTAGCGCCGCGCCTCCTGCTGAGGCAGACGGCTCGAAAGCCGGCTCTCTCCCCATTCCTCCCCCTCCTCCCCTTCCATCGAGCGGGAAGAGAGCGAACGAGGACGCGACCGGATTGGGAGGTCGCTTACGATTCAGCGAGCACGACTCTGATGGACCTCTCGATCGACATCCGGACCGCCCAGAACGTGCCGCTCGCCATCGAGCCGGCGAGCGTGGGCGAGCGCATCCTCGCCACCCTCGTCGACGGGCTCGTGATGACGGCCTACTACGTCCTCGTCTCGGTCGTGCTGTTCCGGTGGATCGGCGTGGGCAACACGCCGACGCTCGGGGTCCTCCTCCTCGGGGTCCCGCTGCTGCTCTACCACCTCCTGTTCGAGATCTTCCTCGAGGGCCGCACGCCCGGCAAGCTGGCGCTGCGGACGCAGGTGACGCGGCTCGACGGCGCCCAGCCGACCCTCGGGCAGTACCTCTTGCGGTGGCTGCTGCGGCTGATCGACGTGACGTTCTCGTCGGGCACCATCGCGCTCCTGTCGGTGGCGCTCACGAAGCGGTCGCAGCGGCTCGGCGACCTCGCCGCCGGCACCACCGTCGTGCGCCGCCGCCAGCGGGTCCGCCTCGGGGAGGTCCTCTACCCTGCCGTCGCGGCCGACCACGAGGTCGTCTTCCCCGAGGCGGAGCAGCTCGCCGACGCCGACGTGCGGACCGTCCGCGCCGTCATCGTGCGCCTCCGCGTGTCGAAGCGCGACGCCCGCTCGACGGCCCTCGCGCGGCGCGCCAAGGCGGCCGTCGAGAAGCGGCTGGAGATGGAGCCGGTCGACATGCCGCCGGAGCCGTTCCTGAAGGCCATCATCCGCGACCACACCTTCCTGATGGACCGCTACGCCGGCGGCGCGCCGCTCACCGCCTCGGTGCGCGAGCCGGCGCGGAGGACGCCCGCCGAGGCGGGACCGTAGTTCATCAGCAGGTCGAGGACGCCGGCGCCATCCTCAAATCCTGCAAAGGCTTGGCGCCTCGGGGCCTCCTCGAATCGCAGGACGTGCGTCGGGGTGTCGGGGAGGGAGCGGCGGTCGGGCGCGAGCGACTCGTCGAGGGTCACGAGCGCGTTGCCGCCGGCCGTCTCCCACACGGCCCCGAGGCGGTCCGGCCGACCGGGCAGGTCGGAGGCGCGGACGATCTCGGCCGGGGCGTCCAGCCAGCGGGCGACCCACGCCATCGTCGCCGACGTAAGCGCGCCGAGGGACGCCGGCGGCTCCGCGAGGAGGTCCGCGAGACCCGGCATCACGTGGTCGACGAACGGCGCCATCCCGTAGGCGGCCCGCACGGCCGCGAGGTGCCGGCGGCGCCACCCGTCGTCGACGACGCCCACCTCGGCGAGCGGCAGCGGCCGGCCGGCGTGGCGCCGGGGGACCGACAGCCACTGCATCCCGTTCACGGCCCGGATGCGGGTCCGGTTGTGGTGGCTCTGCCGGCTGAACGGGAACGTGTCGGCCACGACGAAGCGGTCGGCCGCGAGCAGCAGCGCCGCCACCTCGAGGCGGGGCAGGTATTCGGGCGGGCGGACGGCGACGAGCGACACCGAGGCGGGCGAGGTGAGGCGGAGGAACCCGGATCGGTCGCTCCACGATCCACGGATGTCCCCTCTCCCCCGCCATGTCCTGCTTCTTCCGCCTCGGGGCCGCCTTCGGCCTGACGCTGCTCGCCCTCCCCGCCTCGGGGCAGGCCCTCACCGGCCGCGTGGTCGACGCGGTCACGCAGGAGCCGCTGCCCGGCGCCAACGTGGCTGTCTTGGGCGAGGGCGACGCCCTCCTCGGCGGGACCGCCGCCGACGTCGAGGGCGCGTTCGCGATCGACGACCTCGCGCCGGGGACGTACACCGTGCGGGCGTCGTTCGTCGGCTACGACACCAAGGTGCGCACCGACGTCGTGGTGCAGGGCAGCCGGGCGACGTTCGTGCTCTTCGAGCTGCGCGAGGCGAGCGTGGCCGGCGACGAGGTGGTGGTGACGGCCGGCTTCTTCGAGGACGAGCCCGACGCGCCGGTCTCGGTGACGGCCCTCGGGCCGGAGGAGATCCGCCGGACGCCCGGCGGCCAGAACGACATCTCGCGCACGCTACTGGCGCTGCCCGGCGTGTCGAGCGGCGTCGACAACCGGAACGACCTGCTCGTGCGCGGCGGCGGGCCGAGCGAGAACGCGTATATCGTGGACGGCATCGAGATCCCCCAGATCAACCACTTCGCCACGCAGGGCGCGACCGGCGGCGCGCTGGGCCTGCTGAACGTCGACTTCATCCGCGAGGCGACGTTCTACACGGGCGGCTTCCCAGTCCGCTACGGCGACGCCGCCTCGTCGGTGCTGGTCGTCGACAACCGGCCGGGCAGCCCGGAGACGCTCGCGGGCGACTTCACGCTCGGCGCCACCGAGGCGGCGCTCTCGCTCGACGGCTCCTCGGGGCCGGACTTCAACTGGATCTTCTCGGCCCGGCGGTCCTACCTCCAGCTCCTCTTCCAGGCGCTCGACCTGCCCATCCGGCCGGCCTACTGGGACTTCCAGAACCGGACCGAGTGGCGACTCTCGGGCCAGGACCGGCTGGTCTACTTCGGGCTCTGGGCCGTCGACGACTTCGACATCGTGCAGCCCGAGGACGGCGACTTCGAGAACCAGGAGATCGCCTCGCGCGTGGCCGACAACGACCAGCGGAGCTACACGACCGGCTTGTCGTGGCAGCGCCTCGTGCCCGGCGGCTTCGTGACGACGGCCTTCAGCCGGACGTACCAGGAGTTCCGCTTCGCCGACCGCGACGAGGCCGACCTGCCGCTCTTGTCGAACGACGCCGAGGAGGGCCTCTGGCGGCTCCGCTCCGACGCCGACCTCCGCCTCGGGGCCGGCGTTACGCTGGGGCTCGGCGGGGGCGTCTCGCGCGAGACCATCGGGAGCGAGTTCTTCCAGCGCGCCACGCCCGCGACGCCGTTCGACGAGGACGTGAGGTTCTCGACGGATCTTGCCCTGTGGAAAGGATTTGGCTACGGCCAGCTCACCGCGCGCGCCCTCGGCGACCGCCTCGCCCTCACCGCCGGCGTGCGTGCCGACGCGACCGACTTCCTGGACCAGGGGCCGGTCGTCTCGCCCCGCGTGAGCGCGTCGGTCGACCTCACCAAGGCGGTCGAGGTGAGCGCGGCCCTGGGGCGGTTCACGCAGGCGCCGGAGCTGATCTCGCTGGCGGTCCAGGAGCCGAGCGGGTTCGTCAACCGCGACCTGCGGTGGATCGACGTGGCGCAGGTGGTCGGCGGGCTGGCGGTGACGCCGGTCCCGAGTCTCCGCCTCGCGGCCGAGGGCTTCTACAAGCGCTACGACGACTACCCGGTCTCGGCGAGCGACCCGCGCGTCTCGCTCGCCAACCTGGGCGGCGACTTCGGGGTGGTGGGCGCCGAGGACCTGCTGCCGGTCGGCGAGGGGCGGGCGTACGGCGTCGAGATCTCGGGCCAGAAGCGGCTCACGTCGCGGTGGTACGGCCTCGGCGCGTACACGCTCGGGTGGAGCGAGTTCACGGGCGCCGACGGCGTCTTCCGGCCCAGCTCGTGGGACATCCGCCACCTGGTGTCGCTCACCGGCGGCGTCCGCCTCGGGGCCTGGGAGGTCGGCTCGCGGCTGACGGGCCAGTCGGGCCGGCCGTTCACGCCGTTCGACCTCGCCGCCTCCGAGGCGGAGTATGCGCTCTCGCGGCGCGGCGTGCCGGACCTCGACCGCCTCAACGCCGAGCGGGCGCCGGCCTACGCGCGGTGGGACCTCCGCGTCGACCGCCGGTTCGGGCTCGGGCGCGTCAACGGCGTCGTCTACGTGGACGTGCAGAACGTGCTCGACCGCGAGAACGTCTTCGCGCTCCAGTACACCGAGGACCCGGCCGAGCCGGATCGCCTCCGCGAGCAGACCAACGTCGGCCGCCTGCCCACGATCGGCTTCAGCGTCGAGTTCTGAATCGGCCTGCGGCCGGACGACGGACCGCGGACGACGGACCGCGGACAGACCCTGCCCCCGCGAAAGCGGGGGGACCGCCCCCGAAGTGCACCGCCTCGGGGCCTGCCCAGCGTGGACGCCGAGGCGAGGCGCGGATCGGTCGGCCACTCCTGGCCTC
>JBCCQJ010000253.1:0-6451 GCA_039024395.1 Bacteroidota bacterium | reverse complement strand
GGCCGGGGCCCCCCCGCTGGGCGCGCCCCCGGCTCGCAGACGTCGATGGAGCGTCTAGGCAGTCGTCCCGCGGGACATCATGTCCTCCAGCTTGACGTAGTCGTAGCCGTCCTCTTCCTCACTGCGGATCTGTGCCGCGACCGTGAGCAGGACGCCGTAGATCACCTTCGAGGTAATGTCAGCCACGGTGTACGTGATCGAGCGGGCCACGACGGCCGTGTCACCCTCGAACAGCGCCGCGAGCGCCACGTCCGAGGAGCCCACTCCCCCGCCGGTGAGCGCGAGCTGCGACATGTCCGTGATGACGGGCATGAGGTAGGCGCCCGGGTAGAGCATCCACGAGACGAGGAAGAGCAGCCAGATCGAGTTGATGACCTTCGCCGCGCGCGGCGCCATGCCCACCTGGCCCTCCTTGAGAATCTTCCGCATCAGGTAGAGGACGTGGAAGAAGAAGACCGTCGAGATGAAGCCCCAGGCGTAGAACGCGAGCGCGTTCGAGACCTCGTAGTACTGGCCCACGTAGCCGGTCACCACCATCATCGCGCCCGAGAAGAAGAACTGGTTCCGGTACGAGGCGAACTTGCCCGGCGCGATGTTGATCACGAACAGGATCTGGAACAGCAGCATCGGCACGTCGATGAGCCAGTTCAGGTAGCGGTACCCGTTCGTGAACGTAGCGGCCCCTTCTGCCCGGACGTACTGGTCCGTGGCGCCGTCATAGACGAAGGCCGCGTTCCAGTTCTGCGCCTGCGCGTAGAGCAGCAGGAAGGCCGACACCATGACCACGACCGACAGCACCGACGAGATGCGGTACTTGGGGGCGACCGTCCGGATGGTCAGGATAAAGTAGAAGAGCCCGGCGAGCATGGCGGCGTAGCCCAACGTGAGCACGTGGGCGGCCATGTCGAAGGCCATCGGGTCATACGAGAAGAAGTTCTCGAAGGGAATGTTGGGGATCATGACAGCGGGAACGGGTGGGGTGTAACCGGGTGGGGGGAGAGGACCGGGATGTGGAGCAACCGGGAGCGGTGCCAGGGCCTGAAGTCCGCGACCTCGATCCGGGTTCGTGCTGCATCTGCGTTCCAGCCTTTTCCCCATGTGCACCTCATGAGTTTTCTGAAGGCACTCTGCGCCGCGCCCCGAGGCTAGACTGAGCGCCATGTCCACCGCGCCGTCGCCCCTTTTTCGCGCTGTCGTCTTCGATGTCGCTGTCGTGGTCGCGGTACCGGCTCTGCTCGCCACGACGGGGCTTGGCGTCGCCCTCCTCGCAGGCGAGACGGCGGCAGCGGCAGGCTTCGGCGCCTCGGCGGGGGCGGGAGGCCTCCTGGCCGCCCTCGCATGGTGGAGGCGCCCGGTGCCGGGTGCGCGGCCGCCAGATGCCAGCCTCGGACGGCGGGCGATGGCTCTCGCCTGGGCGCTCGCGCCCCTCCTCGTTGCCCTCCCCTTCTGGACGGCCGGGGTATCGGCCACCGCCTCGGGGGCGACGGCCGCGTACGGGTCTCCGCTCAACGCGCTCTTCGAGGCCGTCTCTGCCCTCACGTCGACAGGCCTCACCGTCACGACCGACGCCGGCGACCTTCCTCGATCGCTCCAGTGGTGGCGCTCTCTTCTCCAGTGGGTCGGCGGTGTGGGTGTGCTCTACCTCGCCCTGGCGCTCGTCCCCGAGGCGGGGGTCGCCAGCCACCGAGCCGAACTGGACGCGGAGATGGGGAGCGAGCGAGCGCTCGGGCAGCGCGACCTCGTCGGCGTGTGGGCGCTCTACACGAGCTACACCGGGATGACGATCCTGGCCTTCGTCGTGACGGGGATGCCCCTCTGGGAGGCCGTCAACCACGGCATGACGGCCCTGGCGACCGGTGGCTTCGACGTGACCGGCACCAGCTTCGCGGCCTACGGCCCCGCGGCCCGCACCGTCTGCGCCGTCGCCATGGTGCTCGGCGCGGTCAGCTTCGGCGTCCACCTGGCCGTCGTCGTTCGGCGACGGGTTCGCGTGGCGGGGGCCGACCGCCAGGTCCGCCTCGGGGCCGGGCTGCTGGTCGCCGGGTCGCTGGCACTCTGGGCGAGCGCCTCGGGGGTGCTGTCGCTCGGCGACGCGGCGTTCCAGTGGACGAGCGCGCTCGCGACGGCGGGCTTCTCGACGACCTCCCTGAACGCATGGGGACCGGTGCCGATGCTCGTCCTCGTCGGCGCGATGGTGGTCGGGGGGTCGAGCGGTTCGACGGCGGGCGGCTTCAAGCTCGGGCGGCTCGTCGCGCTGGCGTCCCCCGAGGGGCCGCGGCGGGCGGCGCTCCGCCAGCTTGGGCGCGTCGCGGCTGCGCTGGCCGCCGGGACCGTTCTCCTGGTGGTCCTCACCGAGGCGGCCCCGCTCGCGGCGTTGTTCGAGACCGCCTCGGCCCTGAGCACGGTGGGGCTGACGGCAGGGGTGACCGGGCCGGAGCTGGAGCCCGGGGGGCGCCTCGTGTTGATCGGGCTCATGTGGATGGGGCGGCTCGAGATCGCAGCCGCCATCGCGCTTCTGGTTCGCGGCCTCGGGCCTGCGGTGCCGGAATCCTGAGCGGCCGCGCCAACGTTGAGGCGCCATGTCTTCCCCCTCCTCGGAGTCGCCAGGGGGCGGCCCGTCGCTCGTCGCCACGCTGCGGCGGATCCTGGCGTTCGCCCGCCCCTACCGCCGGCGGCTGATCGTTGCCGTCGTCCTGACGCTCGTGGGGACGGCGATCGGGCTCATCGTGCCGCTGGGCCTCCAGCGGCTGCTCGACTCGGTGTTCGAGGACTCCGACGGGACGCTGCTGAACACGCTGGCCGTCGGGCTGTTGGGGCTGTTCGCGCTCCAGACCGTCATCGGCTTCGGCGGGAGCTACCTGATGGAGTGGACCGGCGAGCGGGTCGTGACCGACCTCCGGCAGACCGTCTACCGGCACCTCCACCGCCTCGGGCTCCGGTTCTTCTCGGACCAGCGGACGGGCGAGATCACGAGCCGCCTCACAAACGACGTCTCGAAGGTGCAGTCGGTCGCGACGAACGACCTCGCCGAGACGCTCCGCCTCGCCATCACGCTCACGGGCTCGGTGGCGCTGATGCTGATGCTCAACTGGCGGCTCTCGCTCGTCATCTTCGCCGTCGTGCCGCCGATCGCGTTTGCGACCCGCACCTTCGGCCAGTACGTCCGGACGCTCTCGCGCACGATCCAGGACCAGCTCGCCGACACGACGGCGATCGCCGAGGAGGCCATCGGGGCGGTCCGCGTGGTGAAAGCGTTCGCGCGCGAGCGCCACGAGGTGAGCCGCTACGGCTCGGCCATCGAGGAGCTGTTCGGGACGGCGCGGCGGCGGGCGCTCGTGGTGGCCGCGTTCTGGAACGCGGTCGGGCTGGCGTTCATGGCGGCGCTGGTGACCATCTTCTGGTTCGGTGGGCGCGAGGTGCTGGCCGACCGGCTGACGGCGGGCGAGCTGGTCGCGTTCATCATCTACGCCCTCAACATCGCACTGAGCGTGGGGGGCGCGGGCCGGCTCTACACGTCGTTCAACAGCGCCGCCGGCGCCTCGGAGCGCCTGTTCGACCTGCTCGACACCGAGGCGGACGTGACCGACGCGCCGGGCGCCCGCCCCCTCGCCTCGGTGCGGGGCGCGGTCGTCTTCGAGGACGTGACGTTCGGGTACGACGGGGCGCCGATCCTGCGCGACGTGTCGCTCGAGGCCGCCCCCGGAGAGACGGTCGCCCTGGTGGGTCCGAGCGGCGCCGGCAAGACGACGCTCCTCAACCTTATCCCCCGCTTCTACGACGTCGACGCGGGCGCCGTGCGCATCGACGGGCACGACGTGCGGGAGCTGACCGTCCAGAGCGTCCGCGAGGCGGTGTCGGTGGTGGCCCAGGACGTGGAGCTGTTCGGGGCGACAGTGCTCGACAACATCCGCTACGGCCGCCTCGACGCGACGCGCGCCGAGGTGGAGGGCGCCGCGCAGGCCGCCTCGGCGCACGACTTCATCCTCGACCTGCCCGGCGGCTACGACACCGAGGTGGGCGAGCGGGGCGTGAAGCTCTCGGGCGGCCAGCGGCAGCGCATCGCCATCGCGCGGGCGCTCCTCAAGGACCCGCCGATCCTGCTCCTCGACGAGGCCACGAGCGCGCTCGACTCCGAGTCCGAGGCGGCCGTGCAGGACGCGCTCGCCGTGCTCATGGAAGGCCGCACGACGTTCGTGATCGCCCACCGCCTGGCGACCGTCCGCGACGCCGACCGCATCCTGGTGCTCGACGGCGGCCGGGTCGTCGAGCGCGGCACCCACGCCAAGCTGGTAGCCGAAGGCGGCCTCTACGCCCGCCTCGCCGCGCGCCAGTTCGACCTCGAGCAGGCCGCCACCGAGGCGGTGGTGTCGGGGCTGTAGGCGTTCGGCTGTCGGCTGTCGGCTGTCGGCTGTCGGCAAGCTGCCGCCGCCTCGGGGCCGGCGCAAGGCCAGCGCTGGGCGTCCGCCGGAGACGGTGGACGGACGGTGGCGCCGCCCCGAGGCGAGCGCTCAGCCTAAGCAAAGGCCGTAAGGGCGTATTGCAATACGCCCCCGCGCTCCGTCTCAGAGGAGACGAATCCGACTCCAGGATGAACGCCCCCCGAAACGGCGAACGGCGAACGGCGAACGGCGAACGGCGAACGGCGAACGGCGAACGGCGAACGGCGAACGGAAGCTGACCGCCTCGGGGCCGACGACGCTCGTCTCTGAAACCACTTTTCCATTCTCCACTTTCCATTCTCCACTCTCCCCCCTCTCCCTTTTCCCTTGTGAACCGTTTGCGGCGGCCGACGTTGCCGCCTCTCCCTCTTACCGCCCTCTCCGATGGCCCAGCAGTACAGCACGCCCCCCGACATGCAGATCGACACGGACACGACGTACCGTGCCACGATCGCGACCAACCGAGGCGACATCGTCCTCGACCTCCACCCGCAGCACGCGCCCAAGACGGTCAACAACTTCGTCACGCTCGCGCGCGACGGCTTCTACGACGGCCTCACGTTCCACCGCGTGATCTCCAACTTCATGATCCAGGGCGGCGACCCGACCGGGACCGGCTCGGGCGGGCCGGGCTACCGCTTCGAGGACGAGACGGCCGGCAACCCGCTCCAGCACGAGACGGGCGTCATCTCGATGGCCAACGCCGGCCCCAACACCAACGGCAGCCAGTTCTTCATCACGCACGCCCCGCAGCCCCACCTCAACGGGCGCCACACGGTCTTCGGGAAGGTGGTCCAGGGCCAGGACGTGGTCGACACGATCCAGCAGGGCGACACGATGTCGTCGGTCACCATCACCGAGGCGGCCTGACCGGCACTCCCATACGGCTGCGCCCCCGCCTCGACGCCGAGGCGGGGGCGCACGTGGTTTCGGCGGGCCGGGTCAGGCCGGGACGGCCACCTCGGTGACGCGCCCCAGCTCGGCCCCGAGGCGGTCGGGGTCGGGCACGACGGTGTCGAGCACGCGGGCCGACGAGATCACGCCCGGCATCCCGGCGCCGGGGTGCGTGCCCGCGCCGACGAGGAACAGGCCGTCGACGTCCTCGCTCTTGTTGTTCGGGCGGAAGAGCGCGCTCTGGAGAAGCTGCGGCTCGAGCGAGAACGCGGCGCCCTTGACCGAGAGGTAGTCGTCGCGGAAGTTCTGCGGCGTCAGCACGAGGCTGGCCGTGAGGTGGTCGCCGAGGCCCGGCAGGACGGTCGCCTCGAGGTAGGCCTCGACCTTCTTCCGGTAGACCTCCGACTCGGTCGCCCAGTCCGTGCCGCTGTCGAGGTGCGGCACCGGAGAGAGGACGTAGAACGTGTCGTGGCCCGCGGGCGCCATCGAGGCGTCGGTGGCCGTCGGGCGGTGGAGGTAGAGCGAGAAGTCGTCGGCAAGGACCTTCTTGTGGAAGATGTCGTCCAGCAGCGCCTTGTAGCGCTCGCCGAGGAGGATCGTGTGGTGGGCGACGTCGTCGTAGGTCGTGTCGGTGCCGAAGTACCACACGAAGAGGCTCATCGAGTGCTTCGAGCGGGCCAGCTTGCCGTCGGTCCAGGTCGTCCGGTGGCGCGGGGCGACGAGCTTCTGGTAGGTCCACGCCGCGTCGGCGTTCGAGACGACGACGTCCGCCTCGATGCGCTCGCCGGTCGCGAGGCGGAGGCCCGTGGCACGAGGCCGCCCGTCGACCGGAACGGCCTCGATCTCCTCGACGGTCTCGCCGAGGCGGAACGTGCCTCCGTGGCGCTCGAACAGCTCGGCGAGGCCCTTCACGACGGCGCCGGTGCCGCCCATCGCGTACCACACGCCCCAGTGGCGTTCGAGGTAGGCAATGAGGGCGTAGATGGAGGTCGTCGAGAACGGGTTGCCGCCGACCAGCAGGGGGTGGAAGCTGAACACCTTCCGCAGCCGCCGGTCCTTGATGTACTTCGAGACGAGGCCGTAGACGGTCCGGTGGCTCTCGAGGGCCACCATCGAGG
>JBCCQJ010000252.1:0-6464 GCA_039024395.1 Bacteroidota bacterium | reverse complement strand
GCGGCTGGCTCGGCTGACGGGCTACGGGTGGTGGACGGCAGCGACCGGCTCGATCCTGACATCGTAGAGCCGAAACGGTATAACCCGTATCGCGATGCCGTCGCCGAGGTCTGCCCACTCGGCGCTTTCGAGGGCGTATCGATACCAGCGGTTACTGAAGCCGAGGATATCGGGATCGACTGGCATGACATCTACGGCGACGCCCTCGTACACGTGACGACAGATCGGAGCGCCGTCGGAGGTGTCATGTCGAAAACTCCGTGCTCGAAGCACCGCTCCGAGGCGATCGTAGCCGCTCCGAGTCGGCGCGTCGACGATGAGGTCCACGTCGTCGGTCGGGCGGATGCCCTCGGATCCGATGTCTGTGACGAGGAGAGGCGTCACAGCCCCTCCGACGAACGTGACCTCCTGGAGAAGCGGGCCGAGGCCACGAGCGACGGTCTGGAGCGCGAGGAGAGGGTCTGTCATGCCAGCCTCCGGCGGATCTCGTCGGCGGCACGCGAACGCTCGCGTGCCCTCCCAATGCGGAGTTCGTCGACCAGAGCGAGGAGGGCATACAACTCCCAGTCGTTCTTGGCAGCGCGGGGCGCAGATGTGTAAAGCGGCCTGATCGACCACCCTCTGGTGGTCCCCATCGCGTCCGGCCAAACAAGACGGGTCTCATGCGGATGCTCGTCCGGTCCGTCCAATGGGGGAGCCGCGAAGCCTGTCGGCATTCCGCGGGCCGTGGGCGCCTCGCGCTCTGCGTGGTAGACATAGGGCACACCGTGGACGACGAACTCGGTCAGAGCCTGTCGGATTGGCTTTCCGCTCACAGCCGAGTAGAGCCCCGCGGCGCTCGCGCGCCGGACGGCCGCGTGCGTTTCGGAGGCGCTCATCGCGAGCGAGCTTGCGAGCTGTGCGTACGTCCAGTCCGTATGGGTCACGGTGAGTTTCAGAAGGACGAGGACGTCTTGGGGCTTTAGCATACCGTTCGCTATTTGCGAACAGCAAATATACCATTCGTGCCCCCGAGGCGGCGTGCGTGGTCGCGGCGGACCTCCGCAAGCCGTTCCGCGCCACCTACGACGAGAAGGAAGTGCGACCCGGACTCGATCGCGCAGGCGTGGATTCCGTTCGGGGGCGCCCGCCGCTCCCTCGTGGGTCAGGCCGAGGCGTGGGCGCCAGAGCCGTAGTGCCGCCGGGCGAAGGCGCTCCGGACCAGGCTGATCGTCTCGGCCTCGTGCTGCGTCAGGTGGCCGTCGGCGCGGGCGAGCGCGCCCAGGTCAGAGAGGAGCTCCCGGCACCTCCCGGCGGGGAGCTGGTCGCAGAGGCTCTTCGTGAGCAGATCGATCCCGCCTCGGAGCCCGCCTCGGAGTGCGAGCGAGGCCGTGCGGGCGACCGCCTCGATGTCGGATCGCTCGGCGTCCGGCGCCCACCGATGGGCGAGTTCGAGCATCAGGTTGTGCTCGGCCGGAGCGCCGCCCCCGCGGTCGTCGAGGACCGTGAGGTACAGCAGGATGATGTCGTGGAGGTAGGAGGGCATGGATCCCAGGGGCGCCAGGGGGGGCGATCCACGTGCCAGAGGTGGTGATAGAGAGGGACGTCCTCTTTGTTCTCTCGTCGGGCCGATGGGGAGGATCTCTACACAAAGGTCACGGAGACACAACGGTCACGGAGGCGGCCGCCCCGGCCTGAACGGGTCGGCACGCGCCGTCGTCGTCGCCTCTCGGTCCACAGAGCACAGTGCACAGACACGTTCCGTGGAGAAAATCAATCTACAAAATCAGGGATTCCCTGGGTTGCAACTCTGTCGTATTCATAATCCGTGCGGTGGCGTGTCCGCCTCGGGGGTGTAGTCGCTGGGGACGAGGTCGGCCAGGCGTTCGAACGCGAAGTAGCCGCTGGATACCAGTGCGAACGGGTCTTCGGGGGTCCCCTGCGGGTCGATCCGCAGCGCCCGCGTAGCCGTGAGCGAGGATCGCTGGACCGCGTCCGGTCGCCGGCGTGCCTCCCGGAACCACTCCGACGCCAGGTACTCCGGCGCCTCGGCCTCCCCGTGATAGGCGACCCCGAGGCGGCCGCGGAGGCGGAGCGTGCCCCAGCCATCGCCGCGACGCACAATCTGCGTCGCCTCGACGGGGCGCTCGCGGTCTGCCGACGACGGCCGAAACGGGTCGCTGCGAGCGAGGGTGAGGCTGAAGCCCTCCGCCTCGGTGTCGCCGGTGAGGAGCGCCCGCAGCAGATGTCGCTGCGAGCCCCGGTAGGCGCGCTCGCGGGCCGCCGCCCACCGAGCCGCCTCGGCACTGTCGGCGGGCGCGAGGTCCTCAAAGCGCTCGTCGCCGTGGTAGCGGATGCGCGTCGGGCCGGCCTCGAACTCGGAGAGGTCGTACGTGAGCCGGTAGCCCAGGGCGCGGTTCTCGATGACGAGCGGAGCCGCCGCCTCGGCGCGGAGCGTGCCCCACCGGAGGCGGAGGTCGAGCACCTCGGGGTTGAGAATCGTCGTCTCGGTGGCGTTCGCCGACTCGCCGAGGAGGACCCGCGTGAACCACGCCAGCTTGCGGGGCCGGCGGCGGTCGCGCTCTGCCCCGACGGCGATGGCGCCCAGGTCGAGCGTCGCGGCGTCGAGGCGGAGCGAGGCCCGCGCCGTCTCGTAGGGCGAGAGCCGGAGGTCTTCCGTCGCCGCCGTGTAGCCGACGAGCGACGCCACGAGGCGGTAGAGGCCTGGCGGCACCGCCTCGATGCGGAACCGGCCCTCGGCGTCGGCGGCGTCGCCGTGCGTGGTGCCCGAGAGGTAGACGCTCGCCCCGGCGAGCGGCAGCCCCTCCGCATCGCGGACGGTCCCCTCGACGGTGGCCGTCTGGGCCAGCGCCGGGGCCATCACCGAGGCGGTCAGCAGCAGGAGGAGCACGCGCACGCTCCCAAAGACGCCCGCCTCGGGGGCTCCGTCAAGGGCCTAGAGCGGCTTGCAGAGTCGTCACGTGCAGAGGAGGTTCGGGGTTCAGAGTTCGGGGTTCGATCCGGTCCCGCTTCGGTACGAACCCTGAACTCCGAACCCTGAACTGTCAACCTCGGCGCACCGAACAGCGACGCAGAGCACGCTAGAAGCGGTTCGGGTTTCGGTTGCGGTAGGCGAGAGCGAGCGAGATCCCGGTCGGGCCGGGAGCCCGAAGCCGCCGTAGCCGGCCGGACCTCGGCCGGGTCCGCTAGCCCCGCCCGAATGGGGCGGGCGCGATAGAGGGCGACGCCGAACGGGCGGGGTCGCAGCCGCTCGGAGCCCGAACGCGTGAATCCGAACCGCTTCTTACGCCGTCTCCCGCGTGGCCGCGTCGAGTGCCTCGAACAGGTCGTCGGGGAGGTCGATCTCGGCCGCGGCCGTGTTCTCCTCCAGGTGTGCCACGCGCGACGTGCCCGGGATCGGCAGCATCGTGGCGGACCGGCGGAGCAGCCACGCCAGCGCGATCTGGGCGTGCGAGGCCCCGAGGCGGTCGGCCGCCTCGGTGAGGACATCGCTGTCGGAGAGCTTGCCGGCGTCGAGCGGGTACCAGGGGATGAAGCCGATGCCCTGCGCGTCGCAATGGTCGACCACGTCCTCGTGCTCGCGGTGGCCGAGGCTGTAGCGGTTCTGGACCGTCGCCACGGTCAGCCCGGCGTCCTGCGCCGCCTCGATCTCGGCGACGCCCACCTCGCTCAGGCCGACCGACCGCACCTTGCCCTCGTCCACGAACCGGGCGATCTCGCCGAACTGGTCGGCGGCCGGGACCTGGCCGTCGATCCGGTGGAGCTGCCAGAGGTCGATCGTCTCCACCCGGAGGCGCCGCAGCGACATCTCGACGCACTGGCGCAGGTATGTCGGGCGGCCGACGGGCGCCCACTGGCTCGGTCCCTGCCGCGTGAGCCCGCCCTTGGTGGCGATCACGAGGCCCTCGGGGTAGGGGTGGAGCGTCTCGGCGATGAGGGTTTCCGAGACGTCCGGCCCGTAGGCGTCGGCGGTGTCGATGAAGTCGATCCCGAGGTCGAGCGTGCGGCGGAGGACCGCGCGCGCCGCCTCGGGGTCGGCTGGCGGCCCCCACACGCCGTCGCCGGTGATGCGCATCGCCCCGAACCCGAGGCGGTGGACGGTCAGGCCGGGGGCGAGGTCGAACGTGCCCGAGGCGCGAGCGGGCGTGGAGGTGGAGGCGGACCGAGCCATCGCAGAGCCAGAGAGTGAGGACGGGCGTGTGGATCGCCGCGCGGACGAGAGGTTCCGGCCGCGCCGGGGAATCGCCGCGCCGGCCGGCCTCCGCGGGGTGCGGGCAGGCCGAGATGGACAGACGGATTCGGAGCCGTTAGCCGACAAAGCCGTGCGGTGAAGCGGCGGGCGGAAGCCGTGGTGTTCCGATGGGGGATCGTGGGGCTGGAACTGCTCGCGTGCCCATGGCCGGCCTGGACCGAGACCTCTCGCTGTGCGTCATCAACACGTACTTCGCGCCGCTGCCGGCGTACGCGAGGCTCTACCTCGACACGTGCCGCCACAACCCGGAGGTCCGGTTCCTGTTCATCTCCGACCAGGCGCGGCCGTCCGAGCTTCCGCCCAACGTGACGTGGCTCCGCATGACGCTCGGCGAGTTGGCCGACCGGCTCCAGAGCGCCCTCGGGTTCCGCGTCGGCCTGACGGCGTCGCTCAAGGTGTGCGACGTGCGGCCGGCCTTCGGGCTGGCCTTCGCCTCCGCGCTTCGCGGCTTCACGCACTGGGCCTACAGCGACATCGACCTCCTGTGGGGGCGCATCCTGCCGCTCCTGCGACCCCACGTCGGCTCGGCCGACGTGCTCTCGTTCCGCGAGCGGTGTCTCTCGGCCACGTTCACCGTGTTCCGCAACACGCCCGAAAACGCCCGCCTCTTCCTGCGCGCGCCCGACATCGAGGACACCCTCGGCTCGACCGCGTACCACGACTTCGACGAGTCGTGCAGCCGGTGGGACCGGCCGCGCAGCTTCTCGGAGCTGTGGAGGGGAGGAATGCGGACGAGCCTGTGGGACGTTCTCGCCGAGGGCCACGCGGTCGGCGACCTCCGGTGGGTCCACCCGGAGCTGCTGGCCGAGCCGGACCCTCGGCGCAAGGCGTTCGCCTTCCGGTGGGACGACGGCGTCCTGACCGATGCCGCGACGGGCGAGGAGCGGATCGCCTACCACCTCCTCGGGGCGAAGGACGCGCCCTTCTTCTCGGTTCCGTCCTGGCGCTCGATGCCGCGCTCGGTCCAGATCACCGAGGCGGGGATCGCCGACGCCCGAGGCGGTCTTCGGTCGGCCGCGTTCCACGCGCGCCGCCTCGGGGTGGGCGTGCCCCGCTACGCGGCCGGGGTGTCGGGACGGGCGTGGCGGCGCCTCCAGCGAGAGACGGCGTCGTGGCGGCGCGGTCCCGCGAGCCTCGGCCGCGCGGTCCTGTCGCCGCGGCACCCGCGCGATGCGCCGTGGGACGGCCTGCGCTCGGTGTAACCCTCGCGCCCCCTCGGCCGTCCCCGATTCAAGGCCGGGCGATCCCTGCCGATCTCCCCGCTGGCCCCTGGACCTCCACCACATTTCTGTCTCATGCATCGACTTCTTACCGTCCTCGCCCTCGGCGTCGTGCTCGTGGGCTGTGACTCGAACAGCCCCGACGGGCCGCCCGAGGTGATCGCCCCGGCGGCCTTCGCCATCGACCTCGACGCCTTCCCCGACGACAACGCCCGCGTCGCGGCGGGTCCCCACTTCCTCAACGCCACCGTGCGCGTCGGCGTCGTGACGACGATCATCGGCCTCAACCTCGTCCTCCCCGAGGCGGCCACGCGTGCCGCCACGCAGGTCGACCCCGTCGCCGGCGACGACGGCGAGACGTTCGTCTGGGAGAACACCGTCGACGCGGTCGACAACGACGTCGAGATCCGCCTCCTGGCCGACGCCTCCGGCTCGCGCATCAACTGGAGGCTCACGGTCGAGAACACGTCCGACGACGTCGAGGACGGCCCGCTCACGCTCTACACCGCGTCGACGTCGTTCGACGGCCAGGAGGGCACGTGGCGCCTGTTCGACCCCGATGTCGACGCCGCCATGCTGACGGCCGAGTTCGACGTCGACGACACGCCGGAGGTCACCTTCGCCGTGCCCGAGGGCCGTCCCGAGGCGGGCACGTCGGTCCGCTACGAGACCGACGGCGCCATGCGCACCTTCGACTTCGTCGACGCCGACGGGGTGCGGACGCTCGTCGAGTGGGACACCGAGACGAACGCCGGCTTCATCGAGGCCGACGACTACAACGGCGGCGCGCGCGCCTGCTGGGACGCCGGCCTCGCCAACACGGCCTGCGAGAGCGTCTAGCCCGATCCTCCCCCCGGACGCTGCGCGCCCCGCCTCGACGCCCCGAGGCGGGGCGCGCGCGTGTCTAGGCCCTGTCACGTGAATCCGGGTCCTGGCTGCGCGAGGCCCCTGACGGCCCCCACGGCGTTCCCCTCCTCGCCCGATGCTCTGGC
>JBCCQJ010000251.1:0-6560 GCA_039024395.1 Bacteroidota bacterium | reverse complement strand
GCCGCCTCGGGAACGGCCGCACCGGTGTCCATGCGTCTCCTCCCCCCAGCGGGGGGAGGCCGGGAGGGGGGCGATGAATCGAGCGCTACGCCCGCCTCCGAGGCGGGTCCCCTCCCCCTCTCCCCACGGAAGAGGGGACTCCACAATGGCCGCCTCGGTGCAGCCGCCTCGGGGCCGCGCTCCGTCCTCGCGCTGTGCGTGCCGGAGATCCCTCGGCTCCGGGCTCTGCCCTCCGCTCGGGATGACACGTGGAAGGGTCTCGGTCATCCGTCCGCCTCGCGGTCGAGGAGGTAGCGGCGTTTTTCGAGGATCCGGTCGACGTCGGCGTCGAGGCGGGCGGCGGCCTCCTCGACCGTCATCTCGCCGCGCGCGGCGAACTCGGCGTAGGCGCGGATGGTCTGCGCGATGCGCTCCTGCTCGGGCACCTTGGGCGTCGGGCGGACGTGCCGGAGCTGGTCGCGGAACGCCCGCGTGCGGTCGTCGTCGGCCAGCCCCGAGGCGGCCCAGGCCGACTCGCGCGGCGGCAGGTTGCCCGTGATCTCGTTGAACGCGATCTGGACGTCGGGGCGGGAGAGGAACTCGACGAGCGCCCACGCCTCGGCCTTGTGCGGGCTCCGGTCGAAGACGACGAGGCTCGAGCCGCCGGCGACCGACACGCCCGGCGTGCCCGCCTCGGGGCCGGGCAGCGGCGCCGTGGCCCAGGCGCCCTGGAGGCTGTCGGGCAGGCGCCGCCGGAACTCCCCGATGTTCCACGGGCCGGTGATGTAGCTCGCGAACTGGCCCCGCGCAAACTCTTGGTAGAGGTTCGAGATCTCGGTCCCCGAGGTGGCCGGCGCCAGGCCGTCGCGGAAGAGGCCGATGTAGAAGCCGAACGCGCGCAGGAAGCCCTCGCTGCGAAAGTTGCCGTAGCGGTCGCCGTCGCGCAGCAGGTCGGCCGTGTTGAGCGCGAGGATAAGCGGCGGCTCGAACTCGTTGACCGGCAGCAGGATCGGGTAGGCGCCCTCGGGCTGGACGGCCTGCACGCGGCGCATGGCGTCCGCCCAGTCGGCCCACGTCACGGGGAGGTCGTCGACGCCCGCCTCGGCGAAGAGGTCGGCGCGGTAGAAGAGGACCCGCGTGTCGACGTACCACGGGACGCCCCGCAGGTGGCCCTCGATCACGTTCGTGTCCCAGGCGCCGGCGAAGTAGTCGGCGGCGTCCACCTCGGGGCTGGCTTCGACGTACGGCCCGAGGTCGGCGAGCGCCCCGAGGGCCTCCATCTCGGCGATCCAGGTCGTGCCCATCTGCGACACGTCGGGCGTCGAGCGGCCGGCGAAGGCCGTCAGCAGCTTCTCGTGGGCCGAGGTCCAGGGCTGCTGCTGCACCTCGACGCGGATGCCCGGGTGCTCGGCCTCGAACCGGTCGACAAGCGACTGCACGTTCTCGCCCTCGGCGCCCATGGCCCAGAACTCGAGCACGACCTCGCCGTCCGCCTCGGGGCCGCACCCCGAGGCGGCCAGGAGCGTGGCCACCGCGAGGGCGAGCCGGAGGGCGAGGACGGGCGGGCGGCGAGACATCGAGGCGGCGGGCGAGAGTCAGTGGAGCAGTGCTTCAGTACGTCAGTGGATCAGAAATGCCTTTTCCTGAACGTAGCGACCGGTTCCGGCGAGATGCGCACACCGCACCTCAGCGCGAACCGCTCTCGGTGGCGGCCTCGGCGCGGGCGGCGTCGACGAGGCCGGCCGCGAGGATGCGTTGGAAGATGAGCCGGTGGCCGGCGTCGTTCTGGTGCACCCCGTCGCCCATGTCGAAGCGCGGGTCGAGCGTGCCATCGGGACGCGCGACGCCGGTCCACACGTCGACGGCGCGGTCGCCGAAGCGGCCCAGGATCCAGTCGCGAACGGCCACCTGCCGCGCACGCGCGGTCTCGTCGAAGTTGCGCGGGGCGGTCGTGGTGACGAAGAGCGGCACGCCGGCCGCCTCGGCGCGGGCCGCGACGGCCTCGAAGTTGTCCTGCTGCTCGGCGTTGGCGAACCCGTACGCCGCGTCGTTCGACGTCATCCCGACGACGATGGCGACCGGGTCGCGCGCGAGCGCCGCGTCGATGTTGCGGTTGAGGTCTGGCGCCCCGTTGATCGTCGGCGGCGCGGGCGAGCCGGCGGGCAGGATGTGGTACGTCGAGTAGCCGCCGCGCGCCAGGTTGAGCACGTCGAGGCCCGGAGCAACCGCCTCGAGGTGGGTCCGCAGCCGGCCCACCCATGTGCTGTCGGAGGCCGACGGCCCGAAGCCCTCGGCCGTCGACGAGCCGAGGACCACGATCAGCCGGCGGTCGTCCTCCGGCCCCGAGGCGGTGGGCGGGAACGCGATCGGCGCGACCGCCTCGGCGCGGGCGCCGTCGAGCCAGCCGCCCTCGAAGCCGGCCCGCCGGAGGCCGCGCACGAGGTAGGGGCTCTTCTTGAGGGTCTCCCAGACGAGGCCCGTCCGGTAGTTCTCGGCCATGATGAGGATCGGCCCCTGGTCGATGCCCAGGTAGTCGTGGTCGAACCATCCGCGGTCGGTGACCTCCGAGTTCCGCTTGACCGGGACGTCGTAGGTGAACGACGGGTTGAAGGCGTCGCGGAAGCCGTAGTCCTCGGTCCACAGGTCGCCGGGGTACAGGCGGGCCATTTCCATCAGCGCTGGGATCGTGATCTCAGGGGCGAACGGGATCGAGCCGCCAGCGGCCGTCGGCGTGATCGTGCCGTCGTCGTTGGCCCAGAGCGCGCTCGCGCCGCGCGCCCAGTAGGTGTAGAACCGGCGGTCCTCGCCGTTGTACGGGAGCGTGACGTCGGCCGGGCCGTCGCACGCCGTCAGGCCCCAGATCAGGTCCGAGTACCCCTGCCAGCCGCGCGGGTTGTCGATCGCGTAGGCGCGCTGGCTCAGCGTCGCCCGGCGGCTGTTCTCGAAGTAGTCGAAGGGCTCGCCCAGCTCGGCCGACTTCTCGCGCATCCAGTCGTCCTGGATGCCCCGGAAGTCGACGAACAGGTGCGAGTACTGGTGGCCGAAGAGGGGCGTGAAGTTGACGTGCTCGTAGCCGTAGAAGTCCTCCCAGTTGTAGCCCTCCGTCCACGCCGGCCAGACGGCCTCGTCGAGCGGGTGCGTGGGCGAGCCGAGCCCGAGGACGTAGAGGATCATGGCCTCGTTGTAGGCGTCCCACTCGGCCGGGATGAACTGGCTCTCGGGGTGCCAGCCCATCGACACCACCGTCGCGCCCTCGTTGCGCACCCACGGCCACTCGACGCGCTGGTAGAGCGAGTCGGCGTAGGCCCGGATGTCCGCCTCGGGGCCGGCGTCGCCGTCGAAGTACTCGCGCGAGAACAGCACGCCGGCCATCAAGAGCGCCGTGTCGATCGTCGACAGCTCGGTGCCGCGGAAGCGCGTGCCGTCGTCGTACTCGAGGAAGTGGTAGAAGTAGCCGCGGTGGCCGGCCGTGCCGACCTGCTGCGGCCCCTGCGGCCGCGTGTAGAGGTAGCGGAGCGTGGTCAGGGTCCGCTCGGCCGCCTCGGCGCGGGTGACGTAGCCGCGCTCGGCGCCGATGCCGTAGCCCGTGAGCCCGAACCCGATGGCCGCAATGCTGGAAAAGTCGCGGCTCGGCCAGCGGTCGTGGACGAGCCCGTTCTCGGGCGTCGTCTCCCAGAACCAGCGGAACGTGCGGTGCTGGAGGGTGTCGAGGAAGGCCTCCTGCTCGGCCGAGAGCATGAAATTGTCGGCCCGCACCGGCCCCGCCATCAGCACCTCGTCGGCGACGAGGGGGCCGTCCGAGGCGGCGGCTGGGCCGGGCGGCGGAGCGACGGGCTCGGGCGACGCGCAGGCGGCGACCCCGAGGAGGGCGAGGGCAAGGAGCAGACGGGTCATGGAAGCACGAAGCGGGCGTAGACGGCGAAGTGGTCGCTGGGGTAGCGGCCCTGGGCGTCGGGGCGGTCGAGCGCGCGGCCGGCCTCGACCGCGACGAGCCGGGGGTCGGCGGCGGCGAAGAGGTAGTCGATCCGGCGGCCGACGCCGGCGCCGTAGGCCGGGCCGTAGGTGACGCCGGCGCCGCCGAGGTCGCGGAAGCCGTCGAGCATCCGCATCTCGGGCGCGTCGGGCGTCGCGTTGAAGTCGCCGCCGAGGACGAGCGGGGCGTCGCCGCCGGTCGAGTCGACGAACGCGAGCAGGTGGCGGATCTCCATCGCGCGCACGCCGGCGCCCTCGGGCGTCGGCGGGTTGTGGAGGTGGGTCGAGACGACGCGGACCGGCCGGCCGCCCACGTCGAGCCGGGCGAGCGCGGCCGTCCGGTAGGCGTCGAGCGGCGGGAGGAGCGCGCCGGCCGTCTCCGCAAACGGGTGCCGCGAGACAATGGCGTTCCCGTAGCGGTGGACCGCCTCGGGCGGGTCGGTCGAGACAAAGTGGACGTGCGGCAGGCCGAGCGCGTCGGCGAGCGTCTGGGCCTGGTTCGGGAGCCCCTCTCTCTGCAAGACCTCCTGGAGCAGGAGCACGTCTGGCCGGAGCGCCTGGAGGTCGCGGACGATCAGGTCGAGGCGCGTCGGCCAGTCGTTCCGGTCGTGCCAGATGTTGAGCGTGGCGACGGTGAGCGTGTCGGGCGCCGCGCGCGGCGCGGGTGTCTGCGCGCTGGCGGCCGTCGCGAGCGTGACCGTCAGTACGGCGAGGAGCACGGGCGTGCGCGGGCGTGGGAGGGGTGCCAGGCCGCGGCCCCTCGCGCGCACCGGACGCCCCGTATCCGAACGCCCCGTATCCGAACGCCCCGTATCCGAACGCCCCGTATCCGTCTGGAGGAGACGCGACGGCCCGTCAGCAGGCGCAACGTCCGGACGCGCCCCGGCGTCTGCCCCCCTCCCCTTCCATGCACGCACGCTCGTCATCTCAGTCGTAGAGCAGGCGGTCGTCCGCGTTCCAGTTGCCACGGCGCATGGGCACGCGCATCGCGCCGTCCTCTTCGAGCCGGTCGAACAGACGCTCGCGCATCTCGGCCGCCAGCTCGGGCATGGCCGGCGCGAGGTTCGTCGTCTCCTCGGGGTCGGCCACGATGTCGTAGAGCTCCTCGGTGTCCCAGACGCCGTGGTAGTAGACGAACTTGTAGCGGGCGCCGCGGAGGGCGAACGTGGTCGGCGTGTGGGGGAAGGCGTACTCCCAGTAGTACTCGTAGAGGAACTCCCGGTCGCTCCCGCTGGCGCCGCCCGCGAGCAGGTCCAGGAACGAGGCGCCGTCCATGTCGATCGGGCTGTCGGCGCCGGTCAGCTCCAGGAAGGTCGGCGCGAGGTCGAGGTTGCGGACGAGGCCACCGACCGTCGAGCCCGCCTCGATGAAGCCGGGCGCCCAGGCGAGCATCGGGATCCGGATCGACTCCTCGTAGGCGTTCCGCTTGTCGATCAGGCCGTGCTCGCCGAGCAGGAACCCGTTGTCGCCGAGGTAGAGCACGAGCGTGCTCTCGGCGAGCCCGTTGGCCACGAGCGCGTCGAGCACGCGGCCGACCGACTCGTCGAGGGCCAGCAGCGTCTCGGTGTAGCGGCGGTAGAAGGTGTCGAACCCGTCGAGGCCCGGCCCGAGGTCGCCGTGGAACATGAAGTCGACGCCGTGCCAGCTCCCCCGCTGCGCCCGCACCCAGTGCGGCTTGCCGAGCGTGTTCCGCTCGGTCCGGTAGAACGTGGCCGGGTACGGGATCGAGACGTCGGCGTAGGCGCCGGCGTGCCGGGGGGCCGGGCTGAACTCGGCGTGGACGGCCTTGTGCGAGAGCTGGAGGTAGAACGGGCGGTCGCCCTCGCGGCCGTCGAGCCACGCGACGGCGTAGTCCGTCAGCAGGTCGGTCGTGTACCCCTCGTGCGGCACCTGCGTCCCGTCGATGTTCAGGAGCGGGTCGAAGTAGGGGCCCTGCCCGCGGAACGAGACCCAGCGGTCGAACCCGGGCTGCGGCGCGTCGTCGACCTCGCCCATGTGCCACTTGCCGACGTAGGCCGTCTCGTAGCCGGCCGCCTGGAGGTCCTGCGGGAAAAAGCGCGTGCCCTCGGGGATCGGGCTCGTGTTGTCGACGACGCCGTGGTTGTGGGCGTACTGGCCGGTGAGGATGGACGCCCGGCTCGGGGAGCAGAGCGAGGTCGTGACGAAGGCGTTCTCGAGGTGGGTGCCCTCGGCGCGCATCCGGTCCATGTGGGGGGTCCGGAGCCAGTCGGGGGCGTCGGGGTGGAAGCCCATGAAGTCGAAGCGGTGGTCGTCAGACAGGATGACGACCACATTCCGGGGCTGCGCCGACCCCGAGGCGGCGACCAGCAGGGTGAGCCACGCGACGGAGAGATAGCGCTTCACGAGCCGGTCCAGCACGGCCAGTTGGGTGAGGGCGGCGACGGCCGCGAGCACGATCAGGAGGGCACGTTTCACAGGTCCGTCAGCAAAGGGAACGGGGCGTCGTGGCCCCGAGGCGGGCCTTCGGGGGACGACGGACGACCAACCACGGACGACGGCCAGAGGGTGCCAGCTTCGGGCCCCTCGCCTCGGAGCCGACCGCCTCGGTGTCCACGAATCTCCTCCCCCCAGCGGGGGGAGGTCGGGAG
>JBCCQJ010000250.1:0-6599 GCA_039024395.1 Bacteroidota bacterium | reverse complement strand
TCCAGCGTCAGCCCCCGGAGGATCTCGGCGAAATGGTATGACGTTCGAGCAGGGAGAGGCGCGGATCGCCGCGCTCCATGACCAGGTCGGCCGGATCGAGGCGGCACCCGCGTCGGCCGACAGCCTCTGGAGGGGCCACAGCTACCGCCGGTGGTCGTCGTTCTTCGAGCCGCCGCTCGGTGCGTTCTTGTCGCTCGACGTCCCGGTGTTCGTCGGCGTCGGGGTCCACGACACGGCCTCGCCGGTCGAGAGCGCGGACTACCTGCCGATCGCGTTCCTGCTCGCGGGGAAGGAGAACCTGACGTACCGGGCGTGGCCCGCCGACCACCGGTTCCAGGAGACGTTGCCGGACGGGAAGCGCGTAGACCGTCGGCCGGAGGTCGTCAGGGCGTTGTTCGAGTGGCTCGGCTAAAGGCCGCGCTCGCACTGCAGAACTGCTCGGAGATCCTGGTGGCCTCTCCGAACGGATCGGTCGTCCCCTGCACCCGTCCGTCGTGTAGGAAGCCAGCGTCGCGCAGAGGGCGAGCCTCACGGTTGTCAGCGAGCGAGGGGATCTTCCCAGGAGTCTCCCTCCCGCTGCCATGTCCGCCCCCCACGTCCGCATCGGAACGCTCGCGTTCGACCTCGACCACGCCACCTGCACCGTCCCGTCGTACGCCAGCGGCAGCTTGCAGCTCGAGGTCGGCGTCCGCGCGACCCGCCCCAAGACGGCGCGCCGGGCCGGCCTGCTGAGCGAGTACCACCGCAAGGGCCTCCTCACGTTCCACCTCGGGGCGCGCGGCGTCTACGGGCCGGGCGGCGTGCCCGAGGGCCGGTTCGAGATCCGCAACAGCCGCGCGGGGGACATCCGCGTCCAGTTCCGCACCGAGGGCGACGACTACCGCCTGGAGTTCAACGGCGAGGTCGCCTTCGCCGACGGCCGGGCGAGCATCCACGGCACGTTCGGGGAGCCGTTCCTCGTGAACCGTCCGAGCTTCGAGGTCGAGATCGACGTGCCGCTCGACCTGGAGACGATCGACTGGGGCGGCTACGTCTTCGGCAGCCTCGACGAGATCGCCCACGCGCCGCCAGACCTCATCCAGAGTCTCACGCTGAATGCCCCCGAGTTCGAGACGCTCCCGCCCGAGATCCTCCGCCTCGGGGCGCTCACGTCGCTGACCATCGTCAACCACAACGCCTACGGCTCGGCGCTGCCGCTCCGCGACCTCACGCCTGAGATCGGCCGCCTCGGAGGGCTGACGCGGCTCGCGATCAACGGCGCCGCCCTCGACACGCTGCCGGACGAGATCGGCCACCTCGAGAATCTGGAGATGCTGACGGTCGGGATGTGCCAGCTCGAGGCGGTCCCCGAGGCGGTGTGGCGGCTCCCGCGCCTCGCCCACCTGTCGCTGCCCGGCAACCGGCTCGCGGCGCTCCCCGAGGCGATGGACCTCCCGGCCCTGAAGTCGCTCGACCTGAGCCGGAACCAGCTCACAACCGTCCCGGCCTCGCTCGCCGACCTGCCCGCGCTCGACCGCCTCGCCCTCAAGGGGAATCCGCTCGAGGCCCTCCCCGAGGCGATCCGCTCGGTCTCCTGGCTGGACCTGTCGATCGCCGAGCGCCAGCGGCTCCTGCCCCGCCCCTTCCCCGGCGCCGAGGCCGGCTACCCCGAGGCGGCGTACCGCCTCGACGACCGCCGGATCGCCCAGCTCGACGCGATCCTCGACGAGACGCCCGACCTCGACCCGCGCGTCCGGCCGTTCCTCCTCGCGACGGCGCGACCGGCTATCGGCTTCCGCAGGACCGAGTCGCCACCCGACGACCGCCTCGGGGCGACGCGCTTCGGCGGCATGCCCGACCTGCCGGCCAACTGGGAGTACCCGCGGTTCACGTCGGGCTACCACGACGGCAAGGAGACCGTCTACGAGTTCATCGCTCAGCTCGACTGCGAGGCGCTGGCGCCCCTCCAGGACTACCTCCCCCGGACGGGCGTGCTCTACGTCTTCCTCTCGACGCTCCACGACCTCTACGGCGACAAGTTGGACTACCCGACGATCGTTGTCCGCCACTACGACGGCCCGCCCGAGGCGCTGGCGTCGGGCGACCGGTTCCAGTTCGACCGCGACGACTATTTCGAGATGGTCGGACCGGCGTACGAGCGGATGGACGTCACGGCCGAGCCCATCGTGAGCCTGCCGCCCTCCTACCCGCTCCGCCAGAACGCCTACCACTTCCGCGCCGCGCTGCCCGGCCCCGAGGCGGAGCGCGAGGCGTTCATCGAGGCCTACCAGGGCGTCGACGAGAACGTGGAGGCGAACGAGCCCGACCACGAGGCGGGCGGCTACGGGTTCAGCCAGCACGAGCTGCCCGAGACCGAGGTGGCGCTGGCCGTCGGCGGCGACCCGGCGGACTGGCTGACACTGCTGACCGTCCGCAGCCGCGGCGGCATGCAGTGGGGAGACGCGGGCGACCTCTATGTGGTGATCCACAAGGCCGACCTCGCCCGCGGCGACGTCTCGCGCGTGGAGGCGACGATGTACAGCAGCTAGGAGCCCACCTCGGGGCCGCCGCCTCGGGGCCGCCGGCGCGGCACGCCCCGATGCGGCGCAAGAAACGGAGCCCGTTCCTCAGACGTAGGTTTTGGGAGCTGTTTGGCGAGAGCGAATCGCACCCTGCGGCCGGCTGCGGCCGCCCTCCGCTATGTCGCGCTCCATCGCACCCGCCCCATTCGGGCGGGGCGAGCTCGCGCTAAGGCTGTTTCGCGCTCCTTGCGGCGGACGCCCTCGCTCGGCCTCGGTGTCGCGTCCCCTCACCAAACAGCTTCTTACGCCTCCATACCCACCCCGCCATGCCAGCGACGACCGTCCGTGACCGCGTCCTCCGCGCCGTCGAGGAGATGCCCAGCGACGCCTCCTTCGACGACGTCATGGAGCGGGTCTACATCCTTCAAAAGATCGAGCGGGGCCGAGCGCAGATCTCCGCCGGAGAGGGCATCCCGCACGAGGAGGCGAAGCGACAGATGAAGCGGTGGCACGAGTAATCTGGTCGCCGCAAGCACTCTCTGACCTCCGGGCGATCGGCGACTACCTCGCGCGCGAAGCCCCCGCCTATGCCCAGGCCTTCGTAGACGGCGCGTTCGAGGCCGTCGAACGCCTCGAAACCTTCCCGCAGTCAGGGCGGGCTGTTCCTGAGATCGGAGACCCCGACCTCCGTGAGATCGTGTACCGTGGCTACCGGATCTTCCACATCGTGACGGATGCCGACGAGGTCGAGGTGCTTTCCGTCTTCCACTCGACGCGGCAGTTCGGCGGAGGTGCATAGAGCCCTGCCGGGACCCAGCCCACCGCCTCGGGGCCGCCGGCGCGGCGCACCCCGAGGCGGCGCGTCCTACCGCTCGACGCCGACCGGCGCCGGGTCGACGTTGACGCGCAGGGCGTCGACCTCTTGCATGGCGCCGTCGCCCTGCACCGCCTCGGGGGCGGGCGCCGAGGCGGCGTCGAGGCGGTCGACGGCGTCGACGAGGTCGGGCGAGTGCTCCGCGATCTCGGCGCGGGCGCGGAGCGTCGAGCCGATCACCGAGACCTCCAGGTCAGAGAGGCGGTCGGCGTTCTCGAAGCCCGAGAGCGTCTCGCGCACGTCGGCGTCGGTGAGGCCCGTCCCGTTCTCGCGCGACGCCGTGCGGAGGGCCTCCATCACCTCGGGGCCGGAGCCCACGCTCTCGTTGAGCAGGTTGCGGACGAGGCCGTTCGCCTGCTGGAGGTACGCCGCATTCTCGGGGTCGGCGTCGACGAGCGCGCGGTCGGCGGCGGCCTGGTCGGCCGGGTCCACCGAGGCGGCGGGCGCAGCGGCCTGCACGGCGAGGTCCTCGCGGACGCTCTCGGCGAACGCGTCGAGCGACGGGTAGCCCGCGGCCAGGACAGCCGCCTCGTCGATCAGGACGTACGACCCGGTCGAGGTCTGCCCGTCGGGCAGGGTCTGTGTCGCGGTCCGGATCTGGACGCCGTCGGGCGACTGTGCGAGGACCGCCTCGAGGGGCGAGCCCGGCCGCGCGACGATCTCCGAGGTGGTCGGGTCGACGGTGCCCGGGAGCGTCACCTGGAGCTGCGGGTTGCCCGCCGCCTCGGTGTCGGCCACCCAGCGCACCTCGTCGGCCGACGGCTGGACGCGCGCGGCCTCCTCGCTCCATGTGCCGACGGCGATGGTGTCCTCGAACTGACGGACGGAGTACGCCTCGGGCGCGGCGTCGCCGAGCGACGGGCGAGCCGGCTCGGTGGGCTCCGTCGGCGAGGGCTCGACGGGTGCGGGGCCTGTCACGGGGTCGGTGGGCGCAGGCGCCGCGATCTCCTCGCTGCGGTAGGTCGCGAGCACCGCCCAGGTCCTGGCCCCGACGACGCCGTCGACGTCCAGGTCGTTGTCGCGCTGGAAGTCCTCGACGGCCTGCCGCGTGCGGCCGCCGTAGTCGCCGTCGACGCCGTCGCCATTGGGGCCGCTCGTGCCGAGGTCGTAGCCAGCGGCCACGAGCGCGGCCTGCACCTCCTCGGCGGCCGGGCTGTAGCTCGGGTGCGGCCCCTGGAGCGTGGGCAGCGCCGGCTCGGTACGCGTCGCGTCGGGCTCCTGCGCCCGCGCCTCGACGGCGGCGAGGTCGACGGGCAGGCCCGAGCCGGGCGTCGTCCAGTCGCGGACGCTCTCGCCGATCGGCCGGATGCCGCCCTGCACCTCGCGGTGCATCAGCCGCACGAGGTCCTCGCCCTGGACGTCCGCGCTGCCGACGTCGATCAGGAGCTGGTCGTTGGCCAGCGGCGGGTTGAACGCTTCCTGCGTCCGGTCGCGCATGTACCCGATGTGGGCGAGCACGTCGCGGTCGGCCGGCGAGAGCTGCTCCCGGTCGACGGTGTCGCCGGTCAGCCGCTCGTAGGTGGCGATGCCCTCGTCGAGGCTCCGCGCGTACTTGCCCTGCGACTGGTCCGGCGTCGAGTCCCGCCCGCCGATCTGGAACGTGCCGACGTTGTTGCCGCTCGCCGGGTCGGGGTTGATGCGGCCGAAGTTGAGGCCGCCCTCGTGCATCCCGAGCGCGAGCATCCGGGTCACGAACAGGCCCTGCCCGTCGCCCAGCTCGCGGTCGACCGCCTCGAGGGCGGCCGCGCCGTAGCTGTCGCCGAGGACGGCGCGCCCGAGGGCGTACGACTGCTCGGCGTTGAGATCGCCCAGGGTCGTGTCGCCCTGGGCGCCGGGGCCGAAGAGATCGGCACGGCCGACGGCCGCGAACGGCCCCGTCGTGTCGAGGACCGTCTCCCCCGAGGCGGGAGGCGCCGGGTCGACCGGACCGGGAGTCGGCGTGGGGTCGACGGGCTCCGGCGCCGGGTCGACCGGCGCCGGGTCAGCAGGCTGCTCCTGCCCGATGGCCTGCCCGAGCGCGTCGCGCGTCTGCGGTCCGAACCGGCCGTCGATCTGGTCCTCCGAGAAGCCCTGGTCTCGCTGGAAGGCCTCGACGGCGAGACGGGTGCGGTCGCCGTAGTCGCCGTCGACGCCGTCGCCGTTGGGGCCGCCCGTGCCCAGGTCGTAGCCGGCGTCCTTGAGCTGCTGCTGGAGCGCCTCGACGCCGCTCCCTTTGTCGCCCTGCTGGAGCACGATCCGGTCCTCGTAGTTGCCGCCGATGAGGTCCTCGAAGTCGACCGCGCGCGCGGTCGAGCCGGGGCCGCCTCGGAAGTCGCCCGTCGCGCCGCCCCCGAACCGCAGCTCGACGTGCCCGTGCGGACCCGTCCCGATGCCAGTGTTGCCCGAGGGTGCGATGTTCTGCCCCTGCTCGACGACGTCGCCCACCCTGACGTTGAACCCGTCGAGGTGGAGGTAGCGCGTGTAGGCGCCGTTGCCGTGGTCGATCACAACCACGTTGCCCGCACTGCCCGCCCGGTCGGCGAAGATGACCGTGCCGCCATCCATCGCGCGTGTCGGCGTGCCGATGGCGACACCGTAGTCGAGGCCCGAGTGGAAGGTCGAGGCGCCGGGGACGGGCGCGCGGCGCGGCCCGAAGTCGCTCGTGATCGGCGCGCCAGGGTAGGGATTGGTGAGGGTTCCGGTGACTTCGTCCATAGCAGGGAAGGCGAGTGACCGCCAGGGAAGGGAGTGGTAGGAAGAACCGCTTGGCTTACAGGGAGACCGTCACGCCAAGCGTGCGGAGCGCCTCGGCCCGAGGCGGCATCACGCAGAACCCGAGGTCGTCGTCGTCCGCGCACTCGACGAGCGTCTCGGCGCCGTCGGGCAAGAGGAAGGCGACGTAGGCGTCGAGGCCGCCGACGCGGCCGGCCTTCCACTCGGTGTTCTGGAGGTAGAGCGCCGCCTCGTCCGCCTCGGAGACGTGATTGCCAATGTCGAAGGCGTCCGTCTGCTCGGGCAGGAGGCTCTCGCAGGCGTCCGCCTCGACGCGGAGCAGGACCGGGCGGAAGCTGTTGGCGATCTCGACGCGCGAGGCCGTGCGCGATACCGCCTCGAGGAGCACGAAGGCGACCCCCGCACGCTCGACCCGCGCCGTCTCGTCGAACGTCGCGTCGAGGCCGCGGAGGCTGGCCGGCAGACACGTGTCGAGGTCGTAGGACGCCGGCTCCGCCTCGGGGGCGGCGGCC
>JBCCQJ010000249.1:0-6630 GCA_039024395.1 Bacteroidota bacterium | reverse complement strand
CCTCGTCCGAGGCGCCCGCCTCGGGGTCGTCCGCCTCGGGGGCGGGGCGCTCGAGCGGAGGCGGAGACTCGGGCGAGGCCGTCGCGCCGGGCGGCGGCGCCTCGGCGCGCCCCGAGGCGGGCTCGGGGTCGACGTCCTGGCAGCCGGCGAGGACGAGGGCGGCGGTCAACGCAGCGAAGAGGCGCATGGCGGAGTCGATTTTCGGATGCACCCGAAACGCCTCGGGGCTGTTCCGTGGTGCCGACGGGGCGCGCCGTTCTCCACGGTCCGTCCGCGAACCCGGCGCGCCGGCGCGCCGTACGGCCGCCTCCCCCGCCCCGCGCTCTGTGTCCGCCGTCCTCTCCGTCCGCGACCTCACCAAGACGTTCACGAGCGGCAGCCGCGCGCTGACCGTGCTCGACGGCGTCTCGTTCGACGTCGAGGCGGGCGCGACGTGCGCGATCGTGGGGCCGAGCGGGAGCGGCAAGACGACGCTCCTCGGCCTGTGCGCCGGCCTCGACCGGCCGACGCGCGGGACGGTCCGCCTGGCGGGCACCGACCTCGGACCGCTGGGCGAGGACGAGCGGGCGGCGCTCCGCGCCGAGGCGGTCGGGTTCGTGTTCCAGAACTTCCGCCTGCTGCCCACGCTCACGGCGGCCGAGAATGTGGCCGTGCCCCTCGAACTCCGAGGCGACCGGGGCGCCCGCGCGACGGCGCTCGACCTCCTCGACCGCGTCGGCCTGGCCGACCGGTCCGGCCACTACCCGACGCAGCTCTCCGGCGGCGAGCAGCAGCGGGTGGCGCTCGCGCGGGCCTTCTCGGGCCGCCCGCGCCTCCTCTTCGCCGACGAGCCGACGGGCAACCTCGACGCCGAGACGGGCGCGCGCGTCGAGGCGCTCCTGTTCGACCTCAACCGGGAGGCCGGGACCGCCCTCGTCGTCGTGACGCACGACCTGGAGCTGGCCTCGCGCTGCGAGCGGACGGTCCGCCTCCGGGGCGGACGCGTCGTCGAGGACACCGCCTCGGGGCCGACCGCCAACGGCACCGCCCCCGAGGCGGACGCCCTCCCCGAGGCGGACCTCGCCCGCCCCGCCGCCTCGGGGTAGAAGACGACCCTCCCCACGTTTCATCCTGAGCAGAGTGAGCGCAGCGAACGCCGTCGAAGGATCTCCGGAGGGCGCCGCCTTGACGAGGGCGCTCGGCCGGACGCTGTGCGCGGCTGAGATCCTTCGACTCGCTCCGCTCGCTCAGGATGACACGCGAGAGGGGGGTGCAGTTACCCCCGAGGCGGTCGCGGCCGACGAGCACACGCTCCACGGACCCACTGTCCACTGACGCACTGACCCACCGACTGTGGCCCTCTCCCCTCTCCGATTCGCCTGGCAGGACAGCCGCGGGATGCGGCGCCGGCTGGCGCTCTACGTCTCCGCGATGGCCCTCGGCGTGGCCGCGCTCGTTGCGATCCGCTCGTTCGGGATCAACCTCGAGCGGGCGGTCGAGGAGCAGGCCAAGGAGGTGTTCGGGTCCGACCTGGAGGTCCGCCGCAGTGCCGCCTTCCCCGACTCGACGACGGCGCTCTTGGACTCGATCGCGGTCGAGAACCCCGGCGCGGTCCTGCGCGAGACGTCGTTCCCGTCGATGGCCCGCTTCCCCGCCTCGGCGGGCGGCGAGGGGCGGACGCGGCTGACGCAGATCCGCGCGCTCGACGGGCCGTTCCCGCTCTACGGGACCGTCGAGACGACGCCCGCCTCGGGGCTCGAGGCCTTCCGCGAGGGCGCCGGCGCGCTCGTCGACGCGACGCTCCTGATCCAGATGGACGCCGCCGTGGGCGACTCGGTCGAGGTCGGCGGGCGGACGTATCCCATCCTCGGCCGCGTCGACGCGGTGCCGGGCCAGACCGACCTCGCCGCGCTCGTCGGGCCGCGCGTGTACCTGCCGCTGGACCAGATCGACGAGTCGCTGCTCGGCTTCGGGAGCCGCCTTCGCTATGCCGTCGCCTTCCGGTTCGACGACCCCGAGGCGGGCGTCCGGGCGGCCGTGCCTCGTCTCGAGGCGGCTGAGCTGCGGTTCGACACCGTGGGCGAGGAGCAGGAGGAGGCGGCCGAGGCCTCGGCGTACCTCACGCGGTTCCTGTCGCTCGTCGGCTTCGTGGCGCTGTTGCTGGGGGGCATCGGCGTGGCGTCGTCGGTGAGCGTGTACGTGAGCGAGAAGGCCGAGACGGTGGCCACGCTGCGGTGCCTCGGCGTGTCGTCGCCGCGCGTGCTCGCGGTCTACGCCGTGCAGGCGCTCGCGCTGGGCCTGGTGGGCGCCGTTCTCGGGGCCGTGCTCGGCGTGGGCGTCCAGCGGCTGTTGCCAATCGTGTTCGCCAGCTTCCTGCCCGTCGACGTGGCGAACGACATCGTGCCTCGCGCCGTGCTGGAGGGGATCGGCGTGGGGCTGGCGGCGGCGCTCTTGTTCGCGCTGCTGCCGCTCGTCCGCGTGCGCCGCGTGCCGCCGCTGCGCGCCCTCCGGGCGGATGCCGAGGCGCGGGGCGTCGACCCCCTGCGGGGCCTGCTGGCCCTCGCGCTCGTCGGCGCGGTGATGGGCTTTGCCTACGTGCAGACGCAGTCGTGGATCGGCGCGGCGGCGTTCGTCGGCGGCACGGCGGCCGTGTTCGGGCTCCTGGCGCTCGTCGCCGTGCTGGTGCGCGGGACGCTCCGGCGGCTCGTGCGCCCCACGCTGCCGTACGCGTGGCGGCAGGGGCTCGCCAACCTCTACACGCCGGGCAACCAGACGCTCGTGCTGCTCTTGACGATGGGTCTGGGCGTGTTCCTCGTGCTGGCACTCGGCCTCGTACAGCGCTCGATCCTGGAGCAGATCACGCTGCCCTCCGACACGAGCGGCGAGAACGCGCCCGACGTGGTCCTCTTCGACGTGCAGGCGTCGCAGCGCGACAGCCTCCGCTCGCTCGTCGAGGCGCAGGGGTTGCCGGTCCTGGGTGAGGTCCCGCTCGTGTCGATGCGAATTGCCGCCATCGACGGCGTCCCCCGCGACACGCTCATCGAGCAGGCCGACAACACGTTCGCCGGCACCGAGGGCGGGCCCGAGCGCTGGGCCGTCACCCGCGAGTACCGCTCGACCTACCGCGCCGAGACGGTCGACTCGGAGACCGTCGTCGAAGGGACCTTCCAGGGCACCGTCGACCCCGAGGTGGGCGTCGTGCCCGTCTCGATCGAGACCGAGCTGGCGCTCGACCTCGACGTCGGGCTGGGCAGCCAGATCACGTGGGACGTCGCCGGCGCCGAGGTCGAGAGCGTGGTGACGAGCCTCCGCGAGGTCGACTGGGCGCGCATCCAGCCCAACTTCTTCGCCGTCTTCCCGGCCGGTCCGCTCGACGACGCGCCGCAGACGTCGATCCTGCTCACGCGCGCCGGCACCCCCGAGGCGAGCGCGCGGCTCCAGTCGGACGCCGTGGCTGCCTTCCCGAACGTGTCGGCGGTCGACGTGCGCGACGTGCTGGCGGTCGTCGACCGCGTAATCGGGCGCGTGGCGTTCGTGCTCCGCTTCATGGCCCTCTTCGCCGTCGGCACCGGGCTGGTCGTGCTGGCCGGGGCGGTGCGCGTGGCGCTCGCCCAGCGGACCCGCGAGGCGGTCATGCTGCGGACGCTCGGCGCCAGCCGCGCGCAGGTCCGCCGCATCCTGACGGCCGAGTACGCCCTCCTCGGGGTGCTGGCCGCGCTGACGGGCGGCCTGCTGGCGGTCGCCGGCGCGTGGGCGCTGGCGCAGTTCGCCTTCGAGATCCCGTTCCGGCCCGACCTGACGTGGCTGGCGTGGGGCCTGGTCGTGGTGCCGCTCCTGACCGTCGTCGTCGGGCTCGTCGGGAGCCGGGGCGCGCTCCAGCAGCCACCGCTCGCCGTCCTGCGAGCCGAGGGCTAGACCGCCTCGGGCCGACCGCCTCGGTGTCTGGGAGTCTCCTCCCCCCAGCGGGGGGAGGCTGGGAGGGGGGCGACACATCGACCTCCACGCTCGACCCCGAGGCGGGCATCGGTGTAGCCCGAGGGCGCCAGCACTTCGCCGCGTACCGCCTCGGGGTCAAGGCTCTCGGCGACAGCAGCCAGACCTCTCGCACCAGAGACCCTTCGACTCCGGGCTGCGCCCTCCGCTCAGGGTGACACGGTGGGTGCGGGGTGGCACTCCGAAGCGGGTCGCGGCGTCCAGCACCGCCTCGGGGTCGGATGCACCACGCGGCGTAGTCCGCACGCATCACGGAGGGGCCGCCTCAGGGCCAGAGCTTGGGCGGTTCGCACCCACACCTCCACGCATGATCACCTCGCCCCTGCGCCCCACGCCCGCCTACGTCGGCGCCGCCTGGATCGCCCTCCTCACCGGCACCGTCGCCTTCATGATCGGGCTCTGGAACGCCGAGATGATGCTCAACGAGAAGGGCTACTACCTCACCGTCCTCCTGTTCGGCCTCTTCGGCGTGATCTCGCTCCAGAAGTCGGTCCGCGACCGCCTCGAGGGGATCGAGGTGACGACGCTGTACTTCGGGCTGTGCTGGGTGGCGGTGCTCGCCGCGCTCGTGCTCCTCGTGGTCGGGCTGTTCAACGCGAAGCTGGCGCTGAGCGAGAAGGGGTTCTACGGGATGTCGTTCGTGCTGGCGCTCTTCGGCGCCGTGACGGTGCAGAAGAACGTGCGCGACCTCGCCGCGCTCGGCCCCGAGGCGGAGCCAGCCACCGAGCCGCGGGCTGGCGCGCCCACGCGCGACCCCGAGGCGGCGTTCGCATAGATCCGCCGGTGCGTAGTTTGTGGGGCGTAGCCCCCGTCCATGGCACGCCGCACCGCACAGGACCCACGTCCAACGGCCTACGCCCCAGACGGAGACCGGCCCCCTTCCTGCCTGCCGCTCTACGCCGCCTCGAGGCGGTCGGCCCTCAGTTCGTGGCGCTCCGAGAACAGTGCCCGGTAGGCCAGCAGCACCACGCCCAGCGTCGCCAGGGCCACGCACGCGGCGATCATGAACGTGATGAGCACCTGGTAGCGGACCGCGTCGGCCGGGTCGGCGCCGGCGAGGATCTGGCCGGTCATCATGCCGGGCAGGCTCACGATGCCCATCACCGTCATCGCGTTGACGATCGGGATCATGCCCGTCCGCAGCGCCTCGCGGACGAGCGGGCGCGCGGCCTCCCAGCGGGTCGCCCCGAGGGCCAGCCGGGCCTCCACCTCGGAGCGTCCCGCCACGCACCCCTCCATGAAGCGATCGAGGCCGAGCGAGATGCCTGTGAGGGCGTTGCCGAGGAGCATCCCGTGGAGCGGGATCAGGTACTGAGGGTCGTACCACGGGTCGACGCGCAGGATGCCGACGACGGCCACGCCGGTCACCACGAACGAGGCCCCGAGGACCGACACGAGGGCGTCCCAGTAGATGCCGGGAAAGCGCCGGGCCGTCCGCCGCACCGCCGCCACGCCGGCCAGCCCGGCCATCAGCAGCGCCAGCGCCATCACGACGACCGGGCTCCGCTGCGCGAACACCCACTCCAGCACGAGCCCCACCAGGAGGAGCTGCACCACCATCCGCGTCGCCGCGATCAGGATCGAGCGGGCCATCCCCAGCCGCAGCGCCACCGACAGCCCCAGGTTGACCCCGAGGAGGGCCGCGGCGAGGACGAGCTGTCCGACGCCGATCTCGATGGTGCTCATGGGGCGACGGGGCTCATGGGGCGAACGCGGCGAGGTTGAGGCGGCGATCGGTCGCGCGGTCGAGCTGGGCCGGGTCGTGGCTGGTCCAGACGGCCGCGCGGCCCGCCTCGGCGGCGAGGTAGTCGGCCACGAGGGCCTCCACCTCGGCCGTCGCGGCGGTGTCGAGGCTCGCCGTGGGCTCGTCGAGGAGGAGCACCTGCGGAGCCGCCTGCATCGCCCGGAGGAGCTGGGCGAGCTGGCGCTCGCCGCCGGAGAGGCCGTCGACGCCCTGGTCCAGAAAGGCCGCGCGCCGCCCGAGGCGGTCGAGGGCTCGGCAAGCCGCCTCGGGGTCGTAGGCCCGCCCGGCGTGGACGCCGAGGTCGAACGGCGCCCGGAGGTTGTCGGCCACCGTGCCCGCGAACAGCGCCGGCGTCTGGGAGAGGTAGCCCACGCGCGCCCGGTGCGCTGGCAGGCCGTCCGCCTCGGGGACGCGTCCCTCCCAGCGGACCTCGCCTTCGTCGAGGCGGTCGAGCCCCGCCAGTGCCCGCAGCAGCAGCGTCTTTCCGCTCCCGCTGGGACCCACCACCGCGAGCCGCTCGCCGGCCCCGAGGCGGAGGTCGAGGGCGCGCCAGACCCACCGGCCGCCGACCGACCGGCCGCTGTCGTAGACGGAGAGGAGAGACATGCGACGGACCTCGAAGGGCTGCGAAGACGCCGCCGCCGCCCCTCAGGTTCGCCCGCCCCGCGGCATCCCTCCAGCCCGGCGGTGCTCGTTTAGCGGGAGACCGTCGCGGCGTGGATCATGGCCCGCTGGAGGGTCTCGCGCAGCGCGGCCACGACGACCGGCTTCGAGAGGTAGTCGTCGCAGCCCGCCGCCAGGCACTGCTCGCGGTCCCCCTCCATCGCGTTCGCCGTCAGCGCCACGATCTGCGGCTGGTGCACCGCCCCGTCGGAGCGGATCGCCCGCGTCGCCTCCAGGCCGTCCATCTCCGG
>JBCCQJ010000248.1:0-6654 GCA_039024395.1 Bacteroidota bacterium | reverse complement strand
GTGCGCTCCTGCGCTCCTGCGCGGTTTGATCCGCCTCGGAGTGGCGCCGTCTTCGAGGCGGCAGCACCTTCGCTCTCCGCGCTCTACCCCTCCGCCACCGCGAGCTGGCCGCAGGCCGCGTCGATGTCCTGGCCTCGGCTCCGCCGGACCGTCACGCGCACCCGCCGCTTCACCAGCGCCCCGATGAACGCGTCGAGGCGGTCCTCGTCGGAGGGTGCGAAGCCGGTGCCGTCGACCGGGTTGTACATGATGAGGTTGACCTTGCACGGCGCCCAGCTCGCGATGCGGGCGAGGTTGCGCGCGTCCTCCAGGCCGTCGTTGACGCCGGCGAACATGCAGTACTCGTAGGTCACCGGCCGGCCCGTCTGCGCGTAGTAGTGCCGGACGGACGCCCCCAGGGCGCGGAGGTCGGTCTTCTCGGAGCGGTTGACCGGCATGATGGCGCTCCGCTGCGGGTCGGTCGGCGCGTGGAGGCTGATCGCGAGGCCGAACGGCTTGGCGCGGCCCTCGGCCTGGTCGTCGGCGAGCTGGCGGATGCGCCGCGCGAGCCCGACCGTCGAGACGGTGATCCGCCTCGGGGAGAGGCCGAGGCCGTCGCAGATCAGGTCGGTGCTCTGGAGGACGGCCGCGTAGTTCTGGAGCGGCTCGCCCATGCCCATGTAGACCACGTTCGTCACGCCGCGCCCGAAGGTCTCGCGGGCGACCGCGTCCATCGCCGCGACCTGCTCGGCGATCTGGCCGGCGGTCAGGTTTTCCTGGAAGCCCATCAGGCCGGTCGCGCAGAACGTGCAGGCCATCGCGCACCCGACCTGCGACGACACGCAGACGGTCAGCCGGCGCGCTCGCCCGTCGTCATGAAAATCCGGGATGAGCACCGTCTCGATGTGCCGCCCCGAGGGAAGCCGGAACAGGCTCTTGATCGTGCGGTCGGTGGCCTGCTGCCGCCGGACCTCCACGAGCGTGCCCAGCGAGGCGGTCTCGGCCAGCCGCGCGCGGAAGCCGGCCGGCAGGTCGGTCATCGCCTCGAAGTCGAGCGCGCCCTTCTCGTGGACCCACTTGAAGAGCTGGCGCCCGCGGAAGCGCGGTTCCCCCATGGCCACGGCGAGGCCTTCGAGGGCCGCCTCGTCGAGCGAGCGAAGATCGGTGCGCATGGGCTCCATGCCTCAAGAAACGCAGACACCCGCCGTTTCGGCACCGCACCGCGCCAACGGACGGTGAATCTGCGCCCCCGAGGCGGTGAAGGCGGAGCACCCCGTGGGTGGGTACATGGTACCGGGTACGAGGTACGGGGCGGAGAGCCCTCGGCGCTCGTGTGCCCCGTACCGAGTCCTCCGTACCCTCCTGCCTTTCGTTCTAGTTTGCCTCGGCTCACCCCTCGACGTCATGCGCCTGCTCCTCCTCGTTGCCCTGCTTCCGCTCGCCGCCTCGGGGCAGGTGACCGTCGACCCGCTGCCGGTCATCTACCTGCCGGGTGGGGCCTCGGCCGAGGAGTGCTATTCGCAGTGGCGCACCGTCGCGGCGGTGCAGGCCCACAGCGCGCCGACCTCGCAGAGCCGGGTCATCCGCACCATCGACGCCCAGCGCCGGGTCGACGCCAACGACTACTCGGAGTCGCTGACGGCCGTCCTCCGGCCGGGCCTCGTGCGCGTGGCCGAGACCATCGCCTTCGAGGCGGTCGGCGCCGGGTCGGGCGAGGTCCAGGACGTCGAGTACGCGCCGGGCGACGAGATCGACGTGCTCGGCAACGCCGGCGAGGGGTTCGTCTACTTCGCCTCGGGGCCGTCGGTCTACGTCGGCTTCATCCCGGGCTACTACGGCGGCTCGGAGGTCGAGGTGGTCCAGGAGCCCGTCGTCGAAATCTGGATCTACCTCGTGCCCCGAGGCGACCGGCCGGCGGCGTGGCTCAACACGGCCCAGGCGGGCCTCGTCGAGCGCGAGGCGTTCTGCGGGGCGCGCTAGAGCCGCTGGCAGGTGCGTGGTTCGTAGGGCGTGGGGCGGAGGCCCCGATGCACCCCGCATCACGTAGCCCCAACGTCCAACGGCCTACGCCCCAGACGGAGACCGACGCCCGTCTTGACCGCTACCCTAGACGGCCCACGCCAGCGCCGCGTACCGCGCCAGGCGCAGCCCGCCCACCAGCGGCACGAACACCCCGAGGCGGACCCGCGCTGCGCCAGCGGCCAGCGTCAGCGGGTCGCCCACGACGGGCAGCCACGACAGCCACAGGGCCGGCGCCCCGAACCGCTCCAGCCAGCGGACCGCCGCCTGCCCACCTCGGGACCGACCGAGCGCGTCCGATGCCCGCTCGCGCCCCCACCGCCCGATCCCGTAGTTGACGAGGCACCCGAACGTGTTTCCCGTCGTCGCCCAGACGAGTGCCGCCGGCACGGCGAGGCCCCCGAGGAGGGCCGCCACGAACGCCGCCTCGGAGGAGACGGGCACGAGCGTCGCCCCGACGAACGCCGCGATCAGAAGACCCGGGCCGCTGTACACGCGGACCCACTCCGCCGCCTCAGGGCCGAGATCGATCACCCCTCGCGGGCGGTGAGCCAGCGCTTGTAGGCGGCCGAGGCGGTGAAGCCGGCCCAGGTGGGGTTGTTCTTCAGCACGAGCGGCTCGAACACGACCCCGAACTCCCGCTCCAACCGCGTCAGGCACGCCGCGACGGTCTCGAAGTCGCCCTGGGCGAGGGCGATGTCGGTGAGCGGATAGACCGCCTCCTCCAACTCGGGCAGGGCCTCGGAGAGCCGTTCGGCCGCGGCTCGGGCGTCCCCGAGGCGGTCGGCCGCGACGTAGACGTTGGCGCGAAGCTGGTCGGTGAAGGGGTCGCCCCCGACGCTGGCGTCGAGCGTGTTGATCGCGGCGAGCGTCGCCTCGAGGTCGCCCTCCAGGAAGTGGTGGTCGACCAGGACCAGGGCCGCGTCGGGGTCGTCGCTGTACTCCTGCGCGAACTGCTCGAGCGCCTTCCGGTACTGCGCCGGCGCCACGAACGAGGCGGCCTGGAGGTAGAGCATGAGGAGGGTCTTTCGGTCTTCCTCGCGGGGCGTGATCTGCGGGTAGAGGTCGACGACGGAGAACCAGTCCCCGACGCGGATCGCCCGCGACAGGTCGAGAATCCGGGCCGTCCGCTCCGCGTCACTCCGCATCTGCGTTCCGGCCTCGTACGTGGTCTCGAGGATGCGCCGGGCGACCATCGTGAGGTCCTGGCCCTGCACGTAGTCGTAGGCGTCGACCAACCGATACGCCCCGTCGGCGTCGGCGCGGAACAGGAGGTCGAGGTACTTCAGGCTCCCGTCCTCCCCAATGAGCCGGAACCGCGCCCGCGGCTCTCCATCGCGGAGGGCGAACCGGAGAAACCGAAACGAGCCGCGCGCCTCGGCCACGGCGAACTGCGTGCCCAACTCGACCTGTCGCGCCCCGAGGTGGATGGCGCGCACCTCGTAGGAGGGCAGCGTGAAGCCGTCGAGGATCCGGTCGGCGTAGCCTTCGGCGCTCCAGTAGCCGTCGAGGGTCTCGGTGTCTCCCGCCAGGATCGCCGCCGCGTAGGCGTCGACCGCCTCGGTGAGGGCGTCGGGGACCGCGAGCGGAGCCGAGGACTGCCCCGAGGCGGCCGAGGCGACGAGGAGGAAGACGAGCGCGCTGAAGCGAATCATCCGTAGAGCGGGCGGCGGGCGGTGGCGACGGCCCACGCGAGGAACAGGGCAGCCGAGGCTACGGATATCGTCATCGCTACGCCCAGCGAAATCGCAGACCCCGGAATCGCCTCGGGGAGCCCGTGCAGGCCGTGCCGGAGCCACGCCACGCCGTAGGTGGCCGGGTTGAGGCGCATCACGGCCTGCAGCCAGCCTGGCGCCCCCGCCTCGGGGAAGAAGGCGCCCGAGAGCAGCCACACGGGAATCAGGACGACGTTCATGACGGCGTGGAAGGCGCGCGTCGTCTTGAGCCGCCACGCCATCGCGAATCCGAGCGCCGTAAACGAGAGCGCCAGCGTCCCCGAGGCGGCCAGCGCGTGCAGCGTCCCCGCGACGCCCGGTTGAAGCCCGACGAGCGGCGCGAACGCGCCCACGAATACGGCCTGCCCCACAGCCAGCGTCACGCCTCCGAGGAGGATGCCCAGCACCAGGGCCAGCCGGGGCTGCGGCGACACCAGGACCGCCTGGAGCACGCCGCTCTGGCGGTCCTCGACGACCGAGATCGTCGCGTAGATCGCCGTGAAGAGGAGCGTCAGGGCGACGATGCCGGGCAGGAGGTAGGCGAGGTAGCCATCGGACGCCGGAACGTCGACGACGCCCGAGAACCCGAACCCGAACAGCACCCAGAACAGGGCCGGCTGGGCGAGGGCGCCGGCGACGCGCGCGCGGTCGCGCAGGAAGACGCGCACCTCGCGGCGCCAGAGGGCGAGGACGGCGTGCCTCACGGCTCCGTTATTGAAAGCCGAAAGACATCGTCCATCGTTGCCTCCTGCACCGAGGCGGCCCGCACGTCGGCCCGCGCGAACAGCGCGCCCACGACCGCCTCGGGCCGTGCCGTGCGCACCAGCACCCGCTCGCCGACGGTGCGCGCGTCGAGGCCATCCGCTTCCATCAGGGAGTGCGTGAGGGCAGGCGCGTCGTCGGTGTCGAGCCACAGCGCGGCGGCGCCGACCTCCGCCTTCAGCTCCGCCGGTGCCCCGAGGCGGACCAGCCGGCCACGGTGGAGAATCGCGACGCGGTCGGCCCGCTCGGCCTCGTCCATCAGGTGCGTCGCCACGACCTGCGCCGTCTCGTCCTGTGCGCGGTGCCGGTCGAGGGCGTCCCACAGCGCGTCCCGGGCGACGGGGTCGAGGCCGGTCGTGGGCTCGTCGAGGAGGACGAGGGGCGGGCGGTGAAGGAGCCCCCGTGCGAGGTCGGTCCGGCGGATGAGCCCGCCCGAGAGGGTCCCCACGCTGTCGGCGGCGCGGTCGGCCAGCCCGAGGTCGGCGAGCGCCGCCTCGATGCGCTCGGCCCCGGTGCGGGCGTCGAGCCCGACGAGAGCGGCCTGAAGGCGGAGCGACTCGCCGACCGTCAGCGCCTCGTCGAGGGCCGGGCTCTGGAACACGACCCCGAGACGGCGGCGCGCGGCGGCCGGTTCGGCGTGGGCGTCGACGCCGGCGACCTCGATCCGCCCGCGGTCTGGCCGCAGGAGCGTCGAGACGGCCCGGAGGAGCGTCGTCTTGCCGCTGCCGTTCTCCCCGAGGAGGGCGAGCCGCTCGCCGGGTGCGACGGCCAGCGTGACCCCGTCGAGCGCGAGCGTGTCACCGTAGCGGTGCCCGAGATCCTCGACGCGGAGGGCCGCCTCGGGGCCGGTCACCGCAGCAGGAAGTCGACGACGACCAGGACGAAGAAGGCGGGCACGTAGGCGATCGACGCCACCAGCAGGCGTCGCGCGCGGTCGTCGCTCGGCTCGGTGAAGAACGAGAACGCCGGCAGCGTGAAGGCCGTCCCCAGCAGCGCCATGCCGCCCATGAACAGGGGTCCCGCGTTGCCGACGGCCGCCGGAAGCACGCCGACGACGAGGAGCAGGAGGGTGGCGCCAAGCATGAGCGCGGCCATCCCCCGCTCGCCCTGCTCGCCGTCGGGCAGCATCCGGAAGCCGGCGCGCCGGTAGTCGTCGCGGAACATCCAGGCGAGCGCGTAGAAGTGGGGGAGCTGCCACAGGTAGAGGATCGCAAAGAGCGACCACCCTGTCGCGTCGAGCGCCCCCGTCGCCGCCGCCGCCCCGCCGAGGGCGGGCAGCGCGCCCGGCACGGCGCCAATCAGCGTGTTGTGGACGGTCACCCGCTTGAGCGGCGTGTAGACGGCGACGTAGAGGCCGACCGTGGCGAGCGCTAGCGCCGTCGTCAGCACATTCGTCGTCACCCACAGCGCGACGGCGCCGGTGAGGACGCACGCCGCGGCGTACGCGGCGGCCGAGGCCACCCCGAGGCGGCCCGACGGGATCGGCCGGGTGGCGGTGCGCGCCATCTGGGCGTCGTGCTTGCGCTCGAGAATGTGGTTGAGCGCGCCCGCGCCGCCGCCCGTCAGCGCGGTCCCGGCCATCAGCCCCAGCAGCACCACCCAGTCGATGGGGCCGGTCGCCGCCAGCACGTACCCCGAGGCGGCCATCACGACGACGAACGCGGTGATGCCGGGCTTGAGCAGCTCCTTGTAGTCGGCAAGGCGCTCGGCGAAGGCCGGGGCCTCGAGGGAGCGGGGGGAGACGGCGGGTGCGGGGGACGACCTCATAGGACTTCGCGGGGGAAGCAAAGGAAACCCTGGGCGGCGACTCCGTTCCGTCAAAAACCGTCGAGAAGAAGGAGCAGCGGGCGTGGAAACGGTCTCCGCACCCGGCAGGGGCGTCGCCTCGGGTCCAGGACGGTCTGCACCGCAAACCCCGGACCACAGACCCCGGACGACGGCGGCTCGCTATGCGCTGACGTCTCCGAGCACGTCTGCCCGTTCCCCAGTTCCCCGCACGTCATTCTGCGGCCATCCCCGCCTCGGTGTGGCGCCGTCCCCGAGGCGGAGGAATGGAGGAATGGAGGAATGGAGGAATGGAGGAATGGAGGAATGGAGGAATGGAGGAATGGAGGAATGGAGGAATGGAGGAATGGAGGAATGGAGGAATGGAGGGGGGCGCGGCCGTGGAAAAGTTCCG
>JBCCQJ010000247.1:0-6654 GCA_039024395.1 Bacteroidota bacterium | reverse complement strand
GCCGCATCGGTGAAGATGGTGACCTGCAGCCCCTCGATGCTGATGGCGCCGACAGCTCGGAGGGTCAGCGCGCTCGTGGCCTCGAGGGTCACGCTGTTCTCCTCGGCGTCGAACACGAGGTGGTCGCCGGTCTTCTTGTTGGTCAGCTTCAGGCGGCGCGCGTCCTTCGACTCGTCGAGCTCGACGCGGAAGGTGGGCGTTGCGAGCACGCGGTTGTCGGGCGGGTCCTTCTGCGCCTCCTCGGGGACCTCGCTCTCGCCGTCCGGCTTCCCCCAGTGGGCCGAGAGGTAGTACGGCGCGTCGACGTCGCCCTGGTTGAAGAACACCGCGACCTCCGCCCCCTCCTCGGGCACCGCGAAGAGCCCCCGGTCCTTGAAGCCGCCGCCGGCCGTGCCGAGCGGCCACGCCCAGCCGCTGTGCGGCTCGACCACGCCGGGGATGCACACCCGCACGCGCCCGAGCTGGTCGGGGTCGCGCCGGTGCGTGACGTAGCCGACGTACATCCCGAGCAGGCGGGTGTCGTGGCGGCGGATGTCGTCGTCGAAGGTCGAGAACACGGTCAGCTCCCTCCCGCGTCGAGCGGCACGCTCATCTGGGCCTCGGGGTCCTCGGCGCCGATCGGCTGCCCGTCGCGGCGGTACTCGACGCGGGTGGCGCCCGTGTCGGGGTCCACCACCTCCACCTCGGTCATCGAGCCGCCGGCGCTGGGCTCGCTCCGGTTCCGCTCGCCGCGCTGCTCCTGGGCCACCTGGCGGGCGCGGCGGCCGCTCCCGTCGCGGGTGAGCTTGAGCTCGCAGACGTAGCCCGAGGACGAGACGACGTGCTTGACGTCGGTGACGTAGTACTTGCCGGAGAGCAGCCCGGAGATGCCACGCACCTCGACGATGTTCTTCGCGTGCAGGGTCGGGTCGCCCACCACGCGCATCGAGAGCTTCACCGTCCCCCGCTCGGAGCGGCGAAACCGAGCCTGCGCCTCCCGGCCGGCGCGCTCGCTCGTCGGGGCCGACGTGGGCGCGACGGTGGCCGTCGCGTTGCGGGTCTCCAGCGTGGTCGCCCCGGTCTCGGGGTCCACCACCTCGACGACCTCGGCGAGGGTCTCGCGCTCGGCGGTGTCGTTGTTGACCGTCTCCTCGATGGTGCTGCGCGTGAGCGGGTCCCGGCCGCGCACGGTGACCCGGCCCGCCCGGCGCCCGAGGTCGCTCTCGACGTTGACCGAGAGCACGTCGCCACGCCCCGGATCGGCGTACCAGGTGAAGACGTGGGTGGGCGCGGCGCTCTGCCGGCGCTCGTGGAAGTGGAAGCCGCCGTCGTCGACGTAGAACTCGAACTCTTCGCGGCTCGCAAGGCGCCGCAGGAAGCGGGCGTCGGTCTCGCCGGTCTGGTTGATGACCTCGAGCACCTCGCGGGTGTCCTCGACGTCGACCAGGGTGCCCTCGTACCCGTGTTCTTCCGCGACGGCCCTGGCGACGTCGGCGCGGCTCATGTTCTCGAAGACGCGGGTCTTCGACTCCCGGTCCATGAGCACGCTGGTGGCGCGGCCCTCCAGGGTGAGCGTCGTGAAGCCCTTGAGCTTGCGGACGACCACACGGCGCGGCGGCGCCATGTTGCCCGGATATCCCCAGCTCACCTCGAGCACCGCCCCGCCGGCGATGTCCTCGCGGTCGAAGAGCGAGAGGTCGAAGTTGTCGAGCTGGATGGAGACCTGGTCCGCCTTGCGCTCGGCGTCCTCGAAGGTGAACGCGATGATGCGGTCGCCCAGGTCCAGGGGCTCGCCGCCCTCGGCCTGCTCGTCGGGGAGCAGCGTGATGCGGACGCCGGGGGCGCTGCGGTCGAGGATGGGGTTCATGCCGCCCTCCGCCGCTGCTCGGAGAGGATGACGTCGGTGAGCACCCGGACCGACGGGACGAAGAGCACGCGCCCGGGCTCGAGCACCAGCGTCGGGTCGACGATGGGATCGGGCTGGAAGTCGGCGATGACCCACCAGAAGCCGCAGGCTCGGGGCAGCGGCGCGAAGTGGCGCCCGGCGAGCCCCCACAGGGAGTCGCCCTGCACGACGGTGTGCCGCCGGGTGTCGGCGAGCTCGCGGTAGCCGTAGGGCTCGCGCTCGCTGAGGAAGAGGCGGCCCGCCTCGTCGCGGGTGCCGAACGTGAAGCTGTGCCGGGAGCCGGACTTCGGGGGCATGGTCAGACCTCCTCCCGCAGGGCCTCGGAGGTGACCCGCACGTCGAGGATCTCCTCGAAGTTGACGTTGGCGGCGTAGACCAGGGCCCGACCGTCGTTGCCGAACTGGCGGTACTGGAACTCGACGCCGGTGAGCACCGCCTCGACCGTGAGCACGCCCGGCCAGATGAAGAGCGTGCGCGGGGGCGCCGTTGCGGCGACCCCCTCGGTGGCCTCGGGCGGGACGGTCAGCGCCCGCAGGAAGGCGCGGAAGTCCATGATGTCGACGTCGCCCGGCTGCTCGGCGGCGAAGGTGCGGTCGAGGTAGAACTCCACCGCGCTGAGCTCCCGGTTGCCGGTGCTCTGGTACTGGAGCACCTGGTGCGAGAGCCCGGGCACGGCGAGGCGGTTCCAGTTGACCTGCACCTTCTCGACGAGCTGCGTCGGGTTGAACAGGCACTCGATGGACTCGCCGGTCACGACGTTGACCAGGGAGCAGCGCGGCGGGCGGGTGTCGAAGGTCATCCAGCGCTCCTCTTCAGTACGCAGGCACGGGCGTGAAGGCCCGACTCGCGTTGTCCTGGTTGGCGTTGTGGGTGGCGCGGGCGACGGTCTCGCCGTCCACCTGGACGTTGATCTGGAACGGCGGCGCCTGGCCCCTCGCGGTGGCGCGGTCGTTGGCGAAGCGCTGCAGGTTGGCCTCGAGCTGGGCGAACTCGTTCATGCGGGTCGTGGTGTCGGCGATGGACGGCATCGCCGACGTCGCCGCCTCGGCGCGGGTCGCGGTGTCCTGGGTGTTCCCGACCGCAGCGAAGGAGTCCTCGGTGCGGACCTCGGTGGAGAGCGGCTGGCGGCTCAGCCGCTCGAGGCTCTCGGGCAGCAGCGCGTCGGGGATGTTCCGCAGGATGCGGATGACCATGTCCTTGATGGCGTCGAACACGGACTGGATGGCCCGGCCGACGCCGCGGAAGAAGTCCACCACCGGCTGCAGGAAGCTCATGATGCCGTCGGCGATGGCCTGGAAGATCCCGACGAACCAGCGCCAGATGCCGACGAAGAACTCGCCGATGCCGCGGAAGAAGCCGCCGATGGCCGCGATGGCGCCGCTGATGGCGTCCGGCAGCGTCTCGGTGAACCAGAGGTAGATGGCGGCCGCCGTCTCGCCGATCCACGTGCCCGCGGTGACGAACGCGTCCTTCACGACCCGGACTACGTCGATGACCACGGCGAGCACGTCGATGAGGGTCGACAGCGCCAGGGTGATGACCGTGACCACCGCGCCGAACACCTGGCCGAGGAACTCCCCGAGCGAGCGCCAGGCGCTCGTGGACTCGCCGACGGCCCCGGTGCCCTCGTCGGTGGTGCCCGTGAGCCGCTGCCACGCCTCGCGCAGCCGGCCGATGGCGTCGCCGAGGACCTGGAAGGCCGGGCGGATGTACTCGAGCATCGAGCGGAAGCCGCCGATGATGCCGCCGGTGATCCGGACGCTGATCGCCCACAGCTTCACGAACCACTTCACGATCGACGCGATGGCCGAGCCCACCACGGCCCCGAAGCTGCGGAACTCCGACGACGGCAGCGAGGCCGCGCCGCCGGCGAACTCGCCGAAGAGCCCGGCGATCTCCTCTTGGAGCACCGAGAAGGCGTCGACGAGGTCCTCGAAGACCGGGCGCGCCTCCTCGATGGTGCGGGTGAAGCCGTCCTTGAAGCCCTCCCAGATCTGCTGGATGCGGTAGACGACCTGCCACACCGAGATGAGGAAGCGTTTGAGGCCGAGGTTCTCGGCGCGGTTGAGCTCCTCGCGGACGGCGCCGCTGAAGCCGCCCTGCTCGAAGAGCTGGGTGAGCCCCTGGAAGAAGAGCCGGACCCGCCCCCAGGTGCGCCGCACGAAGTCGCCGACGCCCCCAAGGTTGCGGCGGAACGCGACCACGAAGCCGGCGACGAGCGTCCCGAGGACGGCAAGGATCAGGATGGCCGGCAGCAGCGTCGCCAGCACACCGCCGAGCGTGATGCCGAGCGCCTTGAAGCCGATGGTGAGGAGCGCGATGGCGGCCTTCGCCGCGATGACCCCGCCGACCAGCGTGAGGAAGGCGCCGGCGCCGACCACCAGGCCCGCGAAGATCTTCTTGATCGGCGCCGGGATCGCCTGGAAGGCACGCAGGACCGCGTTGAGCGCCTCGACGACCGCGCGCACGATGGGCTTGAACACCGCCGCGAAGGGCTCGCCGAGCACGACCGCGAAGGTCTGCAGCGTGCCGCGCAGCAGGGTCTTCTGCCCTTCGAAGGTGTCGAGCAGCTGGTCGCGGAAGCCCTGCGCCGTGCCCTCCGCGTCCGACATCTCGCGGCGCAGCGCCTCGATGGCCTCGGCGCCTTGCAGCGTGACCTGCCGGCCGTCGCGCATCGTCGTGAACGAGGCGTTGAGGATGGCGTTGAAGGCGAGGAGGCCGCGTGCGCCAAAGGCCGTCGCCACCCGTCGGTTGCGCTCCTCCTCGGTCATGCCGCGGGTCGCGTCGGCAAAGTCGACCATGATGTCGACGACGGAGCGCATGCTGCCGCTCTGCTGATCGAAGACCTGGACGCCCGCGCCGAGGATGGCCTGCTGCGCCCGGCTGTCGGAGCCGAGGCGACGCACCGCCTCACGGAACGCCGTCGAAGACGACGACGCGTCGATGTTCCGGTTCCGCAGCAGGCCCATGGTGATGAGCACGTCGTCGAGCGACTGCCCGAACACGGAGCCGGCCGCCGCGGCCTTGGCGAGGCCCGCCTCGAAGTCGCGGGTCTGGAAGTTGGTCAGCTGGGTGATCCGGAGCAGGCGGTCGGTGACCGACGCGGCCTGGTCGGCGGAGAGCCCGTAGGCGTTGAGCGTGCCCACCACCGCCTCGGCGGCCTGGGCCACGCCGAGCTGCCCGAGGGAGCCCGCAGCCAGGTCGAGCACCGGCACCAGCGTCCGCGTCGCCTGCTCGGCGGTCTGGCCGGCGGTGGCGAGCGACTGCAGGCCCTCGACCGCCTCTTCGGGCGAGAACTGCGTCTCGATGCCCGCCTGGATGGCGGCCTCCCGGAGCAGGCGGAGCTGATCGGTGGTGGCGCGGGTGACCGCCCCGACGGCGGCGATGCCCTGCTCGAAGCGGCCGGCGGCGTTGGCGAGCGCGAAGCTCCCGGCGACCACCGCCGCGCCGGCCGTGAACACGGCGAGGCCGACCCCGAGCTGGCGGAACGCGGTGGACATGCGCGCGGTCCCGGCCGACACGCGGTCGTCGAGGCTCGAGAAGCGCCTCTCCAGCCGCGCCATCTTCGCCGACGCGAGATCTCGCGCGGTGAAGACGAAGCCGAGTCCGAGGTTGTTGAGCGCCATGTCCGTCTACCTTCGTCTGCCTGCCTTCTCGATCTCGCGTGCCTCGCGTTCGCGTTGCTGCCCGATGCGCTCGAGCAGCCAGTCCCGGTCTGCGGTGGAGAGCTCGAGCGCCTCGGCGAGCGTGGCCCCGAGCCCGGAGCCGCCGTGCTGTCGCCAGCACAGCTGGAAGAGCCCCTCGCGCCAGCCCTCCAGGCTCACGCGAGGGAGGAGCTGGTGCGGTCCCGCCGCCTCGCCGTCCTCGCCTTCCCAGGCAGGAAGAAGCCCCGGTCGAAAGGGAGCTCGACCTCCTGGAGCGTGAAGCACTCGGGGCACTCGACCTCGATGGCCGTGTCCACGCCGCAGTCGACCCGGTCGAACTCGTCGACCAGGAAGTCGGCGTCCCGCATGCTGAGGTCCTCGAGGAAGCGGCGCTTGTCCTTGGGCGAGACGCACTCGACCTCGACGACGCGCCAGCCGAGCATGGCGGAGAGGATCCGCTCGCCGGCGTTGCGGCGGAGCTGCGGCAGCTTGCGCTCGTCGGCGCCGGTGAAGAGTCGGAACCACACGCGGACCCCGGCGTCGGGCAGCGTGGTCTCGAAGCGGTTCCCGTCGGTGAAGGCGGCGCGGCTCTCGTCGGTCAGGGGCCGGACCGGCAGCTCGGTCAGGTCGAGCTCCCACTCGAAGCGGGCGCGGCACCCCTCGTTCTGGCAGCCGAGGGAGAAGGCGTAGGTCGGCCCGTAGGTCAGCGCCCGCACCTGCAGGAGCGCGAAGAAGCGGTCGCCCTGGAGCACCGCGCCCCAGTCGATGTCCTTGTCACCGAAGTCGTAGGGCCCCGGCTCGAGCGTCTCCTCCCAGCAGGCGCCGAGCAGCGCGTCGACCTGCCCGCCGCTCTTGGCGAGCTTCCGGTCGGCCAGGACCCTCTCCTCGCGGACCTTCATGCCGCGGATGCGGCCCGTGAGCCCCGATGGGCAGGTGATGACGTGGGACATGCGCTCTCCTCCGATGAGACGGGTCGTCGGAGGACGGCAGGTGCACGGCCTCCATCGGAGTAGAGCCGAGGATGTGGGGGCGTGGGACGAGCGGGCGCTACTGGATCAGCTCGAAGAAGTCGTAGGTCAGCGTCACCGACTCGATGACGTTCTCGTCGCTCTCGTTGTCCCAGTC
>JBCCQJ010000246.1:0-6672 GCA_039024395.1 Bacteroidota bacterium | reverse complement strand
GGGCGGCACAGGGATCGTGGTCGTCAGATCCAGCTCGATCTCCTCGATCACGTCGGCCTCTACCTCGATGTGGTCTGGCACCTCCTGGGGCGGCGGCAACGAGGCGGGCGGCGGCGGGGGCGGCTGGATCTGCTGCGTCGGGTCGATCTCCTCGAGCTGGATGACCTCCTGGGCGGTCTCGATCACCTCGACCGACTCGGTGTTCTCGAACGGGATCGTGAAGGCGGCGATGGCGACGCTCAGCGACAGGATCATGCCTACCTGTCGGTAGAACGGGGCTTCTCGCTTGAGGTCGGCGCCGGGGGCTTTGTAGAGGGCCATGAGAGGGGCGGCTGAGCGCGTGTCCTCAGGGTGCCCCGCCCGGAGGTCTCGTTCTGCGGGGCAACGCGACGGCGCCGCCTCGGGGCTCGTCGCCTGCGCCTGTAGGGATCTAGCGGCCCGGCGCGAGGGGATTTCCCCACACCCCAGAGACGACGTGAGGCCCCGAGGCGCTGTGCCTCAGAGCCTTGACGGTAGCCCCACTAGGACGCGAACCTGCGCCTACCGGATCGAGGCGTACCAGCCCTGCTCCTTCGCCGTCTTTCGCTTGTGGCAGTTGGCGCAGCGGACCTCGCACTTGGCGATCTCGGCGTCCAGCTTAGCGAGGCTGAACTGACGCTGGGCCATGTTCGAGAGCGCGGCGACCTTCTCGCCTCGAACGTGATCGAACTCCAAGACGACCGGGTCCGACTCGCCGCAATCCACGCACGGGTGAGCGAGGAGGTAGTCCCAGAGGTGGCGGGCGTTGCGAGCGATGTACCCTCGATTGCGATCTCGCTGCGTGTGCCCGTGACGGGCGTACCACCGACGGTCGTTCTCGGCCTTGCACGAGCGGCAATGAAGCTGCAATCCGTCCGGCCGGCTCCGGTTCTTTTGGAAGGCCGCGATCGGTCTCGTTGTCTTGCATCTCGCGCACCGCTTCGTCTCGACCATCGTGTTTCCGGATATCCGTCGGACTCTACATCGAGGCGGTGCCAGCGTCACGTCAGCAGAAACAAAAAAACCGGCCCGCGCAGCGCTGCACGGGCCGGTTCGGTCGGGTGCCCCCAGTAGGATTTGAACCTACGACACGCGGATTAAGAGTCCGCTGCTCTAACCGGACTGAGCTATAGGGGCACCCGCAAACTACCGAGCCGCCTCGGGGCGGCAAGCGGAGGCGTCATGAAACCGCCCGCCGCCTCGGGGCCGGCCCCCCGAGGCGGAGTGGAGGCACGGGCTAGTTGCCCGCGATGGCCGCCGGGGAGACGAACGAGACCGGGAAGTCGATGTCGATGTCGATCTCGTCGCTCGTGTCGGTGCTCGACGTCTTCGGGTCGTCGTCGAAGTGGTAGAGGATCGCCCTCAGCTGACCGGTCCCGCTGGCGTTGCCGCTAACCGCCGCCTCGAAGGTGAGGCCGACGAGGAAGTTGCCGCCGTTGTCGTCGTCCGACGTGTAGTCGCTCTCGGTGTCGGTGATCGTGATCGTGCCCGAGCTGGCCGGCGCGAAGGCGTAGAGGAACAGGTGCTCCTCGGCCTCCTCCTCGATCTCCTCGGTGATCTCCTCGTTGTTGATCGTGTCGTTCAGCTCGATGGTGCCGGCGTACGTGGCGCCGGGGCGGAGCGTGACCGACGTGGGCGAGAACGTGATGTTGGCGCCGTCGCCGTCGGAGTCGGAGGCCGTGATGGTGACGCTGTCGGAGGCGTCGGCGGTGTTGGTGAGGGTGACCACCACCTCGGTGATCAGCTCGGGCTCGCCGGGGCCGTCGTCGGGCTCGCCGGAGTCGCAGGCGGTGAGGGTGAGGGCGCCGACGAGGGCGAGGGCGCCGCCACGGAAGAGGGTGCGAAACATGATGATGTCGGTGGGGTGTGGGGGGAGAACGCCGCCCGGAGTGGGCGACGGGGAGGGGCCGGGACGATCCCGGCCACAGCGGGGCCTAGCCGATCGGGACCGTCACGCGGAGCGTGACGTTGCGGCCGGGCTCGTCGACGAAGTACCGGAAGCGGCTCAGCGCATCCCGGTAGCGGACGTCGAACAGGTTCTGGATGCCCACCTGGAGGCGGACGGGCGTGCCGGCCCAGACGGCCTCGGCCCCGAGGCGGAGGCCGGTGAGCGTGTAGCCGGGCGGGTAGGGCGCCGCGAGGAAGGCGCCGGGCTGGATGCGGTCCTGCCGCTCGACGTGCTCGACGTTGACCTCGGCGTAGGCGTCGGAGAACCCGGCCAGGCGCGGCTGCGTCACCCGGACGTGCCCGCGGAAGCGGTCCGAGGGCACGCCGTAGAGCGGCCCGTCGAGCGTCAGGTTGTCGGCGCGGAGGATCGAGGCCCGGGCGCCCACGTCGAGCCACCCGGTCGGCCGCAGCTCGAGGTCGGCGTCGAGGCCGGCGAGGCGGGCGTCGGCCGACGTGGTCCGGAACGTGGGGAAGGTGCCCCGGATGGTGACCGTCGGCTCGGCCTGCTCGAGGGCGTAGACGTAGTTGGCGATGTGGTTGACGTAGGCCGAGACCTCGGCCGAGGCGAGGGGGCCCTCGTGCCGGAGCGTCGTGCTCACGTCGAGGCTCCGCTCGATGCCCAGGTCGGCGTCGCCGATCTCGAACTGGGCCGTCCCGTGGTGGACGCCGAACGAGTACAGCTCGCTGATGTTCGGCGGGCGCCACGCGCTGCCGACGGTGGAGGCGAGGCTCCAGGCGTCCCCGAGGCGGAGCACGCCGCCGACGACGGCCGCGCCGCCAGCGAACGTGCGCCGGACGTCGTCGAAGCTGCGCGTCGCGAAGTTGCGCGGGAAGGCCCGCTGCGTGCGGGCATCGAAGCGGACGCCCGCGTCGAGCGTCAACCGCCCGGTCGCGGCGTAGCTCCCGTGCGCGAACAGGCCACCGTCGTAGGCCCGGAAGTTGGGAATCAGGAATCCGGTCTCGCCGTTTTCGTTGAGCTGCGTCCGGGCCTGCACGCCGATCGTCAGCCGTGCGCGGTCAGAGAGGTCGGGCTCCACCTTCAGATCCACCGACTGGGTCAGCAGCGCGAGGTCGAACGCGGGCCGCTCGCCGAGCGCCTCGAGCGAATCGCTGAACGGGCGGTGGGCGTCGAACTCCTGCCGGCGGTTGCGCTGGACGGCGTACTGGGCGTCGATGTGGAGGCCGCTCGCGAGCGTCGTGTGGCCGTGCACCGAGGCGACGTCGTGCGTGACGATCTGCTTCGGGGCGTCGATGTCGTACGAGAACTGGTAGTTCCAGTCGGGGTCTGGCCCGCCGCGCTCGATGATGGCTGCGAGGTTGCGGGCGTTGCCGAAGTGCGAGCCCCGGTAGATGCCTAGCTCGGTGGTGTAGCGTCGGAGGTGGCCGTCGACCTCGAACGGGCCGCGCCGGTAGCCCAGCGTCGCGTGCCCCGACGCCTCGGCGAAGGCCGAGTTGCGGATCACCACGTCGGGCGTCTGCGCGTCGCCGGCGCGGCGGAGCGAGCCCTGAAGCCGCCACGCGACGCCCGGCACCGCCTCGGGCGCGTCTTCGAGGAGGAGCGAGCCGGCCGCCTGGCCCGAGTTCGAGAACCCCTGGAGCGAGAGGCGGCCGCCCAGGCCCGCCTCGGTGGGCAGGTCCTCGTCGTCGAGGCGGACCACCCCGCCGATGGCGCCGGCGCCGTACTCGACGCCTGCCGCGCCCTTGATGACCTCGATGCGCCCGGCCGCGAACGGGTCGATCTCGGGCGCGTGCTCGCCGCCCCACTGCTGGCCCTCCTGGCGGACCCCGTTCTCCAAGATCAGCACGCGGTCCGAGTGGAGGCCCCGGACGACCGGCTTCGAGATCGTCGGGCCGGTCGTGAGCGCGGTGACGCCGTTGAGCTCCTCGAGGGTCTCGCCGAGCGTCTGGCCGCGCATCGCCTCCAGCTCGCGCCCCTCCAGCACGGCCACCGGCCGGCTGTCGCGCCCGAGCGCCTCCTGCGCCTCCGAGGCGGTCACCTCGACCTCGCCGAGTGCCGCCTCGGTGGGCTCGAGCGCGACGTCGAGCGTGGCCGCCCCCAAGGCAAGGTCGACGACGGCCGACTGCGTGGCGTACCCCAGGAAGCTGACGACCACCGTCACCGTGTCGCGCGCGAGGCCGGTGATCCGGAACCGGCCCTCGGCGTCGGCGACGGCCCCGAGGCGGCCGGCGCGCACGGCGGCGCCGGACAGGGGCAGGCCAGCGTCGGCGTCGACGACGCGGCCCGTCAGAATGGCCTCGGCGGTCTGGGCGGAGGGGGCAGGGGAGACGAGCGCGAAGCTCGCGAAGAGGGCGAGGGGCACGAGACAGCGTCTCGCGCGCCCGCCTCGCCCGAAGTCGGGACGGAACACGGCGTGGGGGCGACGGAGGCAGGAGGCAGCCCGGCGACGCCGGGCCTCGAGGCCGCGTGGGGCGGCCGTCCTACCCGACGGGCGGCGCCCTCGCGCCAGCTCCGAACGCCGCCACCGTGACGACGCGCTCGGCGGGGGCGGCCCCCACCGCCGGCGGGTCGGCTCCGATGCCGGAGTCGGCCGCTGTCGTCTCCGAGGCGGTCAGGGTCACCGTGCAGACGGTGCAGTCGCCGTGCGCGTGCGGCGCCTCGGGCTCCGTGGCTCGGTCGCCCGGCGTCTCACAGTCGTGGTGCGCCGCCTCGTGGCCGTGGTGATGTCCCTCGTGACCGTGGTGATGCGCCGCGTGGTCGGCCCGCTCCTCGGGGGTCTCGAACGCGTGCGACGCCCGGTGGACGGACGGAAGCACGACCCCGCCCGCCGTGAGCACGGCGAGGAGAACCGAGGCGAGGAGAGGGCGAAGGGCGTTCACCGAGGCGACAGAGCGAAGACGGAGGCTAACCTCACCGCCGGGCCGATTGTTGCCGGTTTCCGTCAGGAACCTGTGGAATTGGCGTCTGCCGGGGCGATCTGGAAGCCGATGGGCCGGCCGCCGCGGGGGTCCTCCTGCTTGAGCTGCTTCCGCATCCGCTCGTACTCGCGCTCGACCGCCTCGGTGACGCTCGGGCGCGCGTCGGCGAGGGCCGCCTCGAAGTGGGCCGCCGAGATCGCCTCGGTGTCGAGGTCGGCGCGGAGGGCGAGCAGGCCGGCCTTGCGGACGAGGTTCTCGAGGTCGGCGCCCGAGAACCGCTCGGTGCGGTCGGCGAGGGCGTCGAGGTCGACGTCGGCCGCCAGCGGCATCGCGGCGGTCTGGATGCCGAGGATCGTGCGCCGGCCCTCGCGGTCGGGCACGGGCACGTAGACGATCTCGTCGAAGCGGCCCGGCCGCAGCAGCGCCGGGTCGAGGAGCGTCGGCCGGTTGGTCGCCCCGATCACGATGACGCCCTGCATCTCCTCGAGCCCGTCCATCTCGGCGAGCAGCGTGTTGACGACCCGCTCGGTCACGTTCGAGTCGCCGAACGAGCCGCCCCGGGCTGGCGCGAGCGCGTCGATCTCGTCGATGAAGATGACCGTCGGCGAGACCTGGCGGGCGCGGTGGAACAGCTTCGAGACCTGCTTCTCGCTCTCGCCGACCCACTTCGAGAGCAGGTCGCTCGACTTGGTGGCGATGAAGTTGGCCTCGGCCTCGCGGGCGACGGCCTTGGCGAGCAGCGTCTTGCCGTTGCCCGGCGGCCCGTAGAGCAGGAAGCCGCGCGCCTGGCGGACCCCGAGGCGGCGGAACGCCTCGGGGTGCTTCAGCGGAAGCTCGATGCCGTCGCGGAGCTGGGCCTTGGTCTCGGCGAGCCCGCCGATGTCGTCCCAGCCGACGTTGGGGACCTGGATCTGGATCTCGCGCAGCGCGCTCGGCTGCACGCGCCGCAGCGCGTCCGAGAAGTCGCCGGCGCCGACGACGAGCTCGTCGAGCACCTCGGCCGGGATCTCGTCCTGCTCGAGGTCGATGCCGGGCAGCACGCGCCGGAGCGCCGAGATGGCCGCCTCGCGGGCGAGCGCCCCGAGGTCGGCCCCGACGAACCCGTAGGTCGTCCGCGCCAGCGCCTCGAGGTCGACGCCCTCGGCCAGCGGCATGCCGCGCGTGTGGATGCCCAGGATGTCGCGGCGGCCCGGCGTGTCGGGCACGCCGATCACGATCTCGCGGTCGAAGCGGCCCGGCCGGCGCAGCGCCTCGTCGATGGCGTCGGGGCGGTTGGTGGCGCCGATCACGACCACGTTGCCGCGGCCCTCGAGCCCGTCGAGGAGTGTCAGGAGCTGGGCCACCACGCGGCGCTCGGCCTCGCCGGTCTCGTCGCGCGCCGGCGCGATCGAGTCGATCTCGTCGATGAAGATGATGGCCGGCGCGTTCTGCGCGGCCTCCTCGAAGACGGTCCGCAGCCGCTCCTCCGACTCGCCGTAGTAGCGGCCCATGATCTCGGGCCCGTTGATGACCGAGAAGTGCGCGTTGGTCTCGTTGGCGACCGCCCGCGCGAGCAGCGTCTTGCCGGTCCCGGGCGGCCCGTAGAGGAGCACGCCCTTGGGCGGGTCGATCCCGAGGCGGGCGAACAGCTCGGGGTGCTTCAGCGGCAGCTCGATCATCTCGCGCACCTGGTCGACCGTGTCGCCGAGGCCGCCGATGTCGTCGTAGGTGATCCCGACCGGCCCCTCGCCGCCTCGGGGCTCCTGGTACTCGGGGAGCAGCTCGATCTCGGTCTGCTCGGTCACCTGCACGACGCCTCGCGGCGTGCTCTCGACGACCACGAGGCGGATC
>JBCCQJ010000245.1:0-6718 GCA_039024395.1 Bacteroidota bacterium | reverse complement strand
GGGAGCCGGGCGGGAGCCGGGCGGAAGCCGGGCGAGAGCCAGGCGGGCGGGAGTTGGGCGGGAGCCGGGCGTGAGTTGGGCGGGAGCCGGGCGGGAGCCGGGCACATATTTTACTTCCCCAGGCCGGGACTGCCGGGACTAAAGTTTTGTTGGCCGGGATTTGGCCGGGAGCCGGGTAAGCTTGGTCTTATTGTCCGGGACTTAGCACGGGGTCGCGGTGCCCTCGACGGCGACCGCCACGCGATACGCCTCCGAGGCGGCCGGGTGCGTCAGCACGAACGCGCCGGTCTCGCCCTCGGCCACCGACCCCGCCTCGGGGGCGACGGCCACAGGCGCCCCGATCCGGAGGTTGAGGTTGCCCAGCTCGGTGGCGTCGAGCCCGACCGCCAGCCCGTCGGCCAGCCCCTCGACCACGATCTCCGAGAACGTGCCCGTCACGGGAGCCGGCCGGAACGAGTTGATGATGTCGAAGCTCTCGCCCGGAGTCGGCTGGTACGCCGGGTCGATGCGGACGGTCAGCGTGCCGCCGATGGCGGCGCCGAAGCCCGTGGCCACGAGGTCGTGGCGGCCCTGGGCGTCGATGTCGATCGTGAGGCCTGCGCCCGGCGCGTCGGCGATCTGCAACTCGCGGATCCCGAGGCTGTCGACCGGCGCGTCTGGCGACCCGGGGCTGACGACGCCGCGAAGGACGAGGTCGCGGCTCTGCGACACGTTCGCGCGGCCGGTCAGGAGCGAGCCGGGGCCGACGGCCAGCGAGTCCGCCTCGGTGAGGGCGAGCGTCCGGAGAGACGTGAGCGGGATGTCGGCGCGAAGCTCCGCACCGGGGCGGCTCTCGAGGCGGCCCGAAAACGAGCTCGTCTGCGTGGCGATGACCAGCCCCTCGTTGACGAACCGCCCGGTCTCGTCGCCCGGCTGGATCCCGGCGAGGACGAACTGCGTCGTGCTCCCGGTCGTGTTCGTGACCTCGGCGCCCTCCGTGAGCGTCAGGCTCCCCGCGGTCCACAGCCCCTCGTTGCGGAGCGTGGTGCCGCGGATCTCGAGCTGGCTTCCGTCCTGCCTCTGGAAGTGCCCCCGGTTTACGAACGAGCCGCCGTTAGCCGTCTCTCGCAGCACCACGCGCGAGCGGGCGAGCCCGACGCCCTCGCCGGCCACGTCCCACACGACCGCCCCGTCGGCCACGACGACCGTCGTGTCGGCCGAGACGGAGCTGAAGCCGAAGAACCCGGCCGAGGTCCCGGTGATCGACCCCGAGGCGGTGTAGGTCGAGGGGACCGTGATGCTCAGACCTGTGAGCGTCACGCTGGCGTCCGCGCCGATGTCCACCTCGATGCCACGGATCGTCCCGCCGCCGGTGAGCCGGATCACGCCCGAGGGCGCCTCGATCTGCCCACCCTCGATGTCGATGGGCACGTTGATCGCGTCGGAGGCACCGTCGCCGGCCTGGACCAGTCGCCCGCGGAGGACGACCCGCTCCTCGCCTTCGGGCGAGCCGAACGTCGCGCCGATCCCGTAGATGAACTGGTTGCCGGATCCGGCGAAGCGGAGCGTGCCCGTGTCCTCGACGATCAGGTCGGCGCCGTCGGCGAGGGTGAGCGAGCCGCCGCCGGAGTCGAACTGGACGGTGCCGAGGGTACGGAGCGAGACGCCCTGGAAGGTCCGCTGGGTGGTCGGAAACCGGAGCAGCCCCGAGTTCACGATGTCGCCTGAGCCCGTGATGAGGAGCTCGCTTGCGGGACCCGTCTGCGGCAGGCCGAACGCGAAGCCGCCCGCCCCGCCGACGGCGAACTCGGCACCGCCGACCACCTCGACCGTGGCCCGGCGCGCGAACCCAGCTACGCCCTCCACGGTACCGTCGGTACGCCCGCTGACGGTGTAGTCACCATCGAAGAGGACCTCAGTCTCCGCCTCGGTGTCGAACTGGATCGTGCCGAGGTCGCCGCCGCTCTGGAACAGGATGAACGTTTTGACCGCGTTCGGGTTGAGGGCATTGGGTTGCGCGGCGATCACGCCTGAGGCCACGCGGAGGGTGCTCCCGACGGTAATCGACTCCTGCGCCTCGAACCGCCCCTCAACGACGACCGTCGACGGCGAGCCCGCCGCGCTGAGGTCGCCGATCTGGGAGATGAAGCCATTCGAGGAGCCGCTCGCCGCGACGACGAGCGCGCCGCTGCTGAGCACGGTCACGGTGCCGCCGCTCCGCGCAAGGTTGCCGGCGTCGAGTTCGAAGGTGCCGCCGAGCGCGAGGTCGCCGTCGATGCGGTCGTTCCCGAAGAGCCGCCCGGCGCCCGTGACCGTCAGCTCGGCGTCGAGTTGGAGGACGAGGGCGGCCGTCGGGCTGCCGACGACGAGCCCGCCGACGGTCTGCGGCTGGCCCGAGGTGACGGTGAAGGGACGCGTGCCGGCGCCGAGGACACACGCGGTGTCGGCAGGCGTGGGGACGCCGTTGTCCCAGCGGTCGGCGTCGGCCCAGTCGCCGGGGTTCCAGACGCCGCCGGCGTCGGGCAGCCACGAGGTGGTGCAGGTCTGGGCGAGGGCCGCCCCCGAGGCGGCGAGGGCGAGGAGGAGGGCGAGCGGAGCAAACCGGGTCATGAGCGCGGGGGAGGGGGCGTCATCCCCCAGATCGACAGCCCGCCCGCCTCGGGGTCAGCGGCGGCGCACTTTTTTTGGGCGTCCGCCTCGGGGGTCCAGAGCGCCCCATTAGGTTCGGGGCTCGACGCTCACACCCCCGATGGCCGCCACGACCCGCCTGCTCGCGCGCGCGCGCGAGGGAGACCCCGACGCCTTCGGCGCGCTCGTCGGCCAGCTCTACGGCGAGCTGCGGGCGGTCGCGCGGAGCCAGCGCCGCCGCCTCGGGGCGGCCGAGACCGTCAACACGACGGCCGTGCTCCACGAGGCGTACGCCCGCCTCGACGGCGGGGACGCATCCCTCGACCTGACCGACCGCGCGCACTTCTTCCGCCTCGCCGCCGCCGCCATGCGCGGCGTCATCGTGGACTACGCGCGGAGCCAGTCGCGCGTCAAGCGCGGCGGCCCCGACCGGCCGGTCGCCCTGGCCGACGCCGGGCCGGTCGCAGCGCCGGCCGACCTCGACCCCCACGAGGCGCTCGCGCTCGACGGTGCCCTCGGCGACCTCGCCCGCCTCGACCCCGAGGCAGCCCGCGTCGTCGAGATGCGCTACTTCGCAGGGCTCTCGGTCGAGGAGACCGCCGAGGCCCTCGCGCTCTCGCCCTCGACCGTCAAGCGGCGATGGACGCTCGCGCGGGCCTGGCTCTTCCGCCGCCTCGGGGACGCCGCGCCGGGCGCCGGCCCGGAAGGCGCCGCCGCGGTGTAGCTCGCGGGGCGTGACCCGATCCGCCCGGCTCTGACGATCTCCGAGTAGACCCCCTCCGATGTCCGTGACCGCCGACCTCTGGACCCGCCTCGCGACGATCGTCCCCGACGCGCTCGACCTGCCGCTCGACGCGCGCGATGCCTTCCTCGACGACGCCTGCCGGCTCCCGACCGGCGAGGTCGACGCCGCCCTCCGTGCCGAGGCGGCGGCCCTCGTCACGGCGTCCACGGCGGCCGACGCGGCGGATGCGCTCGCGTCGCCCGTGGCGGGCCTTGCCGGCGACCTCGCGGCCGAGGAGGGGCTCCGGAGCGGCGCGCCGCCCGAGACCGTCGGGCCGTGGCGCGTGACGGGCGTGCTGGGGGAAGGCGGCCAGGGCGTCGTCTACCGCGCCGTCCGCGCCGATGGGGCGTTCGAGCGCGAGGTGGCGATCAAGCTGCTCCGCCCCGGCCTCGGCCCCGAGGCGGGCGCCCGCCTCGGGGCGCGGCTCGCCGAGGAGCGCCGCGTGCTGGGCCGGCTCGAGCACGAGGGCATCGCGCGGCTCTACGACGGTGGCCTCGCCGACGACGGCCGCCCGTACCTGGCGATGGAGAAGGTCGACGGACCCCCGATCACGGCCTACGCCGACGCCCAGGCGCTCTCGGTGCGCGACCGCGTGGCCCTCCTCGCCGACGCCTGCGACGCGGTCGCCTACGCCCACGCCCGCCTCGTGGTGCACCGCGACCTCAAGCCGTCGAATGTGTTGGTGGCTGTGGGGATGGGGGATGAGGGGTTGGGGATTGGGGCGTCGGATCGAGCGACGGCGCCCCCTCCGAGACCCCAGCCCCCAATCCCCAACCCCCAGTCCCCACGTGTCAAGCTGCTCGATTTCGGGGTGGCGAAGCTGCTCGGCCCCGAGGCGGACGCTGACCTCACGGTGCCGGGCTGGATGACGCCGGCCTACGCGGCGCCGGAGCAGGTCGCGGGCGGCGACGTGACGACGGCCACCGACGTCTACGCCCTCGGCGTGCTGGCCTACGAGGTGTTGGCGGGCCGCCGGCCGTACGCGGTCGCGGGCCTCTCGCCGGCCGAAGTCGAGCGCGTCGTCTGTGAGACGGCCCCGCCGCCCGCCTCGGCGACGGCTACCGAGGCGGCACCCGCGCGGGCGGCGGCGCTCCGCGGCGACCTCGACACGATCCTCGCCAAGGCGCTCGCGAAGGAGCCCGCGCGGCGGTACGAGACGGCGGCGGCCCTCGCGGCCGACCTCCGGCGCCACCTCGGGGGGCTGCCGGTCGAGGCGCGGCCGGCGACGGTGGGGTACCGCGTGGGGCGCTTCGTGCGGCGCCACCGGGCGGGTGTGGCCGGGGTCGCGGCGGCGGTCCTCGCGATCGTGGCCGTGTCCGGGGTGGCGTTCGCGCGCGTCGCCGCCGAGCGCGACCGCGCCGAGGCGGAGGCGGCCAACGCGACCGCTGCGCAAGACTTCGTCTATGGGATGCTCGCGGCGCCGCGCTCTGATGAGCAAGGGCGCGACGTGCGCGTGGCTGACCTGCTCGACGGGGCGTCTGCGGTTCTCGATTCGACGCTCGGTGGCCAGCCAGCCGTGCTGGTCGAGGCTCGGAGCCGACTCGCCAACACCTACCGGAGTCTTGGTCTCTACGAGGAGTCGGCCCGCGAGAACAGGCTCTGCATCGAGGCGGCGAGCCAGGCCTTCGGCTCCGAGAGTGACGATGCGCTGACGTGCCGGCTGAACCTCGGGGCGACTTACCAACGCCTCGGGGACTACCCTCGCGCGGACTCCCTCATCACGTCAGTCGTCGCGGCTCTCAGCCAACGTTTCGGCGAGGACGCTCCGGAACTCGTCTTCGCGTACAGTGCCCTCGCGTCTCTCCGGAACGACCAAGACGATCCCGAGGCTGCGCTGGAGGTGGCTCGTCGCCTCCTCACCATCGACCGTAGACGGGCTGAGGCAGATCCAGGTGCTCTCGCCGATGTCGCGTCGTCCCTCAACGACATTGCTGTTAGCCTGTTCGGCCTCGGTCGCCTCGCCGAAGCAGCCGAGCATGCGGAGGAGGCCGTCGCTATCCAGGAAGCCACCGGCGATACGACGGATCTCTCGTTCGCTGGCGACCTGCGCAACCTCGGCGCGATCTACGGTCGTGCAGAGCGGGTCGAGGACTCCGACCGCGTGCTCCGCCGCGCGATCCGCATCGGCGAGCAGGCAGGCGGCCCGGACCACCCTCGCGTAGCCGGCATCTACGCGATGCTCGGGCAACTACTCACTCGCAACGGAGATTTGAATGAGGCGGAAGGGCTCATCCGGAAGTCGCTCCAAATCCGTGAGACGGCGCTGGGGCCAGACCACGTCGAGATGGCGTACTCGTGGGAGTTCCTCGCGCTCGTGCTGCACGCACAGGGACGAACGGCCGAAACTCGAGAAGCCGCTCTCCAGGCGCGGCGGCTCTACGCCCAACACTTTGGGGCGGATCACCAATGGGTCGCCGACGTGGACACACTCCTCACAGATTCCTGAGACACGTCGGGAGATCGCGACCTCCGCGTTGCCCTCATCGCGCATAGCTCCCGCCTCGGGGCCGGAGAGAGGCAGAGAGCCGCTTCGCGGAGAGCGCGGCTGCACCGCGAGAGCACGGAGAGCGGGCGCCTCGGTGTGGCCTCGCGCGGGCCCCGAGGCGGAGGAGTGGAGGAGGCGCGGCCGGGGAAACGTTCCGGGTATCCGATCCATGCACCGCCTCGGGGGCAGGGCAGCTTGTCGCCGACGCCGCCCGCATCCGCTGCGCTGCCTCGGGGAGACGGCCGATCGCTGCCTCAGAGACGACGCGTGGGGGCGTATTGCGATACGCCCTTACGGCCTTTGCTGAGGCTGAGCGCCCGGCCGGCCTTGCGCCGACCCCGAGGCGGAGGCAGCTTCCCGACAGCCGACAGCCGACAGCCGACAGCCGACAGCCGACAGCCATCGCCCCAGGTCACATCTGCCCAGTTCCTCGTTCCCCGTCCCCATGTCCCTCACTCAGCCCATCCGTCGGTCCTACCCGCCTCGGTGTCGTGCCGTCCCCGAGGCGGCGGCACCTTGCCCACAGCCCTACACCACCCCCGCGTACATGTCGTCCACCAGGTCGGCGTACTGCGCCTCGATGGCCTTGCGCTTGAGCTTCATCGTCGGCGTGAGCAGGTCGTTCTCGACCGAGAACGGCTCGGCGACGAAGCGGAAGTCGCGCACCTTCTCGTGGCTGGCCGCCTCGCGGGCCTGCGCCCGGAACAGGTCGGCGTAGAGGCTTCGCACGGTCTCGTGGGCCAGGATCTCGTCCTGCGACGAGGCGGCGATCCCGCGCGCCTTGACCTCGGAGCGGAGCGTCTCCATCTCCGGCACCACGAGCGCCGTCAGGAACTCGCGGC
>JBCCQJ010000244.1:0-6730 GCA_039024395.1 Bacteroidota bacterium | reverse complement strand
TCCCGCGCAGGCGGGAATCCATACGGCGCCGATTCTGGCCACCCTCGCATGGATCCCCGCGTTCGCGGGGATGACTCTGTGGGTAGAACAGAGCCGAGGAGTGAGAACTTAACGGCCCTGCCCCGCTGGGGGGAGGAGACTTCTCTCCAAGGCAATCAGCGGTGTCGAGGTCTAGCTCCGCGTGGCGAGGTGCCACAGGAAGCCCGCCTCGTCGCGGCCGACGACGCCCAGCCAGACGAGCCCGGCGACGGCAAGCACGAACGGAACCCCAAACCCGACCACGATCGCCCGAACGGGAGCCACACTCGTCACCGCCTGGAGGTCCCACATCATCCGGTACCCGGCCACGATCTCGATGAACAGCCCGACCCCGAGGAGGGCCGGGGCGAGGACCGTTGCCAGCCGCGCGTCGATGCCGCCCAGCACGAGGGCCACGATCATCAGGGGAAACCAGCCCCACCGGCACCAGACGGCAATCGAGAGGGCCTGCGCCGGCCGCAGCCGCCGCCGCCCCGACATCGCGTTGAGCCAGATCAGCACCAGCACGAGCCACGTCAGGTAGGCAAGCGCGAGCACGAGCGCGAGCACGAGCGGCTGGCCCAGCAGGTCGGTCAGCCGCGTCTGCGCCTCGGGCGACCACGAGGCGGTCGCGGCCACGAGCGCGTCGGTCCGCCCGAGGGCGCGCAGGATGGCCGCCCCAGCGACGCCCGTGGCCACCGACAGCCCGAGCCCCAGAACCACCGTCCCGGCCGCCGACAGGTCGAACCCGCGCTGGACCGCCTCGCGGTAGAGGTCGCGCCGACCGAAGTAGCGCGGCGCGAGCGCCCCGAGGCGGGGGTCGCCGGCGTAGAACACGCCGAGCCCCAGCACCAGCCCCCACCCGATCAGCAGCAGCGCCGACGCCCGCCGCTCGCGCTCGGCCGGCGCCCCGGCGTCGAAGGCGAACGTGCGCTGCGTGCCCGTCCAGAAGCCACTCGCCACGTCGAACGCCGCGCGCGGCTGGTCGCCCTCCCCGAGGAGGCCGAAGCGCGTGCCCTCGACCTCGGCCCGCTGGTCGCGCTCGACGGCGTCCTCGGGCGCGTCGCGCCAGCGGTAGGCGAACGCCGCCTCGGGGGCGGGCGCCATCGCGACGAGGTCCGCGAGCGTGTCTTCGAGGTCGCGGGCCTGGGCCGCCTCGGTACCGCGCGCACGCCAGCCGCCCTCCTGCCCCGGCCGCACGCCGGTCCCGAACGAGGCGATGCCAGCCGGCGTCTCGTGGCGCGCCCGCCACCGCCGGAGCACGTCGACCGGGTCGGCGTCGCGCGCGTCGAGGAGCACGAAGTCGACCGTCCGATCGGCGCGGTCGTCGGACGGGAAGCGGCTGACGTAGTACGTCCGGGTGTCCGGGGCGCCCTCGGCGCGGGCGATCTCGGTGAGCGCCTCGAAGTAGGGGCGCGAGCGGGGGTCACTGGTGTCGCTCGCCCGTGCGAGCCCGAAGTGGCGCGCCGCCGGGTACGGACGCGCCCGCGCGAGCGCCTCGCGCAGGAGCGTCGAGGCGGCGTCGGTCTCGCGCACCAGGAAGCGCGCCGGCAGGCCCACGACCGGCAGGTCCTGGAAGAGCGCCACTCCGAGGCGGCTGGCCTCGGCCAGGACGGCCTCGCTCTCGACGAGGCCGGTCCGCACCTGGCGGACACCCGCCCGGCGCATCGCGCGGAGGTCGACGACGGCCGCCTCGGGGTCGGCGGGCGCGTTCCAGACGACGCCCGCGAGCGCGGCCGGCAGCGGGTCGTACGGCCCGCGCGGCACGACGGCCGAATCCACGACCGTAGAGACGCCTCGGCGGGGCGTCTCCACACCTGGCACCGCCCCGGCGGGTTGCGCCCCGGCGGGTTGCGCCCAGACCGCCCCCGAGGCAGCGAGCAGGACGAAGGCGAGGAGGCGAGGCACAGGGAGCGGAGCGACCGTCCGAGTGTACGCGGGCCCCGCCTCGGCGTTCGCCCTCGGCAGACGCATTCCGCCACCGTGCGTGGCAACGAGAGAGGCCCCGCCGGGCGGAGATTCCGGCGGGGCCTCTGGACAACCCTGGCGAAGTTGTCCGGGGGGATCGGGGGACCCGCGCCAAAGCTCGGGCCGCGAGGTGTCAGGGGTGGTGTCACACCCCGCCGAGGCGGGCTCCCACTCCCGCCTCGGGGCGTGCACCCCTGGGTCTAGTCCATCATACGGCGGAGGAAGGCCGGCACGTCGGTGTCGTCCTTGTTGATCCGCTCGCGGCGGGGCACGTCGGAGGCCGGCAGGCGGCGGACTGGCGCCGGGCGGACCACGTCGCTCTCGGCGCGCGGCGTCGGCGTCTCCTCGTCCTCGCGGAGCCGCTCGGGCGCAGGCGTCCGGCGCTCGAAGGCCGGCTCGTCGAGCATCCGGAGGTTGTCCTCGCCCTTGTAGTGGGGCGTGCCGCTCGGCCCGAGCGTGACGCTGGGGCGGCGCGTCGCCTCGGGGGAGGCCGCCTCGCGGGCCGCCTGGTCGAAGCCGGTCGCGATGACGGTCACCCGGAGCGCGTCGCCCAGGTTCTCGTCGATGACCGTCCCGAAGATGACCTCGGCCTCGTCGCCCGCCTCGGTCTGGATCACCGAGGTGGCCTGCGTCGCCTCGCGGACGCCCAGGTCGATGCCGGCCGTGATGTTGACGAGCACGTTGCGCGCGCCGGCGATCGAGATGCCGTCGAGCAGGGGGCTCGAGATGGCCTCGCGGGCGGCCCGCTCGGCACGGCGCTCGCCGCTCGCGATGGCGCTCGACATGAGCGCCGTGCCGCCGTCGAGCATCGTCGTGCGGATGTCGGCGAAGTCGAGGTTGATGAGGCCGTGGACCGTGATGAGCTCCGAGATGCCGCGCGTGGCGTTGTAGAGCACGTCGTCGGCCATCTCGAAGGCCTCGACGAGCGTCGTCGTCTCGTCGGCCACGTCGAGCAGGCGCTCGTTGGGGATGATGATGAGCGTGTCGACGGTCTCGCGGAGCTGCTCGATGCCCTGCTCGGCCATGCGGCTGCGCTTGCGGCCCTCGGCCACGAACGGCTTGGTCACGACGGCGACGGTCAGGATGCCCATCTTCTTGGCGATGGCCGCCACGACGGGCGCCGCGCCCGTCCCGGTGCCGCCGCCCATGCCGGCTGCGACGAACACCATGTCGCAGCCCTCGAGGGCCGCCTCGATGTCGCGCTGGCTCTCCTGGGCCGCGCTCGCGCCCACGCTGGGGCGGGCGCCGGCCCCGAGGCCCTTGGTCAGCTCGCGGCCGACCTGGATCTTGGCCGGCGCCTGGTTGGCCTGGAGCGCCTGCGCGTCGGTGTTGACGGCGACGAACTCGACGCCGTGGATGCCCTTCGAGAGCATGTTGTTGACGGCGTTGCCGCCGCCGCCGCCGACACCGATCACGCGGATCAGCGCGGCGTCCTGGGCGTCGTCGTCGAAGGTGAAACGAGAGGAGAAGTCGGGGGTCATGTAGGGTCCCTCGGAGGGAGTTTTTCGTGCCAGGGTTGGGTGGAGTCACCGGCCGGGAGGCAACCGGCGAGGCCGGCTCCGCAGCCCCGCGGCCGGGGCGTGTGGGGGGGTCAGAGTTCGTCGAACCAGCTACGCATGCGGCTGGCGATCTTGGTCACGAGGCCGTCCGGGTCGGTGTCGTAGCCGTCGCCGTGCGCCGCCTCGGGGGGGCTCGCGGCGGCGGGGGCCGGCGCCGCCTCGGCGTCGGCGGCGACCATCGAGGCGCCCTGCTGGGTGCCCACCCGGAGGCCGTGGAGCACCAGCCCGACGCCGGTCGCGTACTTCGGGTCGTCGACCTCCTCGGCGAGGCCGCCGTCGATGCCGAGCGGGCGCCCGACCCGGGCTTCGAGGCCCAGGATCTCGGCGGCCAGCTCGGCCGTGCCCGGGATCAGCGCGCCGCCGCCGGTGAGGACGACGCCGGCCGAGAGGTGGCGGCCGTAGCCGCTCCGCTTGACCTCGATGGCCACGATCTCGAGGATCTCCTCGAGGCGGGGCTGGATGATCTGCGCGAGCGTCGACTGGCCAATCGCCTTGTCGGGCCGGCCGCCGATGCCCGGGATCTGGATCTCCTTGTCCTCGGTCACCATGTCGACCAGCGCCACGCCGAACTGGCGCTTGAGCCGCTCGGCCTGGTCGTGCAGGATGCCGAGGCCCTTGCGGAGGTCGTCGGTGACCTTGTTGCCGGCCACGGCCACGACGGCCGTGTGGCGGATCGTCTTGTCCTCGAAGATGGCGATGTCGGTCGTCCCGCCGCCGATGTCGACGAGGACCACGCCCACCTCCTTCTCGTCTTCGTGCAAGACGGCGTACGACGACGCGAGCGGCTCGAGCACGATGTCGTCGACCTGGTAGCCCGCCTTCTCGATGCAGCGGTAGACGTTCTTGGCCGCCGAGACGAGCCCGGTGATGATGTGGACGTTGGCCTCGAGGCGGACGCCCGACATCCCGATCGGGTCGGCCACGCCGTCCTGCCCGTCGACGATGAACTCCTGCGGGAGCACGTGGAGGATCTCGCGGTCGGCCGGCATCGCGACGTGCTTGGTGTCCTCCAAGAGGCGCTTCACGTCGTCGCGGCCGATCTCGCCGCCGGCGACCGTGATCACGCCGCGGCTCTGGAACGACTGGATGTGGTCGCCCGCGATGCCCACGACCACGCTCTGCGTCTTCACGCCGGCCGCGTGCTCGGCCTCGTCGATCGCCTTCTGGACCGCCTCGACGGTCTTGTCGATGTTGACGACGACGCCGCGGTTGAGGCCCTCGGAGGGCGCCCACCCGACGCCGCGGATGTGGATGCGGTCGAGGTCGTCCGACGAGGCGACGACCGCGCAGATCTTGGTCGTCCCGATGTCGACGCCCACGACGAAACGCTCAGAATCGGTCATGGCTGGGAGGGGGTGTTGGAAGCGATCAGGGAAGGGGAGGTGGCCGTCGAGTCCGCCTCGGGGGCCGCAGGTGGCGCGGCCTCGGGAGGCGCGCCTTCGCGGGTGACGACCTGGCCGTCGAACCGGAGGTCGACGAGGCGGAACGTGGCCTCGGGCCGCGGCAGGACCGACTGGTCCCAGAAGGCGCGGAGGCGGCGGAGCTGGCCGGCGTGGTCGGCGTCGGCGCCTGCCCCGAGGCGGACCGGCACCGAGCCGTGGCCGCCGGCCGGCGTGGTCCAGAGCGTGACGCGTCGGCCCCACTCGACCTCCGAGACGAGGGCCAGCGTCTCGGCGTCGGCCGTGCCGAGGGCGGCCAGGAGCGAGGCCAGCCCGCCGTCGACGGGCTGCGTCGGGTGGTAGGCCGGCGCGCCGTGGAGCACAGGCACGTCGTAGAGCGTCGGCGCAGCGGCCGAAACCGGCATCCGGTAGCCGTCGGCGTCGAGGAAGTGGTTCGGGCGGCCGGCGGCGTCGAGGGCGAGCGCGACGGGCGTCCGCTCCTCCACCTTCACGCGCAGCGTGCCCGTCGGCAGGCGCCGCACCGAGGCGGTGCGCACCCACGGGTGCCGCTCGGCGCGGCTGGCCAGCAGCGACGGCGAGAGCGAGAAGAGCGCCGTCGAGTCGGGCTCGACGTCGACCAGCTCGACCACCGCCTCGGGGGGCGTGTGCACGGCGCCCACGACGGCGACGCGCTCCAGCGGGAGCGTCCGCTGCCACATCCACGCCGCGGCCAGCCCGCACACGAGCAGCACAGCCCCGAGGCGGCGCAGGACGCGGCGGAGGCGGCGGTCGGCCTTCTTCTTGGTGCTCGTCTTCGTTGCCATCAGGAGGTCTCCGCCTCGGCGGTTTCGAGGCTGTCGAGGAAGGCCTGGCCGTAGCGCCAGACGTCGCCCGCGCCCATCGTGACGACGAGGTCGCCGCCCTGGACGACGCCCTGCAGGAAGGCCGGCAGCGCGCCCTTCTGCGACACGTAGTGGACGTCGCGGTGGCCGAACTGCCGCGCGAGGTCGGCCACGAGCTGGCCCGTCACGCCCTCGATCGGCTGCTCACGGGCCGGGTAGACGTCGGTCACGACCAGCACGTCGGCGTCGTCGAAGGCGCGCGCGAAGTCCTCGGCGAGGTCGCGCGTGCGGCTGTAGAGGTGGGGCTGGAAGACGGCCACGACACGGCGGTCGGGCCAGCCGGTGGCGGCCGCGCTCAGCGTCGCCTCCACCTCGGTGGGGTGGTGCGCGTAGTCGTCGACGACGAGGACCGTCCCGTCGCCGGTGGTGGCCTCGCCCTTGACCTGGAAGCGGCGGTCGACGCCCTTGTAGGCCGCCAGCCCGGCCGCGATGGTCTCGAAGGGCACGTCCAGCTCCAGCCCGACGGCCACGGCGGCGAGCGCGTTGCGGACGTTGTGGAGGCCCGGCGCGCGCAGCGTGACGCCCCCGAGGCGGGCGCCGTCGCGCGTGACGTCGAAGCGCGTCTCGGGGCCCACCTGCTCGACCGCCTCGGCGCGGAGGCTCGCCTGCCGGCTCGTGCCGTAGGTGAGCACGCGCCGGTGGATGCTGCCCAGCACGCTGCGCACGTTGGCGTCGTCGAGGCACAGGATGGCCGCCCCGAAGAAGGGCACCGAGTTGGCGAACTGGACGAACGCCCGCTTGATGTCGTCGAGGTCGGCGTAGACGTCGAGGTGGTCGGCCTCGATGTTGGTCACGACGGCGTGGATGGGCGTCAGCCGCAGGAACGTCCGGTCGTACTCGTCGGCCTCGACCACGATCAGCTCGCCAGCGCCCGCGACGGCGTTCGAGCCGAACTCGGCCACCT
>JBCCQJ010000243.1:0-6743 GCA_039024395.1 Bacteroidota bacterium | reverse complement strand
TCAGAGTTCACTGTTGGTTCGGTCCTCTCTGACCAAACTCTGAACTGTGAACCCTGAACGCGCCAGCGACGGCGCAGCCAACTCTGAACTCCTGATGTTCCAGACCATCCGCGGCACGTTCGACGTGCTCCCTGAGGCCCACGACACAAGCGGCTCCGCGATCCCCGGCTCGCCCGCGTGGCGCCACGTCGAGGCGGTCGTGCGCGGCGTCATGGCGCGGTTCGCGTTCGACGAGATCCGCACGCCCGTCCTGGAGCCGGTCGACCTCGTCGCGCGCGGCGTCGGCGGGACGACCGACATCGTGCAGAAGGAGATGTTCACCGTCGAGCGGTCGAAGGACACCTACGTCCTCCGCCCCGAGGTGACGGCGCCCGTCATGCGGGCCTACCTCCAGCACACCCTGGCCCAGCGCGGCGGCGCCCAGCGGCTCTACTACCTCGGCCCGTGCTTCCGCGCCGAGCGGCCCCAGAAGGGGCGCTTCCGCCAGTTCCACCAGTTCGGGACCGAGCTGATCGGCTCCGACGACCCGCGCGCCGACGCCGAGGTGATCGCCAACCTCCGCGCCGTCTACGAGGCGTTCGGGATCACCGAGACGCGGCTCCGCCTCAACACGCTCGGCGACGCCGCCGACCGGCCGCGCTACCGCGAGGCGCTCCGGGACTACTTCGCGCCGCACGCCGCCTCGTTGTCGGAGACGAGCCGCCAGCGCCTCGAGTCCAACCCGCTCCGCATCCTCGACACGAAGAACCCCGACGAGCGCGCGCTCCTGGCCGACGCGCCCTGCCTGCCCGACTTCGTCGGCCCTGAGGCGGCCGACCACTACGCGGCCGTCAAGGCCCTGCTCGACGCGCAGGGCATCCCGTACGTCAAGGACCCGCTGCTCGTCCGCGGCCTCGACTACTACACTCGGACGGTGTTCGAGCTGGAGTCGGACGCGCTCGGCGCGCAGGGCGCCCTCGCCGCCGGCGGCCGCTACGACGGGCTTGCCGAGGCGGTGGGGAGCAAGCAGCCCGTCCCAGCCGTCGGCTACGCGGCCGGCATCGAGCGACTGTTCATCGCCCTCGCCGAGGCGGGCTACGCCCTCCCCGAGGCGGAGCCGCCCGACGTGTTCCTGGTCGCCCTCGGCGAGGCGGCCGAGCGGGCCGTGTTCGCGCTCGCGCAGACGCTCCGCCTCGCCGGCCTGAGCGCCACCTTCGCCCTCGGCGGTCGGTCGATGAAGGCCCAGATGAAGGCTGCCGACCGCTCGGGAGCCCGCCACGCCGTCATCCTGGGCGACCAGGAGCTGGAGGCCGGCGAGGTGCAGGTCCGAGACATGGCGTCGAGCGAGCAGCGCGCCGTGCCCATCGACCGCCTCGGGGCCGAGCTGGCACGCCCAGCATGAGGGGGCGCGCACGGCCCCTGACCGCCTCGGGGACGGTCGTCCTCCTGGCGCTCGCTGTGGTGTCGACCGCCTCGGGGCAGGACGTGCCCGCCCTCACCGGCCGCGTGGTCGACCGTGCCGACCTGCTCTCGGCGTCCGCCGAGGTTGCGCTTGTCGAGACCCTCGCGGCCCACGAAGACTCGACCGGCAATCAGGTCGTCGTGCTGACGATCCGGTCGCTCGAAGGGGAGGTGCTCGAGCCCTACGCCACGCGCGTCTTCCGGGCCTGGGACCTGGGGCAGGAGGACGACGACAACGGCGTGCTCCTCCTCGTGGCGGTCGCCGAGCGGCAGGTCCGCATCGAGGTTGGCTACGGGCTTGAAGGGTCGCTGACGGACGCGGCGGCGGGCTCGGTCATCCGGCGCGAGATCGTGCCCGAGTTCAAGTCGGGCAACTTCGAGGCAGGGATCCTCGCAGGCGCCTCATCGATCCTGGGGACGATCGAGGGGACGTACGAGCCGCCCCGAGGTGGCAGCATTACGATCAACGGCCGCCCGGCCGAGGACGTGTCGTGGGTTGAACGCCTCGTGTTCGCCCTCTTCTTCGGAGGCCTCCCGCTCGGGCTCGTTGCCTTCCCCCTCTTGCGCTACGGATACGGGATCTCTGGGAGGGGCGGCGACGTCGCGGCCGGGTGCTCGGGGCTCTTCGTTGGCCCGTTCGTGGGCGGCGGGCTGCTGATGCTCTTCGTCAACCCGTGGATGCTCCTCGTCGGCGTGGTCGCGATGCCGGTTCTCCTGATCGCTCTCAACCGCGCCCTCGAACGCCATCCTCGCGTGGGGAAATGGCGGCGTCACAACCGGCGAAAGGCCAAAGCGTTCGCCGCAGCGCGTCTCCGAGGCGCGACGACGGTCGTCGTCGATGGCACCTCCTACAGCGTCCCGTCGCGCTCGTCCGGTGGCGGCTCATCGGGAGGCTTCAGCGGCGGCGGCGGCTCGTCCGGCGGCGGCGGCGCTTCGGGGAGCTGGTAGCCTCCTCGGAAAACGCACGTGGGTGAAGGACTCCTCGCGACGGGTCGATCTCGCCGGCGGTCGCTCTTGCGTTCCTCCGCGCGCGGAGCGCGTCCTGCATTCCTCTACAGCGCCTCGATGCGGAGCAGCGTCCCGTCGACGTCGCGGAAGTAGAGCGTGTCGCCGGCGTCGGTGTAGTCGATGCCCTGCACCCCGAGGCGGGCGCGAAGGAGCGTCACCGTCCGGCGCGGCATCCCGAACGCCAGCTCGTGCACGCCGCGGGCTTCGTCGTCCGAGTCGACCAGCTCGAACACCTCATGGCCCTCGGCGTCGAGCATCTGGGCGCGCGGCTGCGCCGTCAGCGGGTGCACGCCGACGCTCCCGAGCGTGAGCCCCAGCGTGTTGACGTAGAAGTCGAGCGCGTCGTCGAACTGGGTGGTCCGCACACACACGCTGCGGAGCCAGATGGCCGAGCTGGGCTTGCGGAGGGCCCGCTCGGCCTGTCGCAGGGGCGAGTCGAGCGAGGCGTGGGAGAGTGGCATCGTGGCAGGATGGACCGGAAGTCGCGGTCGCCGGGTGATCGACGACGGGCATCCTAGGTCGGAACATGTGCCACCGCTCGGGCGACCCGTTTAGTCGGGATCCCTGGAACCGCCTCGGGGCATCCAGATCCGGTAAAGCCCCGATGCTTAATGGACTCGATGCGTCTGCACGGCAAATCCCACGATGCGACGCCGCGCCGAGCCTGGCGCTGGCCTCCCCGAGGCGGGCTTACATGAAGCCGAGCGTCATCCGGGCCTCGTCGCTCAGCATCTCCATCGAGTACGAGGGCACGAAGACGAGGTCGATGGCGGCGCGCGCCACGCCGTCGAGCGCGTTGACGCCCTGCTCGACCTCGGCGGGGAGCGTCTCGGCGGCGGGGCAGTTGGGCGCCGTGAGCGTCATCCTGACCGTCACGTCCTTGCCCCCCTCGGTGTCGTCGATCGTCCAGCCGTAGATGAGGCCGAGGTCCCAGATGGGCACCGGGATCTCGGGGTCGTAGATCGTCTTCATGACCTGGACCATGCCCTCCTCCAACTCGGAGAGGTCGTCCGCCTCGCGGCCGTTGACCAGGAAGTCGCGCTCTTGCATGGTGAAAGGTGCAGGGTGCGAGGTGGAAGGTGGATCGTGGCAGAAGCACCTTCCACCCCGCACCTTCCACCCATCACCTGAGCCGCTCGGCGATGCGGGCGTCGAGGTGGTCGCGGAGGGCCTCCGACGACACCATCTCGACCACGTCGTGGGCGAAGGCGTAGAGGAGCATCGCCCGGGCGTCGGCCTCGGAGACGCCGCGGGAGCGGAGGTAGAAGATGTGCTCCGGCTCGACGGCGCCGGTCGTGGAGCCGTGCGAGCACTTCACGTCGTCGGCGTAGATCTCCAGCTCAGGCTTCGAGTAGTGGTGGGCGTCCGGGCTCAGGACCACGCCCTGGCTCTGCTGGTAGGCGTTCGTCTGCTGCCCTTCGCGGCGCACGAACACCTTGCCGTTGAAGACGCCCGTCGAGCGATCGTAGACGATGCCCTTGAACAGCTCGTTCGACTCGCAGCCCGGCGCCACGTGGTCGACCAGCGTCGACGTGTCGACGTGCTGGGCGCCGCGGCAGATGTAGAGGCCGCCGAGTGTCGACTGGCCGCCCTGGCCGGCGGGCACCATCGCGATGTTGTTGCGGACCGTCCCCGAGGCGAACGTGAACACCAGCGTGCCGACGTTCGAGTCGCGCTCCTGGTAGGTCTGCACGCGCGAGACGCCGTTCGCCTCGTCGCCCTCGTCCTGGATCCGCACGTGCTCGACGTTCGCCGACTGCCCGGCGACGATCTCGGTGAGGTCGTTGCGGAATGTCGGGGCGTCGCCCTGGATGTGGTACGTCTCGACGACGGTCGCCTGCGCTGCCTCGCCGACCGCGATCAGGTGCCGCGTCTGGACGAACGTCGGCCCCGAGGCGGTGACGACGTGCACGACGTGGATCGGCGTCTCGACGGCCACGCCGCGGGGGACCGACAGGAACAGCCCGTCGAGGTCGAACGACGCGTTGAGCGCCGCGAACGCATCCACCTCGACGTCGGTGTAGCGGCCGAAGTACTCGCCGACGACGTCGTTCCCGCTCAGCGCCGCCTCGCGGAGGCTGCCCACCTCGACCGCCTCGGGGAGGGCGGTCACGTTGGACAGGATCGCGTCGAAGTGGCCGTTGACGAGGACGACGCGCGCCGCGTCGAGGCCTTCGATGGCGAGGGCGTCCACCGAGGCGGCATCGACCGTGCCGGCCTCAGGGAGCTGGTACTCCGGCTTGAGAGCCGCGCGGAGGTCGGTGTACTTCCACGCCTCGTCGCGCGGCGTGGGGATGCCGAGCTTCTCGAACGACGACCGCGCCTTCTGGCGGAGGTCGGCGAAGGGGGCGGGCGCACCGTCGCCGCTGAACGACTGGTCGAGCGCGTCGACGGCGCGGCGGACGAGGGCGGGGGCTTTTTCGAGATCGATCATGTTCGTCGTGCGTTGTGCGTGGTTCGTAGGACCTACGTCCCACGACCTGCTCGCTAGGCTGCCACCGGCGTTCCGGTCTCCTGGACGAGCCAGTCGTAGCCCTTCGCTTCGAGCTCCTCGGCCAGCTCGGGGCCGCCCGAGCGGACGATCCGGCCCCCGAGGAGGACGTGCACCTTGTCGGGGCGGATGTAGTTGAGCAGCCGCTGGTAGTGCGTGATGAGGACGAACGCGCGGTCCTCAGCGCGCAGCTTGTTCACGCCCTCCGACACGATCCGCAGCGCGTCGATGTCGAGCCCCGAGTCGGTCTCGTCCAGGATCGCGACCCGCGGGTCGAGCATTGCCATCTGGAAGATCTCGGCCCGCTTCTTCTCGCCGCCCGAGAAGCCCTCGTTCACCGCTCGCTGGGTCAGCTTCGGGTCGAGGTTGACGAAGGCGGCCTTCTCGCGCATCAGCTTGATGAAGTCGCTGACCGACATCTCGGGCTCGCCGCGGTGCTCGCGCACCGAGTTGACGGCCGTGCGGAGGAACTGGTGCGTGCTCACGCCGGGCAGCTCGACCGGGTACTGGAAGGCCAGGAAGAGACCCTCGCGCGTGCGCTCCTCGGGGTCCATCTCGAGGAGATCCTCGCCGTCGAACGTCACCGAGCCGTCGGTGATCTCGTAGTCGTCGCGGCCGGCCAGCACGCCGGCGAGCGTCGACTTGCCGGAGCCGTTCGGCCCCATGATCGCGTGGACCTCGCCGGGGTGGACGTCGAGCGAGAGCCCCTTGAGGATCTCATGGTCCTCGACCGAGGCGTGGAGGTTCTGGATAGAGAGAAGTGCCATTCTGAGAGAGATGCGTAGAGTGCGTGGGTCGTAGTACGTGGGGTTCGAGGCAAAGGCGGCGCTGGGGAGAGACCCACGCTCCACGGCCTACGCCCCAGACGTCGGCGCTAGCCGACGCTCCCTTCGAGCTGGACGCTGAGGAGCTTCTGGGCCTCGACGGCGAACTCCATCGGGAGCTTGGCCAGGATCTCCTTGGCGTAGCCGTTGACGATCAGGTTGAGCGCGTCCTGCTCCGAGATGCCGCGCGCCTGGCAGTAGAACATCTGGTCCTCGCCGACCTTCGAGGTCGTCGCCTCGTGCTCGACCTGGGCCGTGTCGTTGTGGATCTCGATGTAGGGGAACGTGTGCGCGCCGCAGAGGTCGCCGATGAGCAGCGAGTCGCACTGCGAGAAGTTGCGCGCGCCCTCGGCCTTCTTGTTCACGCGCACGAGCCCGCGGTACGAGTTGTTCGAGTGGCCGGCCGAGATGCCCTTCGAGATGATCGTCGACCGGGTGTTCTTGCCCAGGTGGATCATCTTGGTGCCCGTGTCGGCCTGCTGGTAGTCCTTGGTGAAGGCCACCGAGTAGAACTCGCCCACGGAGCCGTCGCCCTTGAGGATGCACGACGGGTACTTCCACGTGACCGCCGAGCCGGTTTCGAGCTGCGTCCAGGTGATCTTCGCGTTGCGGCCCTCACAAATGCCGCGCTTGGTCACGAAGTTGTAGATGCCGCCCTCGCCGTTGCGGTCGCCGGGGTACCAGTTTTGGACGGTCGAGTACTTCACCTCGGCGTCGTCCATCGCGACGATCTCGACGATGGCCGCGTGGAGCTGGTTCTCGTCGCGCATCGGGGCGGTGCAGCCTTCGAGGTAGGAGACGTAGCCGCCTGCCTCGCAGATCAGGAGCGTGCGCTCGAACTGGCCGGTGTTGGCCTCGTTGATGCGGAAGTAGGTCGAAAGCTCCATCGGGCAGCGGACGCCCTTCGGGATGTAGCAGAAGGAGCCGTCGGAGAAGACGGCCGAGTTGAGCGCAGCGAAGAGGTTGTCCGAGTAGGGGAC
>JBCCQJ010000242.1:0-6830 GCA_039024395.1 Bacteroidota bacterium | reverse complement strand
GACGACGCTCTTCTCGTCGGCCGGCGCGCTCGAGCCGCCCTACGACCCTGCGGCGCTCTGCCTCTTGGTCGAGCACTCGAACGCGCTCCGGCAGAATCTCGACGCCTACGCGGTGAACATCGACGGCTTCGGGCATCGCCTGGAGCCGGCCATCGACTTCGAGGCCGAGGACGCCGACGCCCGGGTGGCCGACGCCATCTTCCTCGAGCGGTCGGCGGCCCGCGAGCGCGGCGAGCTCGAGGACGGCGCCGAGCTGGAGCCCACCGACGAGGAGGTCGCGGCGCGCAAGCGCGAGCTCATCCACCTGGCCCGCGTCGAGCGGGCGCGGCTGCAGTCCTTCTTCGACTTCTGCTGCTTCGACCACTCCTTCGTCGACCTGCGTCGCCGCACGCGGCAGGACCTCGAGACGACGGGCAACGCCTACTGGGAGGTGCTCCGCGACGGCCGCGGCGAGATAGCGCGCCTCGTCTACGTGCCCTCGCACACGGTCCGCCTAATGCCGCTCGACGCCGAGCCGGTGGAGGTCGAGGACCGCGTCCAGGTTTCGCCGGTCGCCTTCGAGGCGGTGCCAGCGCGCCGCCGGCTGCGTCGGTACGTCCAGGTGCAGGGCACCGACCGCGTGTACTTCAAGGCCTTCGGGGACCCGCGCTTCATCTCCAAGCGCACCGGCGCGGTCTTCCCGTCGGTGGAGGCGCTGCGCCGGGCCGAACAGCGCGACGGCCCCGCGACGGAGATCCTGCACTTCGCTATCCACTCGCCGCGCACCCCCTACGGCGTGCCGCGTTGGGTGGGCGCGCTCCTCGCCGTGCTCGGCTCGCGGCAGATGGAGGAGGTCAACTACCTCTACTTCGAGAACAAGAGCGTGCCCCCGCTGGCGCTGCTGATCTCGGGCGGCCGCCTCTCGGAGTCGTCGGTGCCTCGCATCGAGCGCTTCATCGAGGAGAACCTCAAGGGCAAGACCAACTTCCACAAGATCCTCATCCTCGAGGCCGAGGGCGGCCAGGGCGAGAACCGCGCCCGAATCGAGCTCCGCCCGCTCACTGACGCGCAACAGCAGGACGCGCTCTTCCAGGTCTACGACGAGCGCAACATCGACAAGGTCGGAGGCGCGTTCCGCCTGCCCCGGCTGCTCCGCGGGGAGAGCAAGGACTTCAACCGGGCGACCGCGGAGTCGGCGCTGCGCTTCGCCGAGGACCAGGTCTTCCAGCCCGAGCGCGACGAGTTCGACTACCTCATCAACCGCAAGCTCCTCGCCGACATGGGGATCCGCTTCTGGCGGTTCCGCTCGCAGACGCCGGTGACCCGCGACCCCGAGCGGATGACGGCGATGGTCGAGAAGCTCGTGCGCGTCGGCGTGCTCACCCCCGAGGAGGGCCGCTTCCTCGCCGGCGACATCTTCAACCGCGAGTTCCGCAAGATCGGCGACGACTGGACCAAGCGGCCCATCACGCTGACGCTCGCCGGCATCCAGACGGGCGTCCAGGACCTGCGGGCGCAGACCGAGAAGGGCTCGCTCCTCGACGACGCCCGCCGGCTGCTGACGCTCCGCGAGGAGCTCGCCACCGAGCAGGCGCGCCTGGCCGACCGCCGCGTCGACCTCGCCCGCCGCTACCTCGACGACCACGCCGAGCGGGTCCCCGTGCCGCGCGAGGAGTTCGACACCTGGTTCGATCCGGAGGCCCGCGATGACGCCTGACGCTCTCTCCCGGGCCTGGGCGAAGCAGGCCCAGCTCGACGCCGAGCGCGGCGTCATCGCCTGTCGGACGTGCAGGCAGGAGGCGGGCCTCGACGAGACGACCACCCTGTGGCGCAACGGGCAGCTGGTGTTCGCGCTCTGCGATCGGTGCGCTGGCGCCCACGACTTGCTGATGCGGCCGACGCCCGATGGGATCGAGGTCCGGGCGCGGTCGAGGACACCGCTCATCGTCGGAGGGCACGGATGAGCCACCCACTCCGCGTCGTCGCCAAGTGGCCATGCCGGCTTGATCGCGGTGAGCTGCGCCGCGTGTCTCAGGACCGCCGGCAGCTGCTCATCGCCTACCACCTGTGCTGCCCCCGCTGCGGCTTCGTCAACGCCGTGTTCCACCAGCACCAGGGCCAGCTCATCACCGAGAGCGAGGACGGCGAGCGGGTCAGCTTCTCAGCGCCGGTGCGCTGCGTGTTCTGCAACGTGACGCTCCACGTGACCGACTCGGTCGCCGAGCTCGAGGAGGGCCCCGATGTGCGGAACGTGCGGTACCGCTGACGCCCTCGCCGTCGTCGCCGAGGCACACCGCGTCGCCAGCTCGCTCGCGGCGGAGCTGCTCGGGGAGCCGGTGGCCAAGGCGATGGATCTCGGCACGGCCCGCGGCTTCGACCGAGCCGTCGCGTCGCTCGCGGCCGAGCTTCGCCAGCAGGCGGGACGCTCGGAGCGGGACGCGGTCCGCGCCGCGGTGGACGTGCTCGACGTGGACTGGCATCGGACAACGCCGGCCCAGAGGCGGCGGCTCGTCTCGGAGGCGATGAACGCCGCCGGCCGCGCGACCGCCCTCATCCCGGCGCGCATCCAGACCACCCTCGGGCCCGCGGCGGACGAGGTCGTCTCGGCCACCCGCAGCCACGGCCGCCGCGTCCACAACCTCGCCATCGGGGCCGACTTCAACGCGGTCGACCGCCGGATCACCGCCCACGTCGTGCGGACGCAGGTCAACTTCGTCACCGACGAGCTCGGGCGGCGGATCGATGGCTTCGGCGCAGACGCGCGCCGCGTCGTCGCCGAGGGGCTCGAGGCGGGCCTCGGCCGCGACGACATCTCGGCCGCGCTGCAGGCCGCAGCCCAGGACACCTTCGTCGCGCGCTCCGCCTTCTACTGGGACGTCGTGGCCGGAGCGTTCATCGGGAACGGCCGCACCTACGCCCAGATCAGCAGCTACGCCGAGGCGGGCATCACCCGCTACCTCATCGAGGCGGTGCTCGACGAGCAGACCACCGATATCTGCCGCTACCTGCACGGCAAGGTCTTCGAGGTGGGCGACGCGCTCCGCCGCTTCGACGCCCTCGACCGCCTGGAGCGGCCCGAGGACGTGAAGGACGCCCAGCCCTGGGTCCGGGAGTCCCTCGACCCACAGACCGGCAACCCCGTGCTCTTCGTCGAGCGCGGTGGGCTGCGGACGCCGCTCGTCGAGGTCACCCGCTCCGGCGTCGGCACGGTCGACGACCAGGGCGAGCACGGCCGGGCCGTGAGCAACCGCGAGCTGATGGACCTCGGCGTCGGCTTCCCGCCGTACCACGGGCTCTGCCGCACCACGACCGTGCCCGAGGTGTGAGCGTCGGCGCCGTGTCCCACTCGAAATCGGGCCCGGCTCTACTCCCGTGAAGACCTCTCCGCCGACTCGGAGCGAACGGGAGCCCGCGCATGAGCGCCTCGACAGAGAAAGCCAAGACCCCCACGGCCCGCCAGGTCGCCGCGTCCCTCAAGGCGCTGGGCGGCCGGCTCGTCGCCGTGGTCGACAAGCTCAACCGGGCCGGCGACGTGCCGGTGCCGGCTGACGCCGCGAAGGAGCTCTCGGATCTCGCCGCCGCGATGCGGCAGGCGGTGGAGCCCGCGCCGCCGTCGGCGACCGAGAAGGGAGCCCCCACCGACGAGGGGTGGCCCCGCGACATGGCGGCCAGTGACGCCGCCGAGCTGACCTGGGGGCGTGACCCGGAGGCGCTACGCCATGGGTGACCACGTGCAGGACGCCGTGGACCGCGCCCGCGCGGTGCTCGGCGGGCTCGGCGCCGCTGGCGCGGACGGTGAGGCGGTGGAGAAGACCATCTGGGGCTCGCCCGCCGGCAAGAAGCGCCTCGCGCCCCGGCTCGTGAAGCTGCTGCCGAAGCACCGCGTGTACGTGGAGCCCTTCGCCGGCTCGGCCGCGGTGCTCTTCGAGAAGGAGCCCGCCGAGGTCGAGGCGATCAACGACGCCGACCCCGAGATCGGCAAGGCGTTCCGCATCATCCAGAAGCTCAACCCGAAGAAGCTCGAGAAGCTGCGCGGGATGACCTGGACCGGCGACGAGGCGACGTTCAAGCGCCTGCTCGACGCCAGCCCTCGTGGTGAGCTCGAGCAGCTGCACCGCTTCCTGTACCTGACCCACTTCTCCTACGGGAAGATGCGCGGCCGGACGTTCAGCCCGAACGTCCAGGGCATCGAGGCCAAGACCATGGCCCGCCTGGAGCGGCACGCGCCGCGGCTGGCGAAGGTGAAGGTCCACTCCGGCGACTACGAGCCCGTCGTCCGCAAGTACGACGGGGCCGACACCGCCTACTTCCTCGACCCGCCGTACCCCGGCTACAACGTGGACGTCGGCGAGTCCAAGTTCGACGAGGAGCGCTTCTTCGAGGTGCTCAAGTCGCTCAAGGGCAAGTGGCTGATGACCTACGGCATCCGGGGCAAGCTGCCGAAGCTGCTCAAGGACGCCGGGTTCCACATCAAGCGCATCCGCACCCCGCGGACCATCGGGGCGATGCGCGGCGTGGGCGGGCCCTCGGTGCTCACCCAGCTGCTCGTCGCCAACTACAAGTTCGTCGAGAAGCACGAGGACGGCCACGCCTGGCTCGAGGACTGGGAGCCCGCGCCCGAGGCGGCTGCGGACCCGCCCATCGAGAAGGTCTGCACGCTGCTCAAGGAGGTGGACCCCGACGACGAGCGCTACGTGCTCGGCGTGGTCCTCGAGCCCGAGCGCGTGGACGCCCAGGGCGACATCTACTCCCACGAGGAGGTCCGCCAGGCAGCCCACCGCTTCATGGAGGAGTTCGGCGGCCTCGGCCTGATGCACCAGCTGCGGGTCAACGACCACGTGAGGGTGCTCGAGAGCTACGTCGCGCCGACCGCCTTCCAGGTGGGCGACGTGACCATCGCCAAGGGCACCTGGCTGCTCGCCGTGCGCGTGCTCTCCGATGACCTCTGGCGGCGCGTGAAGGACGGCGAGCTCACGGGCTTCTCCATCGGAGGCTCGGCCCGCCGCGTGCCGGAGCCCACCGCCACCGAAGAGGCGGAGCCCTCGGGCGCCCCCGCCGAGGAGGCCGCATGAGTGACCCGCGCAAGGCCGACCGACCCGTCAACCGCCTGCTCGACATCGTCGTCGAGGAGGTCTCGCTCGTGGACCGCGCGGCGAACGAGCACCGCTTTCTCATCGTGAAGAGGGACACGCCCATGGCCGATCACGCCGACACCGACACCCAGGAGCAAGGCGCCGAGCCCTCGGCCGATGCGCCCGCCCCCGAAGAGGGGGCGCCTGCCACCACCTCGGACGATCAGCCCGAGTCGACCGCGCCGGATCCGCTCCTCGCCACCGCCGTGGCGGCGCTCGAGGGGCTGACCAGCACGGTCGAGCTGCTCGGCGCGATGGGAGCCCAGGCGGCCGACGCCCGGCTCGCGCCGCTGGCGACCGAGCTCAAGGCGACCGCCGAGGCGCTGCTCGCCCGCGCGGGCGTGGAGCCGGCGGCGACCGGCGGAGGCGACACGGACACGGAGCCGACCGAGGAGCCCTCGGACGCCAAGGACGGCGACGCCTTCGCCGACCACCTCCAGGCCGCCCGCGCGGCGCTGACCCAGCTCGCAGCGCTGACGAGCGCGCCAGCATCGGAGCCTGAGACCGAGGCCACGGCCGCGCCGACCGAGGCGCCGGCGAAGCTGCCCGACGAGCTCACCACCACGCTCGCCGCGATGGGGGACTCGTTCCGGGCGCTGGCCGACACGGTCAAGGAGCAGCAGCAGCGGCTCACTCGCGTCGAGAAGCAGTTCGGCCTGCCCAACAGCAGCCAGAGCCCCGAATCGGTGCGCAAGGCCGCGCCCGAGGAGGTGGGCTGGCCGATGGACCTCAACAACCCGATGGATCGGGAGAGCGTCGACAAGGCGGTCTCCTTTCACGACCTGTAAGGAGCCCCCGCCCATGAGCTACACCGACAACCGCACCATCCTGCAGAAGGCCGACCTGGCCCTCGCCGATCTCACCGCTGGCGGCGGCCTGCTCAAGCCGGCCCAGGCGCAGAAGTTCATGCGCCTGCTCATCAAGGACTCGCCGCTCATGCGGCTGGCGACCGTCGTCCCGATGCAGTCGCCGAAGCAGCAGCTCTCGAAGATCAAGTTCGGCAGCCGCGTGCTGCGTCCCGGCCAGGAGGCCACGGCGCTGACGCCCGCCGAGCGCTCGGCGCCCGACCTGTCGCAGGTCGAGCTCGACGCCAAGCTCTTCAAGGCCGAGGTGCGCCTCTCCGACGAGGTGCTCGAGGACAGCATCGAGCGCGGCGAGCTGCGCCAGACGATCATGGAGATGATGGCCGAGGCCATCAGCCGCGACATGGAGGAGGTGCTGATCAACGGCGACACGCTGTCGGCCGACCCCTTCCTGGCGGTCATGGACGGCGTGCTCAAGCAGGCGACGAGCAACATCGTCGACGCGGCGGCCACCCCCATCGCGAAAGACCTGCTCCGCGACATGCTCAAGACGCTTCCATCCGAGCACCTGCGCGACAAGAAGGCGATGCGCTTCATGACGAGCGTCGACGCCGACCTCGACTACCGCAACGCACTGGCCGACCGGGCCACCGTCGCCGGCGACCGGCTGCTCGAGGGGGACACGCCCGTCCTCTACTCGGGGGTGCCGCTGCAGCCCATCCCGCTCTTCCCGGAGAACCTCGGCGCCGGCAGCGACCAGACGGTCATCCTGCTGTGCAACCCGAAGAACATCCACGTCGGCATCTGGCGGAACATCCGCGTCGAGTCGGCCCGCGACATCTCCGAGGGGACCCTGAAGATCGTGGCCACGCTGCGCTTCGACGTGAAGTTCGCGGAGGAGCCCGGGGTCGCCAAG
>JBCCQJ010000241.1:0-6839 GCA_039024395.1 Bacteroidota bacterium | reverse complement strand
CTGGCTCTTTGCCTCCTGTAGAGTCATCCCCGCGAACGCGGGGATCCATGCGAGGGAACCCAGAATCGACGCCGTATGGATTACCGCCTACGCGGGAATGTCTGAATCTTGGGGATTTGTGTTAGCACTTAACAGTCCTGCCCGCTGGGGGGAGGAGACTCTCGGAAAACCTTCCGCGGATTGCGCCAGCCCGTCTCGGCGAGGTGCTTGAGTTCGCGTCCCCGCCGGGCAATCAGCCTCGTCAGGTACGGCCGAAGAATCACGCGCTCGACGAGAACGCCAAGCGGCCCGCCGGGGGCCTGAAATCGGATGCGGTCGGTCATCCGTGTGCTGTCCGCCTCGGGGACGAACTCGTGGTCGTGGACAAACGACCGGAAGGCGCCGCGAACCTGCTCGTCGCGGAAGTGGTGCGGCCGGTCGAAGGCCGTGATCCGGGCGCGGAGCCGCTGCCGGACCCCGAGGTGGCGACCCTCGAACTCGACCTCGTCCCCGAGGCGGAGTCGGGCGTGGTCGGGGCGGAGCGTCACCCGCTCGCCGGTGTGCGCCAGGGACTCGGCGTGGACGTCCACGTCGCGTGCGAGGTCGAAGCAGGCCCCTGGCGTCGCATGGATTCGCGTGACGACTTCGAGGGTCGTCACGACCCTACTCTGCGACCAGCTCGAAGGTCACCGAGACCGTCGCGCGGATGGGAATCTGGCCAGGGCTCGTCGGGCCGCCGAGTGGGTCGCCGGCCGGCCCCGAGGCGACCACGTTCTGCGACATCAGGCCGCCTCGGGGCTGCCAGAAGCCGCCGCCGGTCTCGTTGATTCGGATCGGCACCCCGATCTGCTGGCCGAGCTGCCCGGCCATCGCCTCGGCCTTCTCACGGGCCGCCTCCAGGGCGAGGGCGCGTGCCCGGTCGCGGTGTGTGCGGAGGTCGGTCGTGCGGAAGTCGATGCCGTCGACGACGTTCGCACCTGCGTCGATGGCCGCGGCCAGGGCGCCGTCGACCGCCTCGATGTCGCCGAGCGTGGCGACGACCGAGCGCCGCATGACGTACCCGACGATCACGCTCATCCCCTGCGGCCCCCGCGACTCGTAGCGCGGCTGGATCGAGAGCTGGTCGGTCTGGAGGTCGTCGTCCTCGACCCCGAGGCGGCGCAGGGCCTCCAGCACCGCCGTCACGCGGGCGTCGTTGTCGTCCTTGGCCGCCTCGAGGCGGCGGTCGTAGGTCGTGACCCCGAGGCGGAGGATGACCTCGTCGGGCGCGACCTGCACCAGGGCCTCGCCGGAGACCTGGATCGAGCGGCGGCCGTCGGTCTGGGCGGCGACGGTCTGGGCGGCGAGCGGGAGGGCGGCAAGGAGCGCGGTGAGGGCGAGCAGGCGGCGCATGGCAGGCAGGGCGAGAGGCCGCAGACTACGCCGCCTCGGGGCGTGCAGCGTGACCCTCGCCCCATTTCCCCCTCTCCTCCCATTCCGTCGAGCGGGAAGCGGGTGCGAGAGAAGACGGCGGTTCGGGAGGCCGCCCTCCGATCCCGCAGGCACGACCCTATCCCTTCGCTAGCGCCTTGAGCACGAAGAACGCGTTTTCCTTGCGCTCGCGGAGCCGCCGCGAGAAGTAGGGGAACCACTCGGTGCCGTAGGGCACGTAGACGCGCATCCGGTAGCCGTCGCGCACGAGCTGCCGCTGCGTCTCGGGCCGGAGGCCGTAGAGCATCTGGAACTCGAACGCCTCGCGCGGGACGTCGCGCTCGCGCGCGAGCTGCTGCACGGCCGAGATCAGCTCGTCGTCGTGCGTGGCGATGCCGGGGTAGCGGCCCTCGGTCAGCAGCGTCGCCGCCTGCTGGCGGTAGTGCCACCGGATGGTGGGCATGTCCGAGTAGGCGATCGACGCGGGCTCGGCATAGGCCCCCTTGCACAGTCGCACGCGCGCGCCCAGGTCGCACATCCGGGCCACGTCGCCGGCCGTCCGGTGGAGGTACGCCTGCAGGACCGTCCCCACGTGGTCCGGGTAGTCGGGGTAGACCGCCTCGAAGAGGTCGAGCGTCGACTGCGTGATGTCGGAGCCCTCCATGTCGAGGCGGACGAACAGGTCGGCGTCGCGGGCGCGGCCGAGCAGGTCGCGGAGGGTGCGCTCGCACAGATCGCGGTCGATCACCTGCCCGATCATCGACAGCTTGATCGAGATGCCGACCGCCTCGGGGGGCGCGCCGCGCGCGTCGCGGAAGGCGGCCAGGCGCTCGACGAGGTCGGCGTAGGTCTCCGCGAAGGCCTCGGCGCGGGGCCGCTCGTGGACGTGCTCGCCGAGCAGGTCGAGCGTGATGAAGAGGCCGTCGTCGAGGAGGGCGGCCACCTCGGGGAGGGCGGCGTCGAGGGTCTCGCCGGCGACGAACCGACGGGCGAAGGCGAAGGGGAGCGTCATGGCGGAGGGCGGGGCCGGCCGAAGCTAGCGCGGTCCGCCCCGGCGCGCCCTCCCCGAGGCGGTGGAACGGTCTCTGCACCTGCCTCTGCGGTGTGCTCTGCACGCTCCCACCACACCCATCGCGCGCGTCCTGGCGCGTGCAGTTACAAATCGACCCCCTAATGCCCCTTTCCACCCCGCCCGACGCCCCCGACGCCCCCGACGGCCGGGACGCCGCCACACGCCTCGTGGATCGCTGGATCGGCCCGCTCGACGCGTCGGGCGATCCGGTCCGGTGGCGGCATGCGCGCGTCGTCGTCGTCGTCGCCGCCGGTGCCCTGCTGGCGTTCGCGGCGCTGGGGGTGGGGCTCCTGTTTGGCCGCTCGCCGGCACCGCCCCAGCTCATCGTGGCGGGCGCGGCGGCGCTGACGCTGCTCGCGCTGGTGCTCGTGCGGTGGGGAGGGAAGGTCGAGGCGGCGGCCTGGCTGGTGGCGCTGACCGTGGTCGCGGTGCCGCTGCTCGAGGCCGCGACCGACGCGGGAACGCGCGATCCGGCCCTCGCGCTGATCGCCTTCGCCCCCATTGTGGGCGCCATGATGTCGGGTCCCCGGCTGGCGGTGGTCACCGCGGTCGTGGGCGTCCTCGGGGCGGCCGCGATCTACGTGCTCGACCTGCGGGGGCTTCTCCCGGCGCCGTACTCGTCGCCGGGTGCGCTCTCGGTGTACGCCGTCTCGATGGCCGCGGGAGCGGCCGCGCTCTCGGCGCTGGCAGGAGCGTTCTACGCCCGCCACACGCGGGCCGCGCTGGGCGTCGCCGAGGACCAGCGCAGCCGCCTCGACGAGGCGCTCCGCGAGTCGGAGGCCCGCTACCGTACCCTCGTCGAGGACCTGCCGCTCGGCGTCTACCGGACCGCCCTCGACGGCCGCATCCTTCTCGCCAACCGCGCCCTGGCTCGCATGGTCGGGGCCGCCGACCCCGAGGCGGCGACCGACCTCAACGCCGCCGACTTCTACGCCGACCCCACCGAGCGCGACCGCTTCCGGGCGGCCGTCGACCGCAGCGGCTCCGTGCGGCGCTTCGAGACACGCTGGCGCCGGCCCGACGGGCAGATCCGGTACGTCCGCGTCGACGCGCACGCCACGCGCGACGACGACGGCGCCGTGCTCCACTACGAGGGCATCGTCGAGGACGTGACGGCCGAGCGCGAGGCTCGCGAGGCCCTCCACCGCAGCGAGGCCCGCTTCCGGGCGCTCGTCCAGCGCTCGACCGACGTGACCGCCGTGGCCGACCGCGACGGCGCCCTCACCTACATCAGCCCATCCGTCGACGACCTCCTCGGGGAGCTGGCCTCGACCCTCCTCGGGGCCGACCTCTTCGCGCGGATCCACGAGGACGACCGCGAGGCGGTCCAGGCCTTCGTCGACGAGCTGCGGACGGGCGGCGCGCCAGCCCACATCGAGGTGCGCCTGCGCCACGCCGAGGGCCACTACGTCTACGTCGAGGCCGTCGGAGCAGCGCTCTACGAGGACGCGGTCGTGGGCGGGCTGGTCCTCAACCTCCGCGACGTCACCGAGCGGAAGCGCGCGCAGGCGGTCCTGCTGCAGGCCAAGCAGCAGGCCGAGGAGGTCGCGGCGGTCAAGACCACCTTCCTGGCCAACATGAGCCACGAGATCCGGACGCCGCTGACGGCCATCCTCGGCTTCGCCGACGTCCTCGGCGACGAGGTCGAGGACCCGGCGCAGAAGGAGTTCGTGGAGCTCATCTCGCGCAGCGGCCAGCGCCTGATGGACACCCTCAACTCGGTGCTCGACCTCGCCCGCCTCGAGGCGGGACACGGCGAGCTGGCCGAGGCGCGGGTCGACCTGGGAGCCGTCGTCGCCGAGACCGTCGCCATGTTCCAGCCGGCGGCGAGCGACCGGGGCCTCACGATCCGCGGCGACGTGGCGCCGGGCGGCCTCGACGCCCTCCTCGACGAGGCGGCCCTGGCGCGGGTCCTGCACAACCTGATCGGGAACGCCCTCAAGTTCACCAAGACCGGCGAGGTCGTCGTCGCCGCCCGCCCCGACCCCGAGGGCGTGCAGGGGCCAGCGGTCGTCCTGGAGGTCCGCGACACGGGCATCGGGATGGACGTCGACTTCCTGCCGCGCCTCTTCGGCGAGTTCGAGCAGGAGTCGACCGGCGTCGGGCGCACGCACGAGGGGGCCGGCCTGGGCCTCGCCATCTCGCACCAGCTCGTCCGCCGGATGGGCGGCACGATCCACGTCGAGAGCGAGAAGGGCGTCGGGACGACGTTCGCGGTGGCGTTCCCCGCCGCCGACCTCGCGCCCGAAGGGCCCGACCGCCGCCTGCTGGCGCTCGTCGTCGACGACAACGAGCACGCCCGGCAGGTGGCCGAGCGCACCCTCGCCGAGCAGTACCGCGTCATCACGGCCGTCGACGGCGACAGCGCGCTGGCCGTCTTCGAGAGCCAGACGCCCGACGCGGTCTTCCTCGACATCCACCTCGGCCAGTCGATCACGGGCGAGGACGTGATGCGCCGCCTCCGGATGATGCCCGCCTCGGCCGACCTCCCGATCGTGGCCGTGACCGCCTACGCCCTCCCCGGCGACCGCGAGCGGTTCCTGGCCGCCGGCTTCGACGGGTACGTCACCAAGCCGTACTCGCGCGAGCACCTCCTCCGGTCGATGGAGGAGGCCATCCAGGCCCGCGCCGAGGCGGCGGCCCAGGCGATGGCCTCTGTCCCCGAGGTCCTCGAGGAGGTGACGGCGTTCGACCTCGATCTGCCCGCCTCGGAGGAGCGCCCCCCGGTCCCGGTTTCTCCGAGCCCGACCGCGTTCGTCGTCCGCGCCGAGCGGCCGTCCGTCCCCGAGGCGGAGCCGGTCGATGCGACGGCCCCGGAGGCATCCCCCGAGGCAGAGCCCATCGACGCGCCCGCCCCGGAGACGTCCCCCGAGGCGGTGCGCGAACCCATCTCGGAGACACCCCCGGAGGCGGTGGCGGAACAGACCCCGCCGGAGCCGACCGCGCCTCCCGAGCCGGCCCCGGCCGAGTTCGTGCGGATCGACTTCCCCTGGCGCTCGGAGGACGCGTAGCAGCGTCCGCCGTCGGGAACTCCGCCCGCCGCGGCCGGTCGGTGCGGCCCGCTCCCGCCTCGGGGAGCGGATCGCCCCCCACCCGATGCGCTTCGCCATCGTCGGGGCGGGTCCGGCCGGGCTCGCCGCCGCCCATTCCCTCCGCGACGCGGACGTCGCCGTCACGGTGTTCGAGAAGAGCCGCGGTCTCTCGGGCCGCGCCGCCACGCGCTGGCGCGACGCCGAGGACCTCCGCGGCCAGCCCTTCCGCTGGCGCTACGACCACGGCGCCCAGTACCTCAGCCCCGAGGCGGACTCCGACGTCGCGCGCCTCGTCCGGGCGGTTGTGCCCGAGGCCGACCTCGTCGAGATCGACGGCGCCGTGTGGCCCTTCGACGACGACGGCACGCTCCGCCCCGACCGCGCCCGCCCCGAGGCGGGCCTGCGGTGGACGTTGCGCGACGGCATCGCCGACCTCGGCCGCCGCCTCGCCGATGCCACGCCGGGCCTCGACCTGCGGCTGCAAACCCGTGTCGCCAGCCTCGCCCGCGACGGCGCGACGTGGACGGTCGAGGTCGCAGACGGAGACCCCGAGGCGGGCTTCGACGCCGTGCTGGTGACGGCGCCGGCTCCGCAGGCCGCGGACCTCCTCCGCGCCAGCCGCCTCGGGGAGGCCGACGGCGCGGCCCTCGTGGCGGCGCTCACCGAGGCGGACTACCGCGCGCAGTTCTCGGTCGTCTGGGCCTTCGACCGCGAGGTCGACCGGCCCGAGGGCGTCTACGCGCTCGTCAACGCCGACGAGCACGGGGCGTCCGGCGGCGGGCACGCGGTCGCCTGGCTGGCCGTCGAGAGCGACAAGCCGAACCGGGCGCCGGCCGGCGCCTCGCTCCTCATCGCCCAGATGGCGCCGGCCTGGACCGAGGCGCACTACGACGCCGACCGCGCCGACGTCGTGGCCGCCGCCACCGAGGCGGTCGCGGGGCTCCTCGGGGCGCCGCCCGATCCGCTCTGGACCGACACGCAGCGCTGGCGCTACGCGCTGCCGAACGCCCAGGCCGACGCCGAGGCGTTGCAGGCCGCCTCGGGGCACGGGCTGTTCTTCGCAGGCGACTTCACGGCGGCGAAGGGACGGGTCCACCTCGCCCTGGAGCAGGGCACCGAGGCGGCGCGACGGATGCTCCTCGGTCGAGGCCAATAGGTCCACCGCTCCGGTACAGACACGTCCCTTCCCTCAGCAGGGCTTTGACGAAGGGGCTGGCCTAGCTAAGCGTCCAGCGGCGGAGGGTTCTCAGTTGCTCCGACGGCGGCCCGTAGTTGAACCGCCACTCGCATTCCTTCAGAAACAGCTCGAAATGATGCTTCGGGACGCCATTGTACTTCCGGAGGTG
>JBCCQJ010000240.1:0-6873 GCA_039024395.1 Bacteroidota bacterium | reverse complement strand
GACCCGCTCGCCGCCCACGCGCACGTTCGTCTGCCAGAGGCTGTCCGAGCGAGCGCAGTTCGAAGGCCGCTCGATTGGGCACGTCCCCGGCCCCAGCCCGAGCGCCTCGAGGCGGTCGGGGTCGGGGTCGAACGGGACGACCGGCTGCTCGATCTCGTAGTAGTCGTCGGTCTCGTCGTCGCCGAACCGCAGGAACACCCGCACGCTGTCCTCGCGCGCGAACCCGTGGCCGTGCACCTCCATCCGGATGCGCTCGTACTTGGTCAGGTCGAGCGGGTTGGTGGCGTACGTCCGCGAGATGCCGGCGCGGCGGCCCTCCTCGAGGCCCTCGGCGCGGAAGACGATCGACTCCTCGCGCGTCGGGCGCGCCGGGCCGCTGATCGAGCGGTTGAGCTTCTGCACGGTGCCGCGCGGGATGGCGTAGATCTCGCCGTTCTCCTCGTTGTTCACCGAGGCGATGAACAGCTCCGGCGGGACCGGGACGTCCTCGTTGCGGCCCTCGCTCACCGACCCGACGCGGTCGGACTTGAGCCACTGGCTGCCCACCAACTCGAAGGTCGCGAACCGGATCGTGGCCGGCTTGTCGTGGCCCTGCGTCCACACGCGGACCGCCTCGATGCGCGAGAAGTCGTCGTCGTTGTCGCCGAAGCCGACGCTCGAGCGCGCCTCGGTGCGGACCGGGATCCGCATCAGGTACCAGTCCTGCCGGTTGGTCTCGTCGCCGGTCTGGAGCGTGTTGAGGAAGAACGGGCTCGCGCGGATGCCGGCGTCGGTCAGCGGGATCTCGTAGCGGTGGTACTGCTCGGCGACATCGGCGCGGCTGTTGCCGTTGATGTCCTCGCTGTTGGGAAGCGTGGCGACGCCGGCGCTCAGGCCGAGCTCGCGGCGCGCGGGGATCGAGTTGAGCTCGAACGCCGGCAGGTAGTGGCCGTAGCGCTCCTGCACCGAGGCGCCGCCGGGGAAGCGCTCGGGGCTGTCGAAGAAGCCGCCCTCCGAGAAGTCGAGGAAGAAGTGGTAGTCGTCGCCGGATGGGTCGGCAAAGCCGTTGCCGACGTCGGCCGCCCGCGCGAACTCGGGCGTGCCGGGCGTGAGGGCCGTGACGAACTCCGCGAAGTACTCCGCCTCGGTGAGCGGATAGTTCGCCGACTCGTCCGCGTCGGGGTCGATGAGGTTGGCCCGGGAGGGCAGGCCGTCCAGCCCGAGGTCCTCGGTGCGGCCCGTCTCGCGGAAGAGGTCGAGCACGCCGTTCGTCTGGATCGTCGGCCGCCGGCCCCACGTGTCCAGTTCCTCGTCCTCGTTGCGGATCTCGCCGTCGCGCAAGCCGTCCTCCGAGTTGGTGAACCCGCCGTTGGGCAGGATGTCCTCGTTGAGGCGCCCGAGGTCGACGTAGAGCCTCGCGTTCGGCCCGATGGGTTCGTCGCCGTCGCGCCCGCCGAGGGGCGAGAACAGGATCTCGACGAACTCGACGTTGTTCTGCCCGTCGAAGTCGGCGTACGACCCGTCGACGGGCCGGATGAAGCCGCCCCACACCGCCTCGGGGGTGGCGGCGAAGTCGGTCTCGAGGGCGCCGTTGAAGTTGTACGGCCCGCGCCGCGTGGGGTCGATGTAGACGTCGAGGAGGTCGACCGGGAAGTTGCGCTCGTTGGCGTCGGGGAGGCTCTCCGCGCGCTCGGGGAAGAGGTCGATGAGCCGGATCGGCTGCGTGGCCCGTGTGAGCAGCTCGCGCTCGCCGAACTCGGCGTACGCCCGCCGCGTGAGCGTGTACCAGGTGAAGAGCCCGCGCCAGTTGCTCTTCAGGGTCGGGTCGGTGAGTGTGCTTTCGGCGCCTCCGTCAATGGTACCCGGTGGGCCGGCGCTGTCGGGCGCGGCGGCGATGCGCCAGCCGGCCGACCGGCTGAGGCCGGTGAACGCGTTCTCGCTGTTCTCGAAGGCGTCGATGTAGCTGATGCCGGCCAGCTCGTCGGGGTCGAAGTCGAGGCCGTCGTCGCGGAGGGCGTCGCGCGTGCGGTCGAACGCCGTCGAGTTGGGGTGGCCGGGGCTGAGGCGCGCCACCTCGCCGCGCAGCTCGAACAGCGACGGCGCGCGCGTCTGGAGCAGCGGCAGTGCGTCGACGGCCCGCGTGAGCCAGCGCGGCTCGGCCGTGTACGAGCCGTCGATGCCGAGGATGGTGTTGTTGAGCGCCTCGCGCCCGATCGCCGGCTTCTCGTCGAGCGGACGCTCGGCCAGCCGCATCCACGTCGCCCCGAGGCGGGCGTCCTCGCCGAGGCGGTAGTCGGCGCGGAGCCCGAGCAGCGTCTTGGCGCCGATCTGGAAGAGCTGGTTCTGCTCGACCGACACCTGGATCCGCTGCCCCTCGGCGAGGTAGCGCGGGTCGATGATGTCGACCGTCCCGGCGGTGGTGTTGACCGTGTAGTCGGTGCCTTCCTGAAGCTCGATCCCGTTCGACGTCACGCGCACGGTCCCCTCGACGAGCTGGAAGCCGACGTTGAACGTCGACTGCGAGGCGCTCTTGAACTCGCCCTCGATCTGGAAGCGCGTGAGCGCCGGCAGCTCGCGCTGCGCCCGGTTCTGGACGAGGTCGTAGAGGCCGGCCCCCGGCACGTCGTCGGTGGGGTCGGGATCGGGCTGGCGCGGGACGTACCGCCCGGCGGCCTCCTCGCGGTCGAGGCCCGCCTCGGTGGGCGCCACGTCGAGGGCCTCGCCGCCAACCGTGACACCGTTTCGAACAATGAGGTTCTCGAGGTAGTCGCCGAAGGGCTGGCGCACCGGGAAGACGACGCGGCCGTTGGCGAGGTCGATTGTGTAGCCGGGGATGAAGTCGAATCGCGAGTCGGCTGGCGCCCGGCCCTGCCCGTTGACGCGGTCGAGCCCCAGCACCTGCATGAACGTGTTGCCCTCGAACGAGATGTCGCGGGGGTCCGTCGAGGCGGTCGCGCCGGCGGGCTCGAACGTGATGTCGAGGTCGAACGACTGCGCGGTGAGGCTCCGGCCTCCGACGCGGTAGACGTTGCGCATCGTGAGGTCCCAGAGCGGGCTGGCCGGGGTGGGACGGTCCGACCGGAGGAGCTTCAGGACGGTCCGGGCGCCGGTCTGCGAGTCGGTCTGGGACGGCTGGAGGTAGTCGCCGACGTTGACGGTTCGCCCGTCTCGCGTCCGGTACTGGTAGGCCACCGCGAGCTGCTCGCTCTCCGACAGCGGGGCGGTCAGCGAGAGCCAGCCGCGCTGCCCGTCGACGGTGTAGTCGATGCCGGTGCGCAGCCGCCGGAACTTGTTGTTGGCGAAGCCGCCCGCCGTGAGCGTCCGCGCGCCGGTGCCCGAGAAGAGCCTCTCGTCGGTGGCGTCGACCGTCGCGCCGTCGGCCCGGACGGCGTTCAGCTCCGCCTCGGAGTACTGGTCGTCGGCCGGATCGGGCAGCCGGGCCTGGATGTTGTCGTACTGGCCTGGGAGGAGGTTGTTGAAGTCGCCGAGGTACTCGAGGCCGCCGTCGAGCACGTCGGTCGGCTCGCCGAGGTCGGCGAGGGCGATGGCCCACGTCGTCTCGATGTTCTCGGTCGTCGCCGAGATGAGGCCGGGCTCGTGCTTCCACACCTCGATGCCGATCAGCTCGTCGAAGTCGGGATGGAGCGTGACGATGCCCGGCGTGCGGTGGGCGGTGTCCCACCAGTTGTGGAAGGCGTAGCCGAGGAAGAAGTGCTGGTTGTCCTCGTACTCGAATGGCGCGAGGTCGAAGCGCTGCACGTTCTGGCCGCCCTCGATCACGACGTCGCTCGACTGGCCGTCCTGCTGGCTCGCGACGGCCGTCAGCGCGAGCGGGCCGAACTGGAGATCCGTGCGGAGCCCGAAGAGCCGCTGGCCGCCGCGGATGAGCGTGGCCGGCGTCTGGAGGAACACGTTGCCCGCCTCGATGCGCTGGATGATGTCGTCCTCGTAGCCTTCGTAGACGAGCGACACCTGGTTCTCGAACTCGAACTGGCTCTGCGTGTCGTAGTTGACGTTGACGGTCAGCTTGTCGCCGATGGTGCCGGCCACGTTGAGGTTGAGCTCCTGGCCGAAGTCGGGGTTGAGGGTGCTGCCGTCGCCCTGCGTGCCCGCCTGCAGGTCGTTCTGGTTGTACCGCATCCCCATGTTGACGTTCGAGGTGCCGTTGACCGTCAGCGCCACCTCGTTCTTGCCGAAGATGGTCCGGAACGGGCTGTCCTCCCCGCCCGGGATTTCGGCCCCGATCCGGAATCCGCCGCTGCCGCCTCGGCGCGTCTGGCGGTCGGCGTTCTGGGCCGCCAGCTCGCGGAACGTCGCGCCGAGGGCGGCCTGCCGCCGCGCGGCCAGCAGCTCGGCCAGCGTGACGTCGGCCGGCGCGCGCACGTCGTCGTCGCCCACGACCTCGCGCACGCGGTACCGGAACTCGGCCGAGTCGAGCGTGACGTCGCGCCGCCAGTACGTCCCCAGGCGCCCGCGGATGCCGGGCAGCCGCCGCTCGGTGAGCGAGACGCCGAACGGGACCGCGATGGGCTGCGCGAAGTAGGTCCGCGCCCGGGCCGTCGAGTCGGTCGTGTCCGGGGGCAGCGCCGCCAGCGCGTCTGCGTCCAGCGTGTCGCCCGCGAGGTCCGCCCCGAGGCGGGGGACGGCCACCGAGTCGGTGTCGGAGCGCGCCTCGAGGCGGTCCCACGCGCCGCGCCGCGCCTCGGCAGGGTCCGGCTGGGCGACCAGTGCCAGCAGGCCCGCGAGCGCGAGCCCGAAGGGGATGGCGAGGCGAGAGGGCGTCCGGGAGGTCGGCACGCGCGGAGACGTCGGCTACGGGTCGCTCGGGTCCCTGGCCCCGGGGAATCGGGGCGGGGAGGCGAGCGTGCGGCTAGGGCGTAGCGAACGCGACGATAGGGCGTGGGCCGGGTTAGCGGACGTCTCGGCCGAGCGCCGAGCGGTGCGGGAGCGAAGCTACCGGTGTGCGCGCGGGCCGGCAAGGGAGCTTCCGGGTGCCCACCTGCGCACGCGGCGACTCGGCAGTCGCCTCGGTGTGCGTAGTCTATCGGCCGGTCCGCGCCTCACCTTATGCCCCTCCGCCTCGCCGTGCTCTGCGCCCTCGCCGTCGTGGCCGGCGCCTGCGGCACCACGCCGCCCCCCGAGGTGGCGTCGCCGGCCTCCGCCTCGGTGGACGCCGAGGCGGTCCGGGCGGGCGTCCGCGCGACGCTCGACGCGCAGGTCGAGGCGTGGAACGGCGGCTCGGTGCGGGGCTTCATGGAGGGCTACGCCCGCACCGACACGCTCACGTTCCTCTCGGGCGGCAACGTCCGGCGTGGCTGGGAGGAGGCCCTCTACGGCTACGTCCGCGGCTACCCCGACGCCGAGGCGATGGGCACGCTCGCCTTCTCGGACCTCACGACGCACGTCCTCACGGCCGACCGCGCGCTCGTCTGGGGGCGCTGGCGGCTCCAACGCACGCAGGACGCGCCCGGCGAGGGGCCGGGCGGCCTGTTCACGCTCCTTTTCGCGCGCACGGCCGACGGCTGGCGGGTCGTCCACGACCACACCTCGTCCGAATAGCGCGCCCCGGCTCCATGCTCGATCCCAACGCCCCCGATCTGTCCGGCCGCGTCGTCGCGGTGACGGGCGGCGCCGGCCGCCTCGGCCGCGTCCTCGACCAGGCGCTCGCCGAGGCGGGCGCGACCGTCGCCGCCCTCGACCGCTCCCCGCACGACGTGGGCGCGCTCTCGCTCACGGCCGACGTCGTCGACCCGTCCTCCACCGAGGCGGCCTTCGGGCGCATCGTGGCCGAGCTGGGCCGCCTCGACGCGGTGGTCCACACGGTCGGGATGTGGGCCGGCGCGCCGTTTGCCGAGACGGCGCTGGACGACTGGCGGACGGTCGTCGACGTCAACCTGACGAGCACGTTCGTGGTGTTCCGCGAGGCGGTCCGCCGAATGCTCGCCTCGGGGACGAAGGGGCAGCTCGTGGCGATGGCCTCGGGGCAGGGGGCCGACAAGGGCGTGGCCGAGCAGGCGGCCTACTCGGCGGCGAAGGCCGGCGTGGTCCGCCTCGTGGAGGCGGTCGCGGCCGAGCACCGCGACGCCGGCATCACGGCCGCGGCCGTGGCCCCGTCGATGATCCTCTACGGCGACGAGGACCCCGAGACGCGCGGCGTCGACGCCGAGGAGGTGGCGCGGCTGTGCGTGACGCTCTGCGGCCCGGCGGGGACGATCCACAACGGCTCCGTGATGCGCGCCTACGGGTCAATGCGGTAGGTTGGCTTGGCTGTCACTACGGTCTCGCGCCTGCCAACAAGTAGATGGAGGAGACAGAATTCTGGGAGGCCCTCGCCTGGCGTATCGGTTCAGAGCTGTCGCAGTTCGAGAGCAAGCACCTCCGATCCTTCTGGTGCGACGGTCTGGTCCCAGAGCGCGTCGAGCACCGCGATGGGGGCGTTTACATGGTTGGTCGGGCGTGGATCGGTCGCGGCCCCCGTTTCCAGGAGAAATGGGAATTCACGCTTCTTCTGGGCGGCGCAGGCGCGACACGCGAGCGAGCCAATTGGACAGCGCTGCTGCCCACGGAAGAAGAGACCGAGTGGCTGGGCATTCGCGAGTGGGGGCTGGAGATCGTTCCGCCGGCGGCAGAACGGGCGCTCCTTGCCGGGAACGAGCCTGGTTGACGGTTGGGAGATCAGACTGAATCGGTGGAGGATGCGCCCGACACTCCCCGAGGCGGCCTGCCTCGGGGCCTGACCCTCCGCCCAATCACAGCGGATGACGCCCCCGCCCTCCGTGAGGCGCTCTACCAGGCCCTCCACGTCCCGCCGGGCGAGCCCGCCTTGGACCCGGCCGTCGTCGACCACCCCGAGGTGGCCCGCTACATCCGAGACTGGGGCCGCCTCGGGGACCG
>JBCCQJ010000239.1:0-6881 GCA_039024395.1 Bacteroidota bacterium | reverse complement strand
CCCGCGTTCGCGGGGATGACTCTGTGGGTAGAACAGAGCCGAGGAGCGAGAACTTAACGGCCCTGCCCCGCTGGGGGGAGGAGACGTGGTCTTCATCGAGGCGGTCGGCTCCGAGGCGGCAGACCCCGAGGCGGTCCGCGGTCGGCCGTCGGCGGTCGACCTGCCCTGAAGCGGGCACTCTCTGGCCGTCGTCCGCGGTCCCCCCGTCTTCGCGGGGGCAGGCTCTGTCCGTGGTCCCGCCCCGAGGCGGCGATCCCGCTCCCGCTCCGTTGTTACAGAACCGAGACAACAACCCGGAACCGCCTCGGTGGAAGGGCACGGCTCAACCCACCCCCTTCCACCTGCATCATGCGCTATTTCCTCCCCCTGGTTCTCGTCCTCGGCCTCGCGGCCTGCGACTCGGACCCCTCCGACCCGGGCGCCGACGCCCGCACCTTCCGCGTCGAGATCGAGAACGTCGGCTCGGCGTTCGGCGTCCTCAAGAGCGGCGTCTTCAACACGCCCGTCGGCGCGAGCGGCCCGGCGCCCATCTTCCCCGGTGAGGCCTACGAGTTCTCGTTCACCGCGCCCGCCAACGTGACGCCGGGCAGCGGGATGAACCTCTCGCTGGCGACCATGTTCATCCAGTCGAACGACCTCTTCTACACGTTCGCGCCGAGCGGCCTGCCGCTCTTCGACGCCAGCGGCACCCCGCGCACGGGCGACGTGACGAGCGAGATCCTGCTCTACGACGCCGGCACCGAGGTCAACGAGGAGCCCGGCACGGGTCCCAACCAGGCGCCGCGCCAGAGCGGCCCCGACATGGGCGCCGACGAGAACGGCGTGCTCGGCCGCATCGACGAGGGCGCGCAGGACCGCGCCGGGTTCACGTACCCGAACAACGCCGACGTCATCCAGGTCACGCTCGCGCACGACGGCGAGAGCGAGTTCACGGTCCGCATCGAGAACGTCTCGACCGGCGCGACGCTGCCGACGAGCACCGGCTCGGTCGCCGTGCCGCTGTCGCCCGGCGGCTGGGCCGTCCACGTCGACGCCGTCGCCTTCTTCGAGAGCGGCACGGCCGCGCCCCAGTGGGTCGAGGACATCGCCGAGGACGGCGACCCGGCCGCCTTCGCCGCCACCTTCGAGCCGCTGACCGGCGTGACGGTGCCGCTGTCGCCGGGCGCGATCGTAGTGCACGACGACGAGCTGGTGTTCTTCGAGAGCGGCACGGCCGCCTCGGCGGGCATCGAGGCGATCGCCGAGGACGGCTCGCCGGGCACGCTCGTCGCCGCGCTCACCGGCGCCGAGGGCGTCCAGAGCGTGGCCGCGTTCGACACGCCGGACGGCGCCTCGGCGGCGGGTCCGATCGGGCCGGGCGGCAGCTACGTGATCGAGGTCGAGGCCGAGCCCGGCGACCGCCTCTCGCTGGCGACCATGTTCGTCCAGTCGAACGACCTCTTCTACACCTTCGCGGGCGAGGGCCTGGAGCTGTTCAACGGCCAGGTGCCGATCTCGGGCAACGCCACGGGCGACGTGCTGCTCTACGACGCCGGCACCGAGGTGAACCAGGAGCCGGGCGTGGGCGACGAGCAGGTGATCCGCCAGAGCGGCGGTGACGCCGGCACCGAGGAGAACGGCGTGCTCGGCCGCATCGCCGACGGCACGCCGGGCCGCGCCGGGTTCACCTACCCCGACGTCGCCGACGTCATCCGGGTCACGATCACGCCGGTCCGCTAGGCCGGCCGCGAATGGCCTGCCCGCCTCGGGGGTCCGACCCCCGAGGCGGGCGTCCCTGGTTTCTGTAGGTTTAGGCCCTATCCGAAACGCCCTCGCGGCGTCGCCCGACTGCACGAGCACTGCGCGGCGTCGCGCTGCATCGCAAATGCTGGCGCATTGACTGCTTCGCGCTCCTTGCTCAGTGCCCGTTCGCTCGGGCTCCTTCTTCCACGCCGACGTTCCGGATAGGTCCTTCGCCATGTCCGATGCCCTCCGCGTCCTCCTCGTCGAGGACGACCCCGACCTCGCCGACCTCGTCGGCCTCCACCTCACCGAGGCGGGCTACGCCGTCGAGGCGGTCCGCGACGGCGCGTTCGCGCTCCAGCGGGCGCTCTCGGAACGGTTCGACCTCGTCGTGCTCGACGTGATGCTGCCCGGCAAGACCGGCTTCGAGGTCTGCCGCGAGCTGCGCGCCGCCGGCCGCACGGTGCCGGTGCTGATGCTGACCGCCCGCGGCGCCGAGGCGGACCGCGTCGAGGGCCTCGAGACCGGCGCCGACGACTACGTGCCCAAGCCGTTCTCGGTGCGCGAGCTGATGGCGCGGGTGCGCGCGCTGCTCCGGCGCGTCGACTACGAGCGGCCGCCGGTCGACGTGAACGAGACGCTCCGGTTCGGGCCGCTCGCCATCTACCCGCACAAGGCGCGCGTCGAGATCGACGGGGCCGCGGTCGAGATGACGCCCAAGGAGATGGACCTGCTGGTGCATCTGGCGCGGGAGCCGGGCCGCGCGTTCAGCCGGCAGGAGCTGCTGGACAAGGTGTGGGGCTACCAGTTCGCCGGCTACGCCCACACCGTCAACACCCACATCAACCGGCTCCGCGCGAAAGTCGAGCCCGACCCCGCCTCGCCGCGCTTCGTGCAGACGGTCTGGGGCGTGGGCTACCGTTTTGCCGAGCCGTCCGACATCGCCGATGCCTGAGACCCCCATCCCGCTCTGGAACCGCCTCGGGGTCCGCCTCGCGGCCCTGTTCCTGGCCCTCCTCGTGGCCCTCGGCGCGGCGGTCCTGTCGCTGACCGAGCGGGCCGTGAGCGAGGCCGTCGCCACGACCGACCAGGCGCTCCACCTCGACCTCGCGTCCGAGCTCGCGCCCCGCTTCCAGCCGCACCTCAACGACGCGATCGACGAGGCCACCATCGGCGACATCATCGCCGGGCTGACGCAGGTCAACCGGCGGATCGACGTCTACCTGCTCGGGGGCGACGGCATGATCAAGTCGTGGTTCTCCGACGCGCGGGGCCGGCCCCTCGAGGAGGTCGTCGCGACCGACGCCCTCGACGAGGTCCTCGGCGGCGCCATGCCGCCCGTCCTGGGGCCCGACCCCGCGCGGCCGGGCGAGGCGCGGCCGTTCAGCGTGGCGCCGATCTCGATCATGGGTGAGGAGGGCTGCTACCTCTACGTGATCCTCCAGGGCGAGCGCTACGACGACGTCGCGGCGATGGTGTGGCCGGGCGCACTCGGCAGCGCGGCGGCGCGGGGCCTGCTCGTGGCCCTCGCGCTCACGGCGCTCGTCGGCGTGTTCGGCTTCTGGGCGCTCACGCGGCGGCTGGGGCGCCTCACCGAGGCGGTCGGGGCCGTCGAGCGCGGCGCCCTGTCGGTCCGCGCCGACGCCGCGGGCTCCGACGAGGTGGGCGTGCTCGGGCGCGCGTTCAACCGGATGGCCGCGCGCATCGAGGCGCAGGTCGACGCGCTGCGCCGGACCGACCAGCAGCGGCGCGACCTCGTCGCGAGCGTCAGCCATGACCTCCGGAGCCCGCTGGCCGCGCTCCGCGGCTACCTCGAGACGCTTGCGATCCGCGGCGACACCGCCTCGGGGGAGGAGCGCGAGATGTACGTCGGGCGCGCGCTGCGCAGCTCCGAGCGGCTCTCGGCCCTCGTCTCCGACCTCTTCGACCTCGCCCGCTTCGACGCCGCCGAGGTGCGCCCGAGCCCCGAGCCGACGGCGCTCGCCGAGCTGGCCGCCGACGCCGTCGCCGACCGCCGCCCCGAGGCGGACCGACGCGAGATCCGCCTCCGCGTGCGCGCCGAGGACGGCCTTCCGCTGGCGACCGTCGACCCCGGCCTCGTCGACCGGGCCGTGGGCAACCTGCTCGACAACGCCCTCCGCCACACGCCGCCCGGCGGCGCCGTCGACGTCGAGGTGACGCGCGCCGACGCCTCGACGCTGGCCGTGGCGGTCCGCGACACCGGCGAGGGCATCGCGCCGGAGCTGCTGCCGCGCGTGTTCGACCGGTTCGTGCGGGCCGACGAGAGCCGTGCGGCCGACGGGGGCGCCGGCCTCGGTCTCGCCATCGTCAAGCGCATCGCGACGCTCCACGGCGGCACGGTTCGCGTCGAGAGCACCCTCGGGGCCGGCTCGACGTTCTCGCTCGTGCTGCCCGTCGAGGCCCGCCCGGCCCCCGAGGCCAGCATCGCAGCGACGGATGCCGGCGAGGCCCGAGCCCCCGCTCGCACACTGCCCGAGGCAGACTGACCCCGAGGCGAGACGCCCTCGGGGAGGGCACATCCACGTCTCTCGCGGATGCCAATTTTTTAACTCGTACCTTCGGGGCCTTCCCCCTCCCCGCCCGCATGCGTACCGCCCTCGCCCTCACGCTCCTCCTCACCGCCGCCTCGGGGCAAGCCCAGAGCACACCGCCGCTCCCCGAGGCGGACCCCGCCGACGTCGCGACCACCGAGGCGATCGTCGCGGCGGCCTATGCGTCGATCTCCGGCCCGGCCGATGAGGCGCGCGACTGGGACCGGTTCCGCTCGCTGTTCCTCCCCGACGCCCGCCTCGTCCCGACGGGACCGCTCCCTGACGGGAGCTGGTCGGTGCAGACGTTCTCCCCCCAAGAGTACGCCGACATCGCGGCAGCGCACTTCCGCGACGCGCCGATCTACCAGGGCAAGGGCTTCTACGAGATCGAGGCCGCCCACCGGACCGAGCGGTTCGGCAACATCGCCCATGTCTGGAGCACGTACGAGAGCCGCCTCGACCCGTCCGAGGAGCCCTTCATGCGGGGCATCAACACCATCCAGCTCGTCCACGACGGCGAGCGGTGGTGGATCGCCACCATCCTGTGGCAGCACGAGAGCGAGGCCGCCCCGATCCCAGACGCCTACCTCTCGGACGGCGACTGAGGCGCAGCGAGCACGTGCGCGGCCGACGCGCCGTCCGACCACGCCTGCCCCGAGGCGAGCGTCGGCTCCGACGAGTACGTGATGTGGTCGGCCACGTTGGCGTAGGTCAGGCGCCACGTGTTGAGCTTGGCCTCGGAGAGCCCGCTGATCATGTCGGCCACGCGGTCGAGCGACTCGTTGGTCTCCTCGAGGATGAGCGAGAGCGCCTCGGGGTCGGGCGCCTCGGCCATCCACATCTTGACCGCCGCGAGCTGGTTGAGGACCTGGTCGGTCAGCATCTCGCGGATCTCGGCGATGGCCTGCGCGCGCAGGTTCCGCTGGCGCTCGCGGTCGGCCCACTGGATCGACCCCAGGATGAGGCCCATGCTGACCGCCGTCGTGCCGATCGAGACCGGCGCCGAGGCGTCGGCCCACACGAGCGCCATGACGAGCCCGACGAACCCGCCGGCCATCAGGGCGACGTACAGCTCGAACCGTTTGAGAAGATGCGCGCGGAGCACGGACGTCGAGAGTCTGGGGTGCGTGCGAGGACGCAAGAACCGGGGTAGGTCTCGACCGCCTCGGGGCCGGATCGCTCAGCCGGTGGATTTGGAACGTTCTTGCAACGCCCTATCGGCCGGAACGGCCTAGACTTTACGCGCCCCCGACTCGGATGCTCTTCTCTCCTTCCGCCATGGCGATTTCTTCCTCCGATGCGTACGACGTCGTCGTGGTCGGCGGCGGGCACGCCGGCGCCGAGGCGGCCCACGCGGCGGCCCGCCTCGGGGCGCGGACGCTGCTCGTGTCGATGAACCTCGACACGCTGGGCGCCATGTCGTGCAACCCGGCCGTCGGGGGCGTGGGCAAGGGCCAGATCGTGCGCGAGATCGACGCCCTCGGCGGGCTGATGGGGCGCGTGGCCGACGCGACCGGCATCCAGTTCCGGATGCTCAACCGCGGCAAGGGGCCCGCCGTCTGGAGCCCCCGCTGCCAGAGCGACCGCGCCCTCTACGCCGCCGCCGTCCGCGAGGCGCTCGAGGCGACGCCCGGCCTCGTCTTCCGCCAGGACCAGGTGGTCGACCTCGTCACGCGCGACGCGCTGGGCGGCCCCGAGGTGGCGGGCGTGGTCACGCAGACGGGCCTCGAGATCGCCGCGCGGTCGGTGATCCTGACGAGTGGCACGTTCCTCAACGGCACGATCCACCTCGGGGAGCAGCAGTTCGGCGGGGGCCGGGCCGGCGCCCGCGCGGCCGTCGGGCTGAGCGCGGCGCTGGAGCGGCTCGGGTTCGAGCTGGGGCGCCTCAAGACGGGCACGCCGCCTCGCATCGACGGGCGCACCATCGACACCAATGCGTGCGACGAGCAGCCGGGCGACGCGGCGCCGCGCCCGTTCTCGCACCTCACTGACGCCCTCCCGACCGAGCAGCGGTCGTGCTGGCTTACCTACACCTCGCCCGAGGTCCACGCCGTGCTGCGGACCGGCTTCGACCGCTCGCCCATGTTCGCCGGGCGCATCGAGGGCCAGGGGCCGCGCTACTGCCCGTCGATCGAGGACAAGATCGAGCGGTTCGCCGAGCGCGACCGCCACCAGCTCTTCCTCGAGCCCGAGGGCTGGACCACGAACGAGGTCTACGTCAACGGCTTCTCGACGTCGCTCCCCGAGGCGGTCCAGACCGAGGCGCTGCGCCGCGTGCCGGGCCTCGAGCGCGCGCACGTGCTGCGGCCGGGCTACGCGATCGAGTACGACTACGTGCCGCCGTACCAGGTCCGCTACACGCTCGAGACGAAGCGCGTCGGCGGGCTCTACCTCGCCGGCCAGATCAACGGGACGACCGGCTACGAGGAGGCGGCCGCGCAGGGGCTCATGGCCGGGATCAACGCCGCGCGCCGCCTCGGGGGCACGGACGGCCTGGTTCTCGGCCGCAACCAGGCCTACATCGGCGTGCTCATCGACGACCTCGTGGCGAAGGGGACCGACGAGCCGTACCGGATGTTCACGTCGCGCGCCGAGCACCGGCTGCTG
>JBCCQJ010000238.1:0-6883 GCA_039024395.1 Bacteroidota bacterium | reverse complement strand
GGGGGGAGGAGACTCCCATTTCAACGGAGCGAACGCCCCCGAGGCGGTCGGCCCCGAGGCAGTAACCGCGTACACGCGAGCGTTCAACTCGCGCCCGTGCTTCCACGCCTCGATGTCCTCGAATCGCCGGAACGTCGCCATCGATCTGCGCGGGTCGGATTCGCGCCCATCGTCCAGGCGCGCCGAACGCTGAACCATGAACTCCGAAATCTGAACCCTCACGCCGCGCTCGAGATGTCGCCGAAGAGGAGGATCGAGGCCCGCACCACGACCACGTCGGCGATGAGAATCAGGAGGCTCGACACGACCACGGCCTGCATGGCCGCCCGGCCGACCTCGCGCGTGCCGCCGCGAACGTTGTAGCCCAGGTAGCAGCTCACGATGCCCACGATGAAGCCGAAGATCGACGTCTTCATCGTGTCCACGATCACGTCGACGAAGCGGAGCGACTCGAACGCCGTCGCGATGAACACGCGCACGTCCATGCCGTCGGAGAGCCACGCCTCGAGGTAGCCGCCGGTGAGCGCCAGCACGTCGGTCAGCATCGTCATGATGGGGAACATGATCACGCAGGCCAGCACGCGCGTGACCACGAGGTAGTGGAACGGCTTGAGCGCGGCCACCTCGAGGGCGTCGATCTGCTCGGTGACGCGCATCGACCCCAGCTCGGCGCCCATCCCGGCCCCGAGGCGGCCGGCCAGCACGAGGCTCGTCAGCACCGGCCCGATCTCCTTGATCACCGACAGGGCCAGCATCGACGGCAGGAAGCTCTCGGCCCCGAACCGCGCCAGCGTGCCCCGGCTCTGCGTCGCCAGCACGATGCCGATCGCGAACCCGACGACGCCGGTCAGCACGAGGCTCTTCGAGCCGACCTCGTCCATCTGGTTGAGCAGCTCCTTGAACTCGAACGGCCGCCGCCAGAAGCGCGCGAAGAACTGGCCCGAGAACCCGAACAGCCCGCCCGCCTCGTCGAAGAAGGCCTCGCCGGGGACCGTCCGCTCGCGGGCGACCACGCGCTGCGCCTCGACCTTCTTCTCGATCCCTTTCTCCTGGAGGATCTTCTCGTTCTGCCGCGCCCGCCGCGACGCCCGCAGACGGGTCGTCAGCGAGTCGGCCGGGGCGTCGGAGACGGGAGGCGTGGGCTCCATGCGGGCAATCTACACGCCGTCCGCCTCGGGGCCGCGCGTCAGTGGGTCAGTCGTCAGTGCGTCGGTCGTCCGTGGGTCCGTTTCCATCGCAACGGCAGCTACGAAGATCACTGACCCACTGCTCACTGACCCACCGCCCCCCGACCTACCACGCCAGCTCCACGCCGAGCCCGCCGCCGAGGTTGAGGTTCCGGTCGCCCACCTCGGCCTCGAGCTGCGAGCTGAGGAACTGGAGCAGCGCGTAGTCGAGCCCGAACGTGATGCCGGCCTCGTCGCGGCCCTGTGCCGTCCCGCCGCTGACCGGGATGTCGACCGTTGTGAAGAGGCTGCTGCTGAGGTACGCCCCGAGGCGGACGACCAGCGCCCCGCTCTCGTCGACGTCGACCTGGAGGACATCGACAGGGAGGCCCTGAACGAGTCCCTCTGCATACCCCGAGAGGACACTCAGGCCAGCTTGAGTGAATCCACCGAGCACCGCCTCGGCGCCCTCGTCGGCGAGGCGGCCCGTCGCGATCAGCGACACGATGTCGGCCTGCTCGAGCGACGGGTTCGACGTCAGGCGCACCTCCAGCCCATCGGTGAACTGCCCCGAGGCGGCCAGGATGACCGTCGCCGACGACTGCCCGCCGACCGAGCCGGGCAAGCGGACGTCCAGCTCGGCCGAGAGGTCGACCTCGGCGTCGAGCGGCGGGCCGTTGAACGTGAGCGTCCCGCGCTCGATCTCGAAGCGCCGGTTGAGCGTCTCGACGGAGCCGCGCACCAGGTCGATCTGGCCGAACAGGTTGCTCGACTCGGCGAACGGCCGCTTCGTCGCCTGCACGTCGCCCTCGAACTCGATGTCGAACGGGAGGCCGCTCTCGGCGCGGAGCCACACGTTGCGGCGGATCTGGACCGTCAGGTCGTAGTCGAGCGCGTCGGTGAAGCGGTTGACGGCCGTGTCGCGGGCCGTGACGACGCGCCCGAAGCGGGCCTCGACCTCGCGGATCTGGGCGTCGGTCAGCTCGACCGGGTCGAGGTCGGGCGGCACCAGCTCGTCGGTGAGGTAGATGTCGCCCTCGGCCAGCACGACGGCGCCACTCAGGACCGGCCGGTCGAGCGTGCCCGTCAGGCGCAGAGGCTGCGAGCCGCGGTCGAGCACGAGCCCGTCGTACGTCCGCGTGTTCATAGCCACGAAGTCGTCGGGCGTGATCGTGAGGTCGAACTCGCCGACCGACAGCTCGCGCAGGAGGACCGTCCCGGTGACGTCGAGCGCCGTGCGCCCGCTGCCATTGAGGATGCGGACGTCGTCGAGCACGATGCGGTTGCCCTGGAACGTCACGTCCGCCTCGAGGGGCTCGTACGTCCGGCCGGTGGCCGCGACGCCGAGGCGGCCGCCCGAGACCTGGGCCACGCCGTCGAGGCGGGGCGTGCCCTGGGTGCCGTCGATGGTCAGGTCGAGGCGGAGGTCGCCGCCGAGGTCGGTGTACGTCCGGTCGTCGAGGAAGGGCCGCGCCCACGCGATCGGGAACGCCTCGGCCTGGGCCACGAGGCGGACGCCCGCCTCGGTGTCGCCCTCCTGCGCCGCCGGGCCGTCGGCGAGCGAGAACTGGAACGGCAGGAAGCCGCGCACCGTGAGCGCCTCGCCGTCGACGTGCGTCACGACGGCGTCGACGTCGAGGCGGTTGCGGCCGTCGTAGGCGAGCGTCGCGTCGAGCGCGCCCACGGGGTCGCCGTACGAGGTGAGGCCGGCCAGCGTGACCGTGCCGTCGATGACGGGCGCCGTCGCCGGGCCGCTCAGCAGCAGCGTCGCCGTGAGGTCGCCGCCGAGCGCGTCGAGATTGACGAGGTCGGTCAGCCCGTCGATGGCGACCCCCTCGACGGTCACCACGAAGCTCTGCTGGCCCGCGAAGTCGATCTGGCCGTCGGCCGCGATCTGCTGGCCCCCCTCGTCGGACGTCAGCAGCAGGCCGCGCACCTCGACGCCGCTCTCGGACTGGGTGATGCGGGCCGCCTGGCGAAGCTGCCACGTGTCGTCGTCGACCGTGATGCGCCCGCGCTCGAGGAGGACCGTCGGCGGGCTCGTCTCCGCCTCGAGGCGGGCGAAGAAGTCGAGGTCGCGCCGGTCGTCGACCGCGACGGCCCCCTCGATGGTGAACTCCCCCGCCTCGGCGCCGAGCGTCAGCCGCCCCTGCTCGACGCGGAGGGCGGGCGTCGAGAGCACCGAGAACGACGTCTCGAGCTGCCCGTCGAAGGCGTCGAACACGCCGAACGCCGACGAGTCGGGCCGGGCGCGGTCCCAGGTGGCGTCGAGCGTGGCGTCGACGCCCGTGACGGCGTACTGGTCGACGACGATCTGGCGGGCCTCGGTGGCGCCGGTGATCCGGAGCGGCTCGCCCGGGGCGCCCTGCGCGGCGAGCGAGAACGTGCCGCTCAGAAGCCCCAGCGTGCGCTCGGTCATCGCCGCGAGCGGCTCGATCGTCTCGACCGCTCCTTCGAGGCGAAAGTCCGAGGCCGCCGCCTCGGTGAAGAGCGCCAGCGTGCCCCCGCCCGAGGCGTCGAGGAGGTCGGAGTCGACGGCGAGCGTGTCGAGGCGGAGCACGCCGTCGCGGAGCGCGAACCGGGTGTGGAGCGTGTCGAGCCGCGCCGGCCCGAGCGCCGACGGCCCGCCGCGGAGCGAGCCCACGATCGCCATCGCGTCGGGTGCGGTACCCTGACCCTCGACGTCGAAGGCCAGCGTGACGCGGACCGGCGTCGTCTCGGGGAGGTCGAGCAGCGTGCCCACGTCGAGCGCGTTCGCGCGGCCCAGGACGGCGTACGTCGGCGTGGGGTCGAACGGGCGGCCGCGGACCGAGGCCACGAGGCGCCCCGGCGTCGCCGCGGAGGCGCCGAGCGCGACGTCGACCGACGACACGAGCGCGCCGCCGTCGAGCGTGAACTGGAGCGCCCCGCCCTCGATCTCCGCCTCGTTGACGGTCGAGGGCTGGAGCGTGACCGTGCCCTGCCCGTCGGCCTCGCCGAGCGTCGAGATCCCGTCGATCCGCCCGTTGACGCAGCCGTTGAGGTCGCTCCGCGGCCCCGCCTCGGCGAGGGCCGAGAGGTCGAGGCCCGAGAAGCAGGTGTTGTCGAAGGCGTAGCTCGGACTGGCGTCGAACGGGCGCCCCGAGAGCGCGAGGTCGAAGCCGCCCTCGGGCGTGTCGAGCCGGCCGTCGACCGCCAGGGCGCCGCCGCGCAACAAGACATCGAGGTCGCCGCCATCAACGAGGCGCTCGCCGTACGACGACGGCTCGGTGATCTGCACGCTCGCGTCGAGCGTCATCGTGGCCGGGTCGACGCCCGCCCCCGAGGCGGCCCACGTGCCGGTGAGGTCGCTGTAGCGCTCGGGCACGTCCTGGACCTCGGCGAGGTCGAGATTCCGCATCGTGCCCACGAGGTCGAACGCGAGCGGCTGCACGAACGGCCGGGCCGTCCCCGAGGCGGTGAGCTGGCCGCCGGCCCCGAGGTCGAGGTCGGCCTCGATCGCGGCCACGCCGCCTCGGAGCTGGATGGCGAGGTCGCCGGAGGTGACCCGGTACGTGCCGTAGCGCGAGTCGCGCACGCTCGCCGCGAGGTCGATGGGCGCCTCGCGGACGTTGAGGCCCTCGCCGCTCAGCGTGAACGTGCCCGTGAGGTCGCTCTCCTGGTTCGGGTTGCCCGTGAGCGCGACGAGGTTGAGGCCGACCGCCTCGCCGTCGGTGACGTCGAACGTCAGCGGCTGCCCCCCGAGGCGGAGGCCGCCGCGCCCCACGATCCGCCCGTCGCCACCGGGCAGGTCCACCGTGGCGTCGAAGTCGATCTGGCCGCCTGCCACGTCGGCGTCGACGGCGACGGCCCCGAGGCGGAGCGTCCGCTCGCGGAGCTCGATGTCGGCCTGGACCAGGTCGAGGGCCACCGTGCCGCTGAAGGTGTCGAGCGACGTGCCGCGCCCCAGAACGGCGACGTCGCCCGCGAATCGGTCGCGGCGGCCCGAGCCGGGCAGGAGGAGCCCAAGGTCGACGTCGTCGGCCGTCCCGGCGAGCTGGAACTGGGGCACGTCGAGGAACGGCCGCGCGCTTCCCTCGGCGCGGAGCGAGGCGCCCGGCAGCGCCCCGTCGAGGTCGAACGCCACGCGCCCGGCGGCGAACGAGCCGCTCAGGTCGAGGCGGTCGATCCGGCGCCCCGAGAGCCGCGACTCGCGCAGCGTGACGGCGAACGGCCCGGAAAGGGCCTGGAGACTCGCTCCCTGGAGGTTGGCGTCGAGGTCGCCGGTCAGCTCGCCCGCGAGCGCCTCGTTGCCGGTGAGCGCGCCCAGGTCGAGGCGGCGCAGCGTGCCCTCGGCGCGGTAGCGGACCGGCGCGTCGGTGCGGCGCGTCAGCTCGGCGTCGAGCGTGAGCGTCGCGTCGTCGAGGGCGCCGCTGATCGAGGCTGTGAGGGCCTCGCCGTCGGAGTCGGCCACGAGGCGGAGGCGCGGGTCGCCGTAGAGCGGGACGCCGGCGAAGGCACGGACGTCTTCGAGGGCGAACGGGACCGCCTCGATGGCGGCCTCGAACGTGGGCAGCGTGCCCTCGCCGCCGAACGCGAGGCGCGCCTCGCCGCTCACGTCGGTGCCGGCGTCGCTGTCGATGGCGAGCCGGTCGAGGCGGAGCGCCTCGCCCGAAATGCGCCCGCCGCCGGACACGCGCGCCTCGCCCCGGCCGCGCGGCGCCACGGCCACCAGCGACAGCGCCTCGATGGTGCCCACCAGGCTGTCCCCGCGCGAGACGACATCGCGGACGACCACGTCGAGGTCGCGCACGGCGTGCACCGAGTCGCCGTCGGCACTCAGCCACCGGACCTCGGCCGCGCCGCCGCGCACGACCATCTCGTCGAGGCGGAGCGCGAGCCCGCCGCCGCCCGCCTCGTCGTCGCGCGGCGCCAGCAGGCCGGCCACGTTGAGCGTGCTGTCGGCGCGCTGACGCACGACCAGCCGCGGGCCGCCGACGTACAGCTCGCTCGCCGAGAACGTCCGCCGGAGGAGCGTCGCCAGGGTGTAGTCGATCCGGACCGTGTCGACGGCCAGGACGGTCTCGCCGTCGCGCGAGACGGTGAGGCCGGTGAGCTGGGCGCCGGTCAGGAAGTTGCCCTCCAGCGAGGCGGCCTCCACCTCGGCGTCGTCCGCCAGCAGGTTGGCGATCTGGGTGACGACGAGCGACTGGACCCGCCCGCGCCCGCTCTCGGTGTGGACGTAGATCAGCCCCCCGACGACCACGAGCGCGAGCGCGCCGGCGACGGCCAGGAGCACCCGCCCGAGGCGCCACCGCCGCGGGGTCGTCGGGCCGCCGTCGCTGCCGGTCGGCCCCGAGGCGGGGTCGATGCCGGCCCGGGCGTCCGCCTCGGGGGCGGCGCCGTCGCCCATCGAGGCGGGGTCGGTGCGGGTGGGGTCGGAGGACACGAGGGGTGAACGCGGCGGGCGTCCGGAAGGTCTAGGGGTTACATGGGGTGCGGCCCCGAAGCCGAGTATGGAGCTCTCACTCCGCCGAGGCGGTGGATCGAGAGTCCCCTCTCCCTCGGGGAGAGGGACAGGGTGAGGGGAGGCGCCTCGGAGTGCGCCCGCATCGGGGACGCCGCATCGCTCAATTTGGGGATCTCCCCCTCCCAGCTGTACAGACCGGAGACATGGTCTACACCCGTACGAAGACATCGTAGACACTCCGGCACAGAGTCTACGGCGGCGCGCGCAGGTTGATCGCCCACACCTCCTG
>JBCCQJ010000237.1:0-6891 GCA_039024395.1 Bacteroidota bacterium | reverse complement strand
GCGCGTAATGCCGCCGTCGGCGGGCACGCGCGGGAGGCGGGCCGGCGCGAGGCCGCGACGGGCGGGCTGGCGCGCGGGGTTGGTCGCGCTCTCGGCGATCGGCGAGGATCGCGTGCCTGGGATGCCACGGACGGGACCGCGGTCGCCGTCGTCTGCGCTGAACGCCCGGCCGCCGGAGCGGAAGCTGCCGAAGTAGCCGCGGTGCCGAGGGCGGCCGTAGAAGCCCGGTCCGTAGAAGCCGGTGAAGAAGCCGTCGCGGAATCCTTGGCGATAGCCGCCGAACCGACCGAACCCGAACGACACGAAGACGCCCGTCCGGAACCGGAAGGGGTCGTAGAAGAACGGATCGTAGAAGAAGGGGTCGTAAAAGAACGGGTCGTAGAAGAAGGGATCGACGACGACGGCGAAGCGGGCCCGGTTGAACGCTCGCCGGTGGCGCCACGTCGGGAACCACCCGTAGCTCAGGAAGCGGCGGTGGACCCGGTAGGGCCGGTAGTAGGTGTAGAGCGACGGGAAGAAGGCCGGGTCGCCGTAGCGGTAGTAGTTGGCGTGGTAGCCGCCGTAGTAGTACTCGTCGTCGAGGCCCTGCCCGTAGTCGACGAGGTCGGCCTCGACGTCGTCGTAGTAGTACGTGCTCTCGTCGTCGTAGTAGTAGCGCGAGACCGTGACGGCGTTGGGGTCGACCCCCGAGGCGGAGGCCTCGGCGCCCAGCGTCTCGTCGACGCCGTCGATCACCGAGAGGTCGCCGAGGTCGACGGCGGCGGTGTCGCCGAAGGGGTTCGGGGGGAGCTCCATCGTCGCCGCCAGGCCGACGCGGGAGACGTCGTCGTCGGCCGCCTCGGAGACGGCGACCTCGTCGCGGTCGGCCGGCGCCGGCGCGCGGACGGGCTCGGGGCGGGAGGTGCCACAGCCGGCGAGGCCGATGGCGAGGAAAACGGCGGTGAGCCGCAGGGCAGGAGAAAGTCGCATGGCGCTAGGTGACGTCGGTGCGGAGGCCGCGCGAAGAGGGGGACGGGCGAAGCCGGTCGCGGGGTGAGCCCGGTATATTCGCCGGCCCGCTCTCGCGGAGCCGCGTCCGCCTCGGGGCAAGTAACGTCGCCGCCGGTGTTTTTTCCGAGGCAGCGGCTCCGGGCTAGGCGGCCCGCCTCCGTCAGGTTAACCCATCCGGCTCCTCCGGGTTGCACCGGGGTGCCCCGCACGCCCTCATGGCCGAGTCCATCACCCCCCGCGCCACCGACTACGCCCAGTGGTACCAGGACGTCGTCCGCGCCGCCAAGCTGGCCGAGACGTCGCCCGTCCGCGGCTCGATGGTGCTGCCGCCGAACGGCTACGAGCTGTGGGAGAACATGCAGCGCGGGCTCGACGGCATGTTCAAGGCGACCGGCCACCGCAACGCCTACTTCCCGCTCTTCATCCCGAAGAGCTTCCTCGCCAAGGAGGCCGAGCACGTCGAGGGCTTCGCCAAGGAGTGCGCGGTCGTCACCCACTACCGCCTCAAGGAGTCCGACGGCGACCTCGTCGTCGACCCCGAGGCGGCGCTCGAGGAGCCGCTCGTCGTCCGGCCCACCTCGGAGACGATCATCTGGGACACGTACTCGCGCTGGATCCAGTCCTGGCGCGACCTGCCGGTGCTCATCAACCAGTGGGCCAACGTGGTCCGGTGGGAGATGCGGACGCGCCTGTTCCTGCGCACCGCCGAATTCCTCTGGCAGGAGGGCCACACGGCGCACGCTACCGAGGCGGAGGCCGTCGCCGAGACGCGTCAGATGCTCGACGTCTACGCCCGCTTCGCCGAGGACTGGATGGCGATGCCGGTCATCCGGGGCGTCAAGACCGCCTCGGAGCGGTTCCCGGGCGCCGTCGACACGTACTGCATCGAGGCGCTGATGCAGGACGGCAAGGCCCTCCAGGCCGGCACCTCCCACTTCCTGGGGCAGAACTTCGCCAAGGCGTTCGACTGCACGTTCCAGAACGAGAACAACGAGGCCGAGTACGTCTGGGCCACCTCGTGGGGCGTGAGCACGCGGCTCATCGGCGCGCTCATCATGACGCACGGCGACGACCAGGGCGTGATCCTGCCGCCCAAGCTGGCGCCGGTCCAGGTGGCCATCGTGCCCATCACGCGCAGGAACGGCGACAACGAGGCGGTCCTGGAGGCCGCCCGCGGCATGCGCGACGCGCTCCTCGACGCCGGCATCCGGGTCGTCCTCGACGCGCGCGACCAGTACCGGCCGGGCTGGAAGTTCGCCCAGTACGAGGTCGAGGGCGTGCCGGTCCGCCTGGCGGTCGGGCCGCGCGACGTCGAGAACGGGGCGGCCGAGATGGCGCGCCGCGACACGGGCGAGAAACGGTCGGTGAGCCAGCGCGAGATCGTCGCGGCCGTCCGCGAGGCGCTCCACGACGTCCACGCCGGGCTCTTCGAGCGCGCCCGCGCGCACCGCCGCGCCCACACGCACGTCGCCGACAGCTACGACGCCTTCCAGGAGGCCATCGAGGCGGGCGGCTTCGTGCTGATGCACTGGGACGGCACGCCCGAGACCGAGGCCCGCGTCAAGGACGAGACCAAGGCGACGATCCGCTGCATCCCGTTCCCCGACCAGTTCCCGGGCGTCGACACCGAGGCGGCCGGCACCGACCCGGTGAGCGGGCAGCCGTCCGAGCGGAGGGTCGTCTACGCCCGCGCCTACTAGATCTATGCGAGCGGGTACGAGGAACGAGGTGCGGGGGACACGACCGTCAAGGTCTCCTCGGGCCGTACCTCGTACCCCGTACCTCGTACCCACCCGGAGGGGGCTCTAATGGCGGGGCTTCGCCCAGACCGGATGCCTGCCTCGGGGGCGCAGGCTGCGCCGGACCGCGGGTACCGCCTCGGGAACGCGCTCTCGTACCTCCTCAACCCGCTCGTCTTTCCGCCCATCGCGTTCGCGCTGATCGACGCGCACTTCGGCGCGGGCCTCCCCGAGGTGGCGTGGACGTTCGGCGTGTCGGCCGTCTTCTTCTGCCTCGTGCCGCTCTTCTACGTGCTCGGGATGGTGCGACGCGGGCGCGTCGAGAGCCTGGAGGTGCGCGACCGGGCCTCGCGGCTGGGGCCGTTCCTGGTCGGCATCGCGTCGTACGCCGTCGGGGCGCTGCTGCTGTGGCAGACCGTCGAGGGGCCGGCGCTGCCGCTCATCGTCGCCTACGCGTCGCTCTTCCCGCTCAACACCGCGATCATCCTGCTCATCAACACGCAGTGGAAGATCTCGGTCCACATGACGAGCCTGGCCGGCTTCGTGGGCGTGCTCCTCTTCACGGCGCTGACGGTCTGGCGCGACTTCCCGGCCGGCCTCGAGGCGGCGCTGACGATCGCGACGGTCGGGCCGCTGATGCTGATGCTGCCGCTGCTGATGTGGGCGCGCGTCCGCGTGGGGGCGCACACGGTGGGGCAGGTGGTGGCCGGCGCGGCGTTCGGGCTGCTCGTGCCGCAGGCCCAGCTCTGGTGGATCCTCTACGTCTGGCTCGGCCTCGCGGGTTGAGATCACCTCGGGGCCGCCGATTCCCCCCCGAGGCCGGTGCCCTCGGCCCGTACCTTAGATCGCCTCGCCCCGCGCCTATCCGCCTCGCTACCGTCCCCACGTTTCCCGCACGGCCCGGCCGTGCCCGACGGTCCATGCGTAGCCCGATCCTCCACCTCGGTGGCGTCCTCCTCGCGCTTCTTCTCGGGGTCCCCGAGGCGGGCGCCCAGGCCCAGTTCGGCGAGCTGTCCGGTCGCGTGACCGACGCCGCCACGGGCGCTGCCATCCCGGGCGCGACGGTCGTGGTCGAAGGCACGTCGTTCGGGTCCAACACGCGCGCTGACGGCCGCTACGACTTCCGCATCCCCGAGGGGACCTACCCGATCCTCGTCTCGTTCGTCGGCTACGAGAGCGTGCGCGACACGGTCGCGGTGCGCCGCGGCCAGACGATCGCGTTCGACGCCGTCCTCGCCGAGGCGGTGGGCGACCTGGGCGCGGTGAACGTCGAGGCGGGCGCGGCCGAGGGCGTCGGCGTGAGCTCCATCGACCCGCGGACCGTCCGCGACATGCCGCTGCCGGTGGCCGATGCCATCCGGGGCGTCAAGACGGAGCTGGGCGTGACGTCGTCGAACGAGCTCTCGAACGCCTTCTCGGTGCGCGGCGGCAGCTACGACGAGAACCAGTTCTTCATCGACGGCTTCGAGGTGTACCGGCCGCTCCGGATCAGCCAGGGCGAGCAGGAGGGGCTGGGCCTCATCAACGGCGACCTGACGAGCCGGATGACGCTCTTCGCGGGCGGCTTCCCGGTCCGCTACGGCGGCAAGCTCGCCAGCGTCCTCGACGCCACCTACGCCGCGCCGGCCGGGCCGATCAGCGGCACGCTCTACACGTCGACCCTCGACGCCGGCGGCGCCGTGCAGGGCGCCATCACCGACCGCCTCGGGGTGGCTGTCGGAGCGCGGAGCGCGCGGCCGCAGCGGTTCTTCGCCGGGCAGGAGCTCGACGGCGCCTACGACCCCGACTTCCGCGACGTGCAGGGCGTGGTCGACCTCCGCCTTGGCGAGCGGCACACGCTGCGCGGGCTCGGCCTCTACGCCCGCCACCGGTTCCGCCTCGCGCCGCAGCAGCGCGAGACCACGTTCGGCATCTACCCGAACCTCGTGAGCACGGTCGCGATCGACTTCGAGGGGCTCGAGGAGGACGGCTACGACATCGCCTTCGGCGGGCTCCTGCTCACGAGCCGCCTCGGAGACGGCGCCGTCGCCGAGCACCGGCTCTCGGGCTTCGTCACCGACGAGTTCGAGGGCTACGACGTGTCGAGCCGGACGAGCCTCTTCCGCCGCCAGCAGGCCCCCGACCGCCCGCAGGGCGATCTCGACCGGATCATCGAGGGGCAGGCCCTCCAGGTCGACCGCGCCGCCAACACGATCCAGCAGACCATCGGCACCGCCGAGGGTCGCTACCTCGTCCGCCTCGGGGCGCACAACGTCGAGGCGGGGTGGATGGGCCGCGTGCTCCGCTTCGACGACCGGATCTCGGAGACGACCACGCTCGCCGGCCAGGACGCCGCCGGCCGGCCGGCGGAGATCGTCGCCCGCGCGCTCGAGGCCGACACCACGTTCGCCTCGTGGCAGGCGGCGGCCTTCGTCGAGGACGCCGTACGCTTCGGCGAGCGCCTTACGATCCGCCCCGGCCTCCGCGCCGACTACTTCGCCTACAACGCCGAGCTGACGCTCTCGCCCCGCCTCGGGGTGATCTACCAGAGCGGCCCGCAGACGACCCTCTCGGCCGCCGCCGGCGTCTACTACCAGGCGCCGACGTACCGCGAACTGCGCGGCGACCCGGCGCCGGGCGAGGCCGCGTTCAACGAGCTCGACGGCGACATCGCGAGCCCGCGCGCGATCCAGGCCGTCGTCGGGCTGGAGCACTTCTTCGTGAGCCGCCGCCTCGGGGTCCGCGCCGAGGCCTACGTGAAGCAGTTCAGCGACCTCATCTCGTACGACCTCGAGAACGTGCGCGTGGTGTACTCGGCCGAGAACGACTCGGAGGGCTACGCCGTCGGGGCCGACCTCCAGTTGCGCGGCGAGCTGGTGCCGGGCCTCGAGAGCTGGTTCAACTACGGCGTCCTGTTCACCGAGGAGCGCTTCTACGAGCCCGAGGTCCCGGCCGGCATCGCGGGCGAGCCCGTCCGCGACCGGTTCCTCGCGCGCGGGGCCGGCAGCTACGTCCCGCGCCCGACCGACCGCCGCCACAACCTGTCGCTCTTCGTGCAGGACTACGTGCCCGGCGACGACACGTGGACGCTCCACGTGCGGACGCTCTACGGCACCGGCGTGCCCACCACGCCGCCCTCGCGCGACGACGACAACTCGCTCACGTCCGCCTCGGCGTTCCTCGACGGGCCGCGCAACGCGCTGCGGCTGCCGTCCTACTTCCGGTTCGACATGGGCGCGACGAAGCGGCTCCGCCTCGGGACCGCCCCGACGGGCGCGCCGCTGGCGCTCCTGGCGACGGTCGAGGTGCTCAACGTGTTCGACCAGACCAACACGATCGCCTTCTCGTGGGTCGAGCAGGTCCGCGAGGGCCGGCGGTTCTTCACCGCCGTGCCCACGCGCCTGACGCCGCGGACGCTCAACGTCCGCCTCCGCGTCGACTTCTAGCCGCCTCGGCGTCCCCGAGGCGGCCGAGCGAGGCTACCGCTCGAACGAGACGATCAGCGTGCCGCGGACGTCCGTGAGGCCCTGGTAGCGGTCCGAGTCGAAGGCTTCGAGGTCGACGCCCGAGCGATCAAGGTCGGCGTCGAGGCGGGTCGCCCGCTCGCCGGTGTAGCCGAGCGAGAACGACCGGGGCAGGAGGAGCAGCGCGAGGTCGTCGACGTCCTCGTCCTCGACGGCCTCGAGGCGGACCTGCGTGCGCGACGCGTCGGCCCGGAGGTTCACCCGCCGCGTGCGGCCGTCCGAGAAGGCGATCACGAGTTGGGCCTCCTCGTCGTCGTTGAAGATCTCGAGCCGCGTCGAGTTCAGGTTGAGCGTCGCGTCGACGTCGACGTCGGAGAGCGCGTTCGCCTCGGGGTCGAAGGTGATCTCGGCGAGCGAGAACTGACCGGCAACGTTGTCGATGTCGCGGCCGGGGTTGTTGGTGTCGCAGCCGGTGAAGGCCAGCACGAGGAGCACGAGGCCGGCGAGGCCGCAGCGGGAGCAGAAAGGCATAGCGAAAGGGAGAGACCGGGGGGAGCATCAACCTACGTCGCGACCGGCCGTTTTCGTGTCCATCTCGTGGGAAGAGTGCCAGCGCACGCAGCCCCGAGGTGGCTGAGGAATGGAGGGAACGGAGGGGCGCGCTCCGCGCGCGGAGGAGTGGAGGGCCGGCCGCAGGCAAGGTCCCCGAACGAGGTACG
>JBCCQJ010000236.1:2500-6928 GCA_039024395.1 Bacteroidota bacterium | reverse complement strand
GTTCCGCCCTGCGGAAGTGGATGTGTTGCTTGGCGATCCCACAAAGGCCGTGACAACCCTTGGCTGGAGCGCCAAGACTACGCTGGAAGCGATGATCCACGAGATGGTGGACGCCGACCTTGAGCGGCATCGCAAGAACTGAACGTCGCGGCACGCTCACGCCGCCGTTGCAGGGAGTTTTCCGTTGAGGCCCATCCTGTTGACCGGGGCGGCCGGTTTCGTCGGCCACTATATGATTCCCCGGCTGCGCAAGGCATTTCCCGACCGGTCCTTGGTGACGGTGGTGCGCGATCCGCCAGCACTGCCTGGCGGCCAGGCGGTGGACCTGACCGACGCCGACTTCGTGCGGGCCCAGCTCCGCCTCCGCGTCCCGGAGAGCACGCCGACCGGGTGGCGGTGGGTCGTGTCGGTCCGCGTCGACGGCAGCCCGCTGGCGCAGGCCACCTGCGCGCCGGGGAGAGAGCGGGTGCTCACCGACCTCGCCGCGAACGTCTCCAAGCTCGCGGGCGTGCAGGACGTCGCCATCCGCCTCGCCCTCGAGGAGGTCTGACCCATGCCGTCCTTCGAGCTGCCCGCGCTCTTCGTCGACGCCGTCGCGTCGGTCGCCGCCCTCGACCGCCCCGTCCTGGTCAACCGCGACCCGGGGCCCGACGAGCTAGCCGTGCCCATCGACGCGAGCGTCGCGCTCGAGCTGGTGGACCCGGGGCCCGACGGGATCGACCGCGCAGCGACCCGGGTGTGGGTCGACGGCGCGCTGGCCTTCGTCGGCGGCGGCGCACCTGAGCTTCAGCCTGGCTTCGATGGCCCCGACGCCGACGTCGTCCAGACGGCGGACACCCTCCGCGTCGTCCTCCACCCGACCACGTTCTTCGCCAGCGAGGCGCTGGTCGCCGTGCGCGTCGTCTCCGCGACGGTCGGCGGGGCACACGCCCTCGAGGCCACCTACAGCTTCCGCATCGAAGACCGGACCGCGCCGATGCTCGTGGGCGGGCAGGCGACCGGGCAGCACGCGGTGGACGTAGCGTTCGACGAGGCGGTGCAGGTCACGGACGCGAGCGGCTTCTCGCTGATCCCGCTCGACTTCCCAGCGGTCCCCGTGACCGTCGTCGCTGCCGAGGCCGACGGGGCGATGGTCCGCCTCACGGTCGACCCGGAGATGACCCCGGACGTGCGCTACGAGGTCGTGGCTGTGGGCGTCGCAGACCTCTCGGGCAACCCGGTGCTCGCGCCCTACGACCGGGTCATCGTCCAGGGCTTCCGGCCCGCTCGGCCCGACGCGCGGCGCTTCGACCTCTGGTCGATGCTGCCCAAGCACAACCGCCGCGAGGACCAGACCGGCGACCTGTGGCGCTTCATCGCCTGCCTGCAGGAGGTGACCGATCTGCTGCTCGCCGAGGTGGATCGCTTCCCCGAAGTGTTCGACATCGAGCGCGCGCCCGAGATCTACGTGGACCTCATCCTCGCCGACCTCGGCAACCCGTTCCCCTTCGACCTCGACGAGCTGGGGAAGCGCCGCCTCGCTTCGGTCCTCGTCGAGATGTACCGGCAGAAGGGGACCGCCCGCGGCATCATCAACGCCGTCCGCTTCTTCCTCGGCGTTGAGATCCAGGCGGTGACTGCCTACGCCGGCGAGGCGCTGGTCCTCGGCGAGTCCGAGCTCGGCGTCGACTGGATCCTCGGCCCCTCGAGCCGCTTCGCCCTCTACGCGTTCGACGTCATCGTCGACGTCCCGCTCACCGACGCCCAGCGCAGCCAGCTCCGGGCCATCGTGGAGTACCTCAAGCCGGCCCACACCCACTTCGTGAACCTCATCGAGCCCGCGCCGCCGGCGTTCATCGACCACTGGGAGCTGGGGGTCAGCGAGATCGGCGTGACGACGGACCTACACTGAGTCGGACTTCAATGCTTCGCGCAGCCGCGTGCAGGCGGCGTGGAAGTCCTCGACGAGCTGTTCTGCGTCGCGCAGGGCCTCCTCGACCGCCGGTGATTCGGCCCGATGCCGCTGTGGGTGCGTGTTCACCCACGTCTGGATCAGCGCGCGGCGGTGTTCGAGGACCGCTGGGTCGTCGCACTTCTCTCCGAGGAACTCTCGCCAGTCCCGCTCACGCTTCTCGTCGCCGTTGCACCGGGCGCACGCGAGGACACGGTTCCTCGGCCCGTTCCCGCCGCTACTTTCGAGGTGGTCGATGTGTCCGGTGCGGCTGGCACGCTCGATGTGCTCACCACAGAAGGCGCAGCTCGACTCGAAGTGGCTCCAGAGCTCGTCCTTCTCTCCTCGGGTGAGGCCGGGGTCTACGATCTCGGAGATCGTCCGGCGCATAATGTTCTTGGCTTGCGAGACGCTGGGCACGGTTCTCCTCGGCGACGAAGGTCCGGTCCACCCTACGCCGCCAACGTGTCCCAGAGCCAGGCGCGCCCGGCTCTACTCCTGTGGGGCAAGCCCCCGTGACGAGAGCCGTGCGGTCTGCCCGCGCGGAGCCACAGGAGCCGAGCGCGCATGGCCGACCGGGTCGATTTCTACTTCAGACAGCGGGTAACCGAGGCCGAGCTGGATCTCGCGTGCGAGCTGCTCGAGCAGGCCGATCGGGACCTGGCCGCTGACATCGGGATCTACGGAATCGTCACGGGGGCGGTCCCGACCCAGCACAGCCCCGTCCCCGACCTGACGGTCGACCTGACGTCGCCGACGCGGGCCTACGACCGCCTCGGGCAACGCATCTTCATCGGCACCGACCAGACCGTCGACTGCTCGGTGGACCTGGTCGGCATCCCGACCGCCGTCGCCACGCCGGGCAACGAGCGCTGGCTGGCGCTCTTCCTGCGCTTCGATCGCCAGCTCTCCGACCCGCGAACCGACGGCAACGCCCAGCAGGTGTACTTCCGCCGCGACGAGTCCTTTGAGATCGTGGTGCGCCAGGCGCCCGAGGGGGCGCTCGGGGCCGGCACCAAGGTCGCGCTCCAGCAGGACGAGCTGCTCATCTGCGACCTCCGCCTCGTCCACGGGCAGGGCCAGATCCTTGACGCCGACATCGACCTCGGCCGCCGGCAGGCGTTCATCTTCGCCGAGGGCGACGCGGTCGCTGTCGAGAGCGGGACCTGGAACACCCTCCAGCCGCTGGTCGAGACGGTCCAGGCCGCGCTCGACGAGACAGACGCAGAGCTCACCGACCACTTCACCGGCGCGTCGCGGCGCCACCCGGCGACCGCCATCGACTTCGCGCCCCACGCCTTCCTCACCGCCGTGACGGTGCAGGCCGCCCTGGTCGAGCTGCTCGACAAGCTGCTCACGACCGCCGCCGGCGATCCGGGGTCCAAGCGCGTCGGCGCCGACGCGGCGGCCGGGACGCCCCACGCCCTCGGCCCGGGCACCGTCGACAGCCAGCTCTCGCAGCTGCTCGCCTGGCTCAACGCCCACGTGGGCGCCATCAGCGGGGCCCACAACGCGAGCGCCATCGCGGCGCTGCCTCACAACTACGTCGCGGCGACCAACGTCCAGGCGCAGCTGCAGGAGATCGTCGACGACCTCGAGTCGCGCTCGTCCACGCGCGGCGCGGCGCTGGTGGGCAACGCGACGATGTCCGGCTCGCCGCACTCGCTGAGCTCGAACTCGGTGCGCAGCCACCTGACGTCGCTGCTCTCGCTGCTCAACGGCCACATCAACGGCGGCGACCACGACGCGCGCTACTACAACGTCGGCAGCCAGGTCGACGACGCCGACACGCTGGACGGGCAGCACGCCTCGGCCTTCGCGTTGGCAGGCCACGACCACGACGGTCGCTACATGCGGCGCACCTACCTGCAGTCCGACGTGTTCGCCGCGGGTCAGTCCCGCGTGATGACCACCCTCGAGGACCGGCCGGACCTGGTGACGGTCTCCTACAACTACCTCAGCAGCGGGGTCCCGCAGGCGACGACGTACATCCGCGGCGCGCTCACGCCTGACATCCGCGCCTGGGTCACCAAGCAGAGCGCGAGCGGCGACAAGGACTACCAGGTCACGGTCCAGAACCTGTCGTCGTCCGAGCTCTACATCAACGTCGCCGCGTACCGGGTGGGCACATGAGCAAGGAACTGACGACCCGCATCCGCGTGCCGCGCGAGTCGCTCTCGACGCGCATCGGCTCGCTTGGCCTCTCCAAGGCGAAGGCCTACGCCGACTTCCTGCGCGACGGCGATCCTGACGGCCCCATCCCGTGCTGGGGCGCCATCACGTCGCGCTTCGTGGAGTCGTTCTCGACCGACGAGGAGCGCCTCGCGGTCCTCGACCAGCTCATCGAGGAGGGCGACCGCCGCCCGCTGCTGCTCTTCATCGACACCAGCCGGCAGCGCCCCGAGCTGCTCGCGGCGATGTGCGAGCGCGCCGACGAGCTGCCCCTGACCGTCCAGCGTGCGCTGGTCGCCACGCCGGAGGCGGCCTCCTTCGTCGAG
>JBCCQJ010000235.1:0-6951 GCA_039024395.1 Bacteroidota bacterium | reverse complement strand
GGTGGGAGCCATGGAGTTGGTGAGGGGAGACATCGGGCCGGAGGGGGTATCGGGGGGATGCCACAGGCCTTTGGGAAACCCGGACCACGTGGTCGGAGAGACGATCCGGCCGGGGCCTTTGTCGCCGATCCGTTGACGTCTCTCTCCGATAAAGAGGGCGGATCTCAGGCTGGGAGGTCCAGATCCTCGCCCATCTCAGAAGCTGTTCGGGTTTCGGTTTCGACGGGCGAGAGCGAGCGAGATCCCGGACGGGCCAGGAGCCCGAAGCAGCCGGTGCCGGCCGGACCTCGGCCGGGTCCGCTAGCCCCGCCCTGCGGATGGAACATCCGCAAATGGGGCGGGCGCGATGCAGAGCGACGCCGAACGGGCGGGATCGCAGCCGCTCGGAGCCCGGACGCGTGAATCCGAACCGCTTCTCTTCGTCTCCCCGAGGCGGTGACCGTCGTCGCGGTGCTCGGTCTCGTGCGGCCGAGCGCGCGCGGCCTGCCTAGACCTCGGACGCTGCGAGCGCGGCCTGCGCTCCACGGACCGCCTCGCGGAAGTCGTGGAGGGTCTCGACGAAGGCCGACAGCGTGCTCTCCGAGATCGATCCTTCGTGGGCCGCCTGCTGCAAGCTGTGCGCCTGCTGCGCGAGTGCGTCTGCCCCCAGCGTGCCGCTGGATGCCTTCAGCTTGTGGGCCGCCGCGGCGACCTGGTCGAGCGTTCCATCCAACTCCTCCAGCAGGGCCACGTCGGTGCGGAGGTAGGCGTCGAGGATCTCGGCAGACAGGCCCACGTCCCCCTCGGTGAGGGACAGCAGGTGCTCGATGATGTCCTCGGCCGTGGGAACGTGGATCGCCTCGGGGCTGGCCGCCCCTGCAGAGCCGATCGCCGCCTCCGAGGTCTCGGCGGGGCCCGGCGAGGGCGTCTCGTGGGAAGGAGGCGCCGTGCTGGCCGTGAGCGCCCTGTGGAGATCCGCTGTGCGGACCGGCTTGGTCAGGAAGTCGTCCATCCCCGCCTCGCGGCACCGGGCAGCGTCCTCGGAGAAGGCGTTCGCCGTCAGCGCGATGATGCGTGGCTGGCGGTCGTCGGGAAGAGAGGTCCGGATGCGGCGCGTGGCCTCCAGGCCGTCCATCACCGGCATCTGGATGTCCATGAAGATGACGTCGTACGGCCGTCCCGCCTCGGCGGCGGCGAGCACCGTGCGGACCGCCTCGGCGCCGTCCTCGGCCACGTCGGCCTCGACCCCGAGGTGGCGCAGCAGGCCGACGGCGACGTGCCGGTTGACCGCGTGGTCCTCCACCAAGAGGGTGCGCTGGACGGCCGAGAGCGGCTCCGGAACGTGGTCGGCCGGGCGGACCGCCGGCTCCGTCCACGCGGTGGCCCCGAGGAGGCGGCCGGCCGCCTCGGTGACGTGGTCGGTCCGCGCGGGCTTGGGGAGGACGAGGTCGAAGAGGGTGCCGGCGGGCGTCCGCTCGCCGACGGGTGAGAGCAGCACGAGCGGCGCCGCGGGGCGGCCGTCGAGCGCCCCGAGGCGGTGGGCCAGCTCGACCGCTCCGTTGCCCGCGAGCGTGGCGTCGACGAACCCGAGGTCGAAGCGCCCTCCGGCCTCGGCCCAGGCGGCCGCCTCGCGGTGGTCGGCGAAGCGCTTCGTCGTCAGGCCCAGGCCGCCGAGGGTCTCGGCGAGCGCCTTGCGGGCCGTCTCGTGGTCGTCGACGACCAGCACGGTCGCCTCGGGGAGGTGAGGCGACGAGGCGGGCCGCGAGACGCGCGCCAGCGGGAGGGCGACGTGGAACGTCGAGCCGAGGCCGGGCTCGCTCTCGACCCACAGCTCGCCGCCCATCAGCTCGACGAGGCGCTTCGAGATGGCGAGCCCCAGGCCCGTGCCGCCGTAGCGGCGCGTCCGGGAGGCGTCGCCCTGCGAGAACGACTCGAACAGGTCATCGAGGCGGTCGGGCGGGATGCCGATCCCGGTGTCGACGATGCGGACGTGGACCTCCGGCGCTTTGCGTGCGCGCTTGCGCATTCCCAGGTCGAGCACGACCGAGCCCTCGTCGGTGAACTTGACCGCGTTGACGAGCAGGTTGAGGAGCACCTGCCGGATGCGCGCCGGGTCGCCCATCACCGCCTGGGGCACGTCGGGGCGGATGCGGCAGACCACTTCGAGGTCCTTCTGGAACGCCGACGGCGCGACGATCGAGACGATCTCGTCGGCGAACGCCCGCAGCGGGATCGGCTCCTCCTCGAGGTCGACGCGCCCGGCCTCGATCTTCGAAAAGTCGAGGACGTCGTTGATGATGCTCAGCAGCGCCGCGCCCGAGGCCTGGATCGTCCGCACGCAGTCGCGCTGGTCCGACGTGAGGGGCGTCGCCGAGAGCACCTCGGTCATGCCGATGACGCCGTTCATGGGCGTCCGGATCTCGTGGCTCATCGTCGCCAGGAACTCGCTCTTCGCGCGGGCCGCCGCGAGGGCCTCCTCCTTGGCCTCGTGGATCCGCAGGAGGTCCTCGTGCCGCGAACGCAGCACGCCCCAGCCCAGCGCCGCGAGCGAGGCGAGCGTGGCCAGGAACAGCGTCCGCGGCACGACCGGCTCGGGGATGGTCAGGACGGCGGCCGCCGTCGCGCCCACGAACAGGATCGAGTAGGCGGCCAGCAGGCGCGGCGTCTGGATGCCCGCCGAGCAGCCCATGAACACCAGAAGCAAGCCGAACGACGACTCGGGCGTGAGCCCGTTGACGTGCGCGAGCGCGATCTGCCACCCCGAGACGATCAGGAAGAAGGCGTGGACGAACCCCATCGCGTGGCGCCGGACCCAGTCGCTGGTCAGCGTCAGACCGGCGAGGGCGACACCCGAGAGCCCGATCGCGAGACGGCCGGCCGTCGGCTCGATCGTCTCGAAGTCACTGAGGCTGTAGAGCAGCCCGTAGCCGACGAGCACGATGCCCCCCATGACGAGGAGGCTTCGGTAGAGGCTGAGTGATGCGTTGGGGGGGGAAGACATCCCGGAAAGAAACGGACGCTGAGGCGCAGTGCGGTAACGGGGGGGCGCCTCAGTGCGCCGAGGATGGAGCCAGGGGAGAACATCCGGGTCTCTGCAAAGCTCGGGCCGGGGCGCCACAATCGCACCCCCTATCTGCACACCCTCAGAAGGACCTCAACGAACGGGCCGCTAGCTTTGCTGCTTCGACCCCCGAAATTCATGCGCTCCGACGTCCACCTGACCCCCTCCGACCTCAAGCGCGGCCGCGAGGTGGTGGTCACGCTCGAGGCGTTCGCCGACCGGGGCAAGAGCCTCGCCCGCCTCGGAGCCAGCCCCGAGGCGGAAGGATCGTCCGGCCGCCGCAGCGGATTCGTCGTCTTCGTGGCCGGGGCCGTCCCCGGAGACCGGGTTCGCGCCCGGGTCGTCAAGCGCAAGAAGGCGTTTGCCGAGGCGAGGCTGCTCGAGGTGCTCGAGCCGAGCGACCTCCGCATCGACCCGCGGTGCGCGTACTTCGACGCCTGCGGCGGATGCAAGTGGCAGCACGTCGAGTATCCGGCGCAGCTCGCGATGAAAGGCGAGCAGGCCGTGGGAGCGCTCCGGCGCGCCGGCCTCGACCTCGCCGAGGCGGAGATCCATGCCCCCCTCGGGGCCGAGCACGAGGCGGGCTCGGGCGGGGTCTATTTCTACCGCAACAAGATGGAGTTCTCGTTCTCCGCCCAGCGCTGGCTGACCAACTGGGAGATCGCCTCGGGGGAGGCGATGGACAAGGACTTCGCGATCGGCCTCCACGTGCCCGGGCGGTTCGACAAGGTGCTCGACCTGAGGACGTGCCACCTCCAAAGCGAGTGGAGCGCGCGCCTCGTCAACGGCGTCCGCGCGTTTGCGAAGGAGAAGGGCTGGACACCCTGGCACGCGCGCGAGCACGAGGGCTTTCTGCGCATCCTCGCCATCCGGCAGGCCGCCCACACGGACGACCGGATGGTCAACCTCGTCACGAGCGCCCACGTGCCGGAGCGGATGCAGGCGTTCGCCCGCTTCCTGCAGGCCGAGTTCCCCGAGGTGACGACGCTCGTCAACACGGTCAACGCCGGCGTGGCGCAGACGGCCTTTGGCGAGGCGGTCCACACGGTCTTCGGGCCAGGCGTCATCCGCGACCGGATCGGGCCGCACACGTTCGAGATCGCCTCGAACGCCTTCTTCCAGACGAACACCGTCATGGCGGAGCGGCTCTACGCCGTCGCCCGCGCGTTCGCCCACCTCCGGCCCGACGACGTCGTCTACGACCTCTACTGCGGGGCCGGCACGATCTCGCTCTTCGTCGCCGACGCCGTGCAGAAGGTGGTCGGCGTGGAGCTGGTCGAGGAGGCGGTCGAGAACGCGCGCGCCAGCGCGGCCGCGAACGGCGTGGAGAACTGCACGTTCGTCGCCGGCGACATGCGCGATCTCTTCAAGCCCGACCTGATCGACGCGCACGGCCGCCCGGACGTGCTCATCCTCGACCCGCCGCGCGCCGGCCTCCACCCGAAGGTCGTGGGCCAGATCGCGGCGCTGCGGCCCGAGCGGATCGTCTACGTGAGCTGCAACCCACAGACGCAGGCCCGCGACCTCGCGATGCTCTCCGAGGCCGCCGCCTACACCATCGAGGCGGTGCAGCCGGTCGACCTGTTCCCGCACACGCACCACGTCGAGAGCGTGGTCGGCCTGCGGCTGGCGTAGACCGCCTTGGGGCGGAAGGGGAGGCAGTGCGGAGGAGAAGGAGGTGCGGAGGAGAGTGCCGATCGCGCACGGCGTCACCTCCGGACCTCTGACCTCCGGACCTCCCCACCTGGCCGACCGTGACCCGGCGCGCATGGCGCCCCGCGTGAATGCAGCGCGCCGCCTCGGGGGACCGAACCGGACCGTCCCCGAGGCGGGAGTTGGAAATGCTCGGCTTCGACTCTATAATCGTTGCAACAGGTAAGTGGTCGGTCGCCCCGCCGCGTCTGCCACGCCCAGGCCACCGCGGCCTGCCTTTTCTCACCCCTCTCCTTCAGACCCATGAAAACGCTCCGATTCGCCCTCATGGCCGCCGTCGCCGTCGGGCTCGCCGCCTGCGGCACCGACGACGCCGCCGTCGCCGACGCCGACGGCGACGTCTCGACGGCCGGCACCTTCGTCGACGCGCCGGCCCTCCCGTCGGGCACCTACGCCATCGACGCGTCGCACTCGCGCGCCGAGTTCCGCGTCCGCCACCTCGGCATCACCAACGTCACGGGCGGGTTCGACTCGGTCACGGGCACCCTCGAGGTGGGCGACGGCCTGGGCTCGCTTCAGGCGAACGCCGTCATCGACGCCTCGACGATCAACACGGGCAACGCGGACCGCGACAACCACCTCCGCAGCCCGGACTTCTTCGACGTCGCGCAGTACCCCGAGATCACGTTCAACACGACCGCGGTGCGGCCCGGTGACGGCGGTGCGTTCACGCTTGTCGGCGACCTGACGATGCACGGCGTCACGCAGCCGGTCGAGCTGGACGCCGAGTACCTCGGCTCGGTCACGGCGATGGACGGGACCGAGAAGGTTGGGTTCGTGGCCTCGGGCGAGATCGACCGCACGGCGTACGGCCTGACGTGGAACCAGGCGCTCGAGGCGGGTGGCGTGCTCGTGGGCGAGCAGGTCACGCTCGACCTCGAGATCCAGGCTGATCTGCAGGCCGGCGAGGAGGCCGCCTCGGAGGCGTAGCGCCCGCGTCTGAACCCGGGTCCGGGCACGGCGTTGGGGGAGGAGCCCTCCCTCCGCGCCGTGCCCGACCCGTCTCTGCCCGTCGCCTTCCTCACCGGCGGCACCGGCTTCGTGGGGAGCTGGATGGCGCAGGAGCTGGCAGCCCGGGGCTACGCCGTCCGCGCCCTCGTCCGGTCGGCCCCGAAGTGGCTCGACGCGGCGACCTCCGCCTCGGGGCAGGCCGCCGAGATCGTCCGGGGCGACCTCCACGATGCCGACGCGCTCCGCCTCGGGGTCGAGGGCGCGACGGCGGTGGTCCACGTGGCCGGGCTGACGCGCGCCCGTGACCAGGCGACGCTCGACCGGGCGAACGTCGCGGGCACCGTCGCCCTCCTCGACGCCGTCCGCGACGCCGGCCACCGCCCGCGCGTGCTCGTGACGAGCAGCCTCGAGGCGATGGGGCCGAACCGCCTCGACGCCGCGGGGCGCCCGGTGCCCGCCACCGAGGCGGACACGCCCCGCCCGGTCTCGATGTACGGCCACAGCAAGGCACGCATGGAGGACGCCGTGCGAGACCGGTACCACGACCTCGGCGCGACGATCGTGCGTCCGCCGGCCGTCTACGGTCCGCGCGAGGCCGATATCTACGAGATGATCCGAGGCGCCTCGCGCGGCCTGTTCCCCATCGTCGGCGACGGGGCAGCGCCGCGACTCTCGCTCGTGCACGTGCGCGACCTCGTGCGTGGGATGGCTGACCTTCTCGATGCCCCCGAGGCGGCGGGCGAGACGTACTTCGTGGGGAGCGACCGCGGCTACAGTTGGCAGGAGGTGCGGTCGGCCGTCGAGGCGGCGCTCGGGAGGAAGACGCTGAAGCTCTCCGTCCCGGGTGCGCTCATGGGCGTCGCCGGCGCCGTGTCGGAGGGGCTGGGCCGCCTCGGGGGTGCGCTGCCGCCGCTGACACGCGACAAGGCCGAGGCGGCGCGCCACGCCTGGATGTGCGCGGTCGACAAGGCGGCGCGCGACGTGGGGTACCAGCAAAGGGTGCCGCTGGAGGCCGGCATGGCCGAGACGGTCGCGTGGTACCGCGAGGCCGGCTGGCTGTAGCCGCCTCGGGGCTGACACGGTCTGGTCGATCAATCCCTCCTGGACAGGGGGGGCAGGGGCGGGCGTGGCGTTCGATTCGTCGCCCCCCTCCCGGCCTCCCCCCGCTGGCAGGGCTGGTAAGTTCTGCCGCCAATCCCCAAAATCCAGTCATTCCCGCGCAGGCGGGAATCCATACGGCGCCGATT
>JBCCQJ010000234.1:0-6959 GCA_039024395.1 Bacteroidota bacterium | reverse complement strand
CAGCACCACGTCGTAGGGCTGGCGGCGGACCGCGTCGAGGGCCTCGATGCCGTTGGCGGCGACGTCGGCGCGGTGGCCGAGGCGTTCGAGGAGCCGGAGGGCCACCTTCTGGTTGACCGCGTTGTCCTCGGCCACCAGGATCCGCAGTGGGACGGTCGTCGGGACCGCCGCCGGGCGGGGCGCCGAGCCGGCGATCGAGAGGGGCGCGTGGCGCCTCGGCCGCGCCACCCACGCGGTCTCGTCCTGGCCCTCGTCCTGCGGAGCCGCCCCGAGGCGGGCGGTGAACGAGAACGCCGAGCCCTCGCCCCGTGTGCTCTCGACGCCCATCGAGCCGCCCATCAAGGCCACGAGGCGCTGGCAGATCGTGAGGCCGAGCCCCGTGCCGCCGTACTCGCGCGTCGTCGAGGCGTCGGCCTGCGAGAAGCTCTGGAACACCAGGTCGAGCTTGTCCTCGGCGATGCCGATGCCGGTGTCCTCGACCACGAACCGCAGCACAACGTCGCCGCCCTTGGACTGGACGCCTCCCAGGCGCGCCGCGACCTCGACGCGGACGCGAACCGACCCCGCCTCGGTGAACTTGATGGCGTTCGAGAGCAGGTTGACCAGCACCTGCCGCACCCGCGTCACGTCGCCCACCACCGAGGCGGGCACCGTAAGCCCGACGTCGGCTGAGAGCGCGAGCCCCTTCTTGTCGGCCGCCGGCGACAGCACGGCGAGCGCGTCGCGGACGCACTGGCGCACGTCGAAGGGCTGGGCCTCCAAGTCCAGCATGCCCGCCTCGATCTTCGAGAAGTCGAGGATGTCGTTGATAATCGTGAGCAGCGCGTCGCCACTCGTCCGGATCGTCTCGACGAAGTCCTTCTGCTCGTCGTTGAGGTCGGTGCCGAGCAGGAGCGACGTCATGCCGACGACGCCGTTCATGGGGGTGCGGATCTCGTGGCTCATGTTGGCCAGAAACTCCGACTTGGCCTGCGTCGCCGCTTCGGCGGCCTCCTTCGCCGCGCGCAGGTCGGCGTTGATCGCCTCGAGCGCGTCGCGGCTGGCCCGGAGGTCGCCGAGCGTGTGGAGCCGCGCTGCCCCAACGACGTAGAGCGCGCCTAGGCAGACCAGCACCGACACGACCAGCGCCTGAGGGGTGTCGACCTCGCTCCCGGCGGGTAACTCGGTGAGAAGCAGCGGACCCACGAACGCCAGGGCGAGGGTGAGGATCGTCCAGCGGACCGTCCGCTCGGTGCGGGCCAAAAGGGCCATCGCCAGCCCGCCCATGAGGACGACCAGCATGACCCCCGACGACCACCGCGGGTCGAGCCCGTTGCGCACCGCGGTCCAGGCGAAAAACGCCGCGAGCACGTGGACGTAGCCGATGCTGAGCGGCCAGAGGTGGTTTCGCACGCGGCCGCTGACGAACGAGAGGCCCAACAGGGCGAGCGCGCCTGCCGTGAGGATCAGCCGGTAGGCCAGGGGGTCGTCGTAGACGTAGCCCTGGAACCGGTCCAGCGCCCAAAACCCTGGCAGGGCTGCCGCTCCCAGCACAACCATCCACCGGAGCGCCGGGAGGTCGAGGTGCCCCGACGGCAGGGGCGCGTCGCCTCCCCCGAGGCGGGGGGCGGTCGAAGGAGGGGGAACGTCGAGGGGCACGCGAAGGCGTAGGGGGCGCCCCTCATGGATCGGTGGGCCACGAGGTGAGTTAAGGGCACCAGCCCGCTGCCGTGACGGCCAGCGCGGTGCCGCGGCTCAGTGCCGGAAGTGGCGCCTCCCGGTGAACACCATTGCCATGCCGCGTGCGTCGGCGGAAGCGATCACCTCGTCGTCGCGCACGCTCCCGCCCGGCTGGATGGCCGCCACGGCGCCCGCCTCGGCGGCGGCCTCGAGCCCGTCGGCGAACGGGAAGAAGGCGTCTGAGGCGACGACGCACCCGGCGAAGTCGAGCTCCGACTTGGCGCCCTTGGCGACCGCGATCTCGCTCGCGTCGATCCGGCTCATCTGCCCGGCCCCGATGCCGCGCGTCGCGCCGCCGCGCGCGTACACGATCGCGTTCGACTTGACGTGCTTGCACACGCGCCACGCGAAGTCGAGATCGGCCCACTCCGCCTCGGTGGGCGCGCGCTCCGTGGGCACGGTGCAGGCCGCGCGCAGCCCCGAGGCGGAGGGGAGGGTCGGGTCGGCGTCCTGCACCAGCACGCCGCCAGCGACCGTCCGCACCGTCGTGCCGCCTCGGTGGGGGCGGAGGTCGGCGCGGAGGAGCCGTCGGTTCTTCTTCTGCTGAAGGAATGCGAGCACACCCGCCTCGTAGTCGGGCGCGATGATGATCTCGGTGAACACGCCGTCGATGGCCTCGGCGGTCGCCCGGTCGAGCGGCCGGTTGACGACCACGATGCCCCCGAACGGGCTCTGGCGATCCGTCGCGAACGCCTTGCGGTAGGCCGCCTCGAGGGCCTCGGCCTGCCCGACGCCGCACGGGTTGGTGTGCTTGAGGATGGCGACCGTCGGCGGCGCATCGGCGAAGGCGGCGCCGAGGTCGAGCGCGGCCGTGAGGTCGAGGAGGTTGTTGAACGACAACGCTTTGCCATGGATCACCTCGTATCGTGCCTCGGGGTTGCCGTAGAGCGCCGCGCGCTGATGCGGGTTCTCGCCGTAGCGGAGGTCGGCGGCCTTGGGGAGGTCCAGCGCGAGGCGGTCCGGCATTCCCTCGGCGTCTCCGTTCGCCGCCGCCGAAGAGACGCCCCGCCGGGGCGTCTGTGCGCCATCGCCCTCCGAGGTGGCGCCGCCATTCCCCGAGGTGGCACCGCCGTTCTCCGAGGCGGCGCCCTGGAAGTAGGCCGCGATGGCGGTGTCGTAGGCGGCCGTGTGCGCGAAGGCGTCGGCGGCGAGGCGGCGGCGCGTGGCCATGCCGAGCGTCCCGCCGTGGGCCTCCAGCTCACCCACGACCGCCTCGTAGTCGGCCGGGTCGACCACGGCGCCGACGAAGGCGTAGTTCTTGGCCGCCGCGCGGAGCATCCCCGGCCCGCCGATGTCGACGTTCTCGGCCGCGAGCGCGTCGGTCACGTCCTCGCGCGCGACCGCCTCGCGGAACGGGTACAGGTTGACCACCACCAGGTCGATCGCGCCGACGCCGTGCTCGGCCAGCTCGCCGACGTCGTCGGGGTCGGTCCGCCGGGCCAGGATGCCGCCGTGGATCTTCGGGTGGAGGCTCTTCACGCGCCCGCCGAGGATCTCGGGGAAGCCGGTCACGTCGGACACGTCGCGCACCGGGATGCCGGCGTCGCGGAGGGCCCTGGCCGTCCCGCCAGTCGAGAGCATCTCGACGCCGAGCGCGTGGAGCCGCCGCCCGAACGGCACCAGCCCGGCCTTGTCGCTGACGGAGAGGAGGGCGCGGCGGACGGGAGTGCGGTCGTCCGGTGGGGGAAGGTCTTTGGTTTCGATCAAGGGTGTGGGGGAAGGGGGAGGAGGGAAGGGGCAAGAGGCAGGGAGGCCTCTCATCCTGCTTCGCTTTCGATAACGACGCGTCGGTCGTCGAGGCGGAGGCGCCCCGAGGCGAGGAGGGCGAGGGCCTGCGGGTAGATCCGGTGCTCGGCCGCGAGCACGCGCGCGGCGAGCGTCGCCGGGGTGTCGCCCGGCTCGACGGGCACGCACGCCTGCGCCACGATCGGGCCGGTGTCGTAGCCGGCGTCGACGAGGTGGACCGTCACGCCGGAGACGCGGCAGCCGTGCGCGAGCACCGCCTCGTGGACGCGCCGGCCGTACATGCCCGGCCCGCCGAACGCGGGCAGCAGCGACGGGTGGACGTTGAGCATCCGCCCCTCGAACGCCCGCACGACCGCCTCGGGGACCTTCTTGAGGTAGCCCGCGAGCGCGACCGCCTCGGCGCGGTGCGCGCGGAGCACCTCGAGAAGGGCGTGGGCAAAGGCCGCCTCGGAGCCGATGTCGGAGGGCGGAAGAACGGCGACCGGGATCCCGCGCGCCCTCGCCCGGTCGATGGAGCCGATGCCGGGCCGGTCGGTCACCACGAGCACCGGCTCGGCCCCGAGGCGGCCCGCGTCGATGGCGTCGAGGATGGCGCCGATGTTCGAGCCGCCGCCGGAGGCGAAGAAGGCGAGGCGCATCACGAGGCTCGGCGGTGCCGCACGATCTGCACGTCGACGGCCAGCAGCAGCAGCAGCGTGACTGCGTTCGTCACGATCACCGGCAGGTCGCCGATCAGCAGGCCGTAGACCAGCCACAGGAGCGCGCCCGTCGTCAGGAGCGCGTACATCCCCACCGAGAGGTCGGCCACCGAGCGCGTCCGGTACGTCTTGACGATCTGCGGCACGAAGGACGCCATCGTGCACGACGCCGCGACCAGCCCCAGCGCGGTGATCCACGTCATCGCGCGACGGGCTCGAGGACCGTCAGCTCCGCCTCGGCGCCGACGGCGAGGTGGGCGCGCACGCCGACCGGCAGCGTGTTTTTGCGCGCGACGTGCCCGTAGACGAGTCCGCTTGCGACCGGCCCGCCCACGAACGGCGCGTAGTGGCGCAGCACCTCGTCCACGCTCAGCGTCGGGCGCCCCTTCGGCACCTCGGCGCCGGTGAACATCCCGAAGACCAGGCCCCCGAGGCGGCCCAGCACGCCCGCCAGGCGCAGCCGGGCCAGCAGCCCGTCGATCCGGTACGGCGGCTCGCCGACGTCTTCGAGGAACAGAATGGCGCCGTCGAGGTCGGGCAGGTAGGGCGTGCCGAGGAGCGCGGCCGTGAGCGCGAGGTTGCCCCCGAGGAGGACGCCCTCGGCCTCGCCGGCCTGCATCGGCACGAGCCGCTCGCCGCCTGGCCCGCGCACGGCGTACCCCGAGGCGCCGCCCGCAACGCGCCAGAAGTCGGCCACCACCTCGGGGTCGAGGCCCTTCGACCAGTCGGAGGCCACCATCGGGCCGGAGAGGCCCGGCAGGCCCGCCTCGGCGTAGAGCGCGAGGTGAAGCGCGGTCACGTCCGAGTAGCCGACGATCAGCTTAGGGTGGGCGCGCGCCGCGTCGACGTCGATCCGGTCGAGGATCCGCAGGAGGCCGTAGCCGCCGCGGAGGCAGACGACGGCGTCGAGGTCGTCGCGGCGGAGAAGCGCGTTGAGGGCGTCGGCGCGGGCGGCATCGGTGCCCGCGAGGTAGCCCACCGGCTCGGTCGCGTGTGCCGCCTCGATGCGGAGTCCCTCCGCGCGGAGCGCCGCCAGCCCCGCCTCGGTGTCGCGGGCGTCGAGCGCCGCCGAGGCGGGCGCGGCGACGGCGACCCGGCTGTCGGGCGTGAGCGGGCGGGGGAGGGGCACGGCGACCGAGGGGCGGGGCACAAAGGTAGGCGCATCGCCCGGGCGACGGCCGCCGTAGGTTGCCGCTGTGGCCCGCCTCCGCCCCATCGTCCGCGCTGCGCTCGCGCTCTGCCTCGCCGCGAGCACCCAGGGCTTGCTGTTCGTGCAGGGCGCGTTCGAGGTCCGCCAGGACTGGATCGTCGAGGTGCTCTGCACCAACCCCGACGAGGCGTGCGACGGGTACTGCGTGCTGCGCGACCGCATGGACGCCCACCACGACCACGAGGACGGGCCCAGCGGCGAGGCGGCCCTGCAGGTGGCCCTCGCCGTGGCCCCGCTCGTGCCCGAGACGGTCCGCCTGGGGGCCCCGGACGGGGTGCCGGTGACGCTGGGAGCCCCAGGGCTGCGCGTGGGCGCGACGGACGGGGTGCCGGCGGGCGTGTTCCGGCCGCCGCGGACGGCCTGACCCTGCTCGGCCGCCTCGCTCCGAGGCGGTGCCCTCCGCGCGCTCCGGACCCGGGGCGCACCCGTCCGTTCCGCCGGCCGCTGTGGCGCGCGCCGGCACGCCTGAATCTCCCCCCATGAAACGCCTTCTCTTGGGCGCGGCCCTCGCCGTGCTCCTCGCCCCCCTTGCCGCCTCCCAGCCCTGGACCTCCCACCGCCCCGACGGCCACGCGCCGATCGGCGTGATGGGCGACCACACCCACGACGCGCAGGAAGTCATGGTCTCCCTCCGCTCGATGTGGATGCCGATGTCCGGCAGCCGCCTCGGGACGGACGCCATCGCGGATGCCGACGTCGTCGCGCCGGAGGGCCAGAACTTCCTCGTCACGCCCACCGAGATGCCCATGCGGATGGATATGCTGGGCGTGATGTACGCCCCCGTCCGGCGCGTCACGTTCATGGCCATGCTGCCGCTCGTGACGATGGACATGGACCACCGGAGCCGCATGAGCATCGCCACCGACCCCGAGGCGATCGCCTTCTCGACCTCGTCGAGCGGTCTGGGCGACGTGTCTGCGACCGCATTCGTGCTCCTTGCCGAGACCGGGCGGAGCCGTGCGCACGTCGGCCTCGGGGCCAGCTTCCCGACCGGATCGGTCGACCAGACCGACGACACGCCGATGGGTGAGGACCAACTCCTCCCGTACCCGATGCAGACCGGCAGCGGGACGGTCGACTTCCAGCCGTCGCTCACCTACCTCGGCCAGAGCGACCGCTTCGGATGGGGGGCGCAGGCGCGCGGGACGGTCCGCCTCGGCGAGAACGACCGGAGCTACGCGCTCGGCAACCGCGCCGGCCTGACGGGCTGGGCCTCGGTGCTGCTGACCGACGCCTTCAGCCTCTCGACCCGCCTCGACGGGCAGGCCTGGGACAACGTGACGGTGGCCGACGGCCTGGAGGCCGGTGAGGCGGGCTTCCCGTACGGGATGGGCGTCGCCAACCGGCTCGTCCCGACCGTCTTCCCGGACCTGCGGGCGGGCGAGCGCGTCGACCTCTCGGTGGGCCTGAATGCGATGGTGCCGTCTGGCGCGTTGGACGGACTGCGCGCCGCCGTCGAGGTGGGCGTGCAGTCCGTCCAACGCGCCAGACGGCACCATCGCATTCAGGCCCACCGAGAGGTCGACGCGCTCGCCCGCCCGCAGGTCCGGGAAGACGGTCGGGACGAGCCGGTTGGCGACGCCCAT
>JBCCQJ010000233.1:0-6985 GCA_039024395.1 Bacteroidota bacterium | reverse complement strand
CTCCCGACCTCCCCCCACTGGGGGGAGGAGAACGAAAACCACCGAGGCGGTCGGTCCCGAAGGCGGTGCGGTCTGGAACGAGCGCTCAGACGGCGGTCTGTCGTCCGCGGTCCGCCGTCCCGCCTCTCCGAGGCGGCCGTCGGTCCGTCGTCCGCCCCGAGGCGGGAAAAACGTCGTGTGGCTGACCCCCTGCGTGGGACCGCGGCGGAGGGAGGGTGATCCTCACACCTCGCCCGTCATGACGCACCGCATCGAACCCGTCGAGACCTTCGCCAGCATGTTCCGCTGGGCGGCCACGTACTCGCTCCTCCTCACCGACGACGCCCTCTACGTCGTCCGCGTCGGCCCCGCGATGGGCGGCACGGGCGGGGCCGAGGGCTACCTCACCGGCGTGCAGGCGGCGCTCGACGCCGAGCACGAGCGCGACGAGCGCCAGAGCACCGACGACACGGCCCGCGAGCTGGGCGCGGGCCTCGGCGTCGCGATGGCCGCCCCGGTGCTCCAGCGCGTCGAGGCGAGCTACGGCGCGCAGGTGGCCCAGGGCCTGGCCCGCCTCGCCGAGACCGGCCACGAGGCGATGGTCTCTGAGAAGGGCAGCTTTCGCCTCGGTCCGGCCGACGTCACCTCGTTCACGGCGGGCCGCAAGGGCGCCAACGAGACGATGGACCTGAAGACGTCGGCGCGCGACTTCCAGTTCAAGGTGCTCCCCGCCGGGGCCGACGACCTCCGCGCGTTCGCCGAGGCGGTCGAGGCCTGGCGCTGAGGTTCGGCTAGCCCGTGAAGACGAACGCCAGCGACGAGCCCGCCTCGGGGCTCTCCTCGCCCGCGCCGGTCGGACGGAGCGTGCCCCAGTAGGTCCGCAGCACGCGGTCGCCGATCTCGTCGCCGATCTCTCCGGCGTCCTCCCACCGGAGCGAGAACAGCAGCTCGCCAGGCGTCTGGAGCCGGTTCGCGTTCTCGGGCCGGTAGTCGACCAGCACGACCCCGAAGCCGCCGTCCGACATCTCCCCGAGCACGTCGAAGCGGATCGTCACCTGCGGGCCGTCGACGTCCAGCGTGCCGACGTATTGGTCGGGCGCCTCGGGGCCGGCGGGCGACAGGTCGAGCACGTAGCGGTACGTGTAGACGCCGCCGCCCTCGGAGAAGGTGTAGCGCCCGGCCCAGTCGTCGACAGCAGCCGCCTCGGGGACTGGAGCCGGCTCCGCCCCGGGAGCGGGGTCGGCTGTGGCCTCGGGAATCGGAGCCGGTGCCGCCTCGGGGGCAGGCGCGGGCTCCGCCTCGGGGACGGTCTGCGCCTCCGGGCGCTCCGTGGGCGTGTTGGCGGGGGCGTCGGCGCAGCCGACGAGGAGGGCAAGAGCGAGCAGGCGCATGGCAGGGCGGAGTGGATCGCGGAGGCTACCTCCGCCGTGCGTCCGCCCGATGGTCCCCACGGCCCATTCTCCGCCTCGGCCCCCGAGCCTGTCCCCGCGCAGGCGGGGAGCGGTCCCTCCCCGAGGCGGGCTATCCTGACGTTCCCGGCCTGGCGCCCATGACACCGTCCGCTCGCCCGCTCCTCGACGCGCTGGACACCTACCTGCGAGACCTCGCCGCCGCCGGCGCCGTCAGCCCCGAGGTGCTGGAGCCGGCGGCGGCGGAGCACATCGCGGCGCTGGACGCCCTCGAAGGCGTCACCGTGCCTGCGTCGCTCCGCACCTTCCTGTCGCGGGTTGGGAGCTACGACCTCGGCCGGTGCCGCGCGTTGGAGGCGTTCGAGCCGGACTTCGCCAACAGCATGTTCGTGATCGCCGCCCGGACGATCCCGGCCCACTACACCCGCTCGGCGGGCGTGCTCGACCCGGAGTACTGGCCGCTGGGGTTCGTGCCGTTCCTGTGGGGCGGCAGCGGCGACTTCACGGTCGTCAACTGCGACGCGGCCTCGCCCGATTACGGCGCGGTCTACGACCTCGACGAGGCGTACGGCGTCGAGGGCGGCCCGATGGATGCCGACCTGACGGCGTTCCTGCTCCGCTCGAGCCGCGAGCTTGCAGACGGCCGGCGCGTGTTCACGTCGCCGACGGTCTCCGCGCTCGACCTCCGCCGGCGGCCGTGACGACGCGTGGGCGGCCCCCCGCGATGAGAGGTCGCCCGCGGCGTCATGAACCGAGGCGGGACGCCCTTGAGCCATGGGCAGCAAGGGTGCCGGTGCGCGTCTAGGGCGTGGGCCGCAGGACGTGGGGTGGGATACGTCGTGCCGTAGCGGGGACGTCCGTCCCACGCCCCACGAACCACGCACCTTGATCTACGCGTCCTGCGGGAGGTTCTGGTAGGCCTCGATGACCTCGCGGACGTGCGCGCCCGAGGCCTGCATGTCGGCCGCCTCGGTGTCGTTGAGGTCGAGCTCGACGATCTCCTCGACGCCGTTCGCCCCGAGGCGGACCGGCACGCCGATGAACATGTCCTCGAGGCCGTACTGGCCTGTTACCCAGGCCGCGGCCGGTAGCACGCGGTTCGAGTCCTTGACGATGGCCTCGACCATCTCGGCCGCGCCGGCGCCGGGCGCGTACCACGCGCTCGTGCCCATCAGCTTGACGATCTCGCCGCCGCCCTTCTTGGTGCGCTCGATGATCTCGTCGAGACGGCCCGCGTCGATCATCTCGGTGACCGGGCGCGAGCCGACGGTCGTGAAGCGCGGCAGCGGCGTCATCGAGTCGCCGTGACCGCCGAGGAGCATCGCGTTGATGTCGCGGACCGACACGCCGAGCTCCATCTTCAGAAACGCCCGGTAGCGCGCCGTGTCGAGCACGCCGGCCATGCCCATCACGCGCTGGCTCGGGAAGCCGGACGTCATGTAGGCGACGTAGGTCATCACGTCGAGCGGGTTCGAGACGACGATCAGGATCGTGTTCGGGCTCTGGGCGGCGACCTGCTCGGTGACCGACGACACGATGTCGGAGTTGACCTTCAGGAGGTCGTCGCGGCTAATGCCGGGCTTGCGCGGCAGGCCGGCCGTGATGACGGTCACGTCCGAGCCGGCCGTGACGTCGTACTGGTCGGAGCCCTCGATGACGGTGTCGAACCCGTGGATCGGGGCGGCTTCCATGAGGTCGAGCGCCTTGCCCTGGGCGACGCCCGCGTTGATGTCGATCAGGGCGATGTGCTGGACGATGTCCATGCGCGCGACGCACTCGGCGACCGTTGCGCCAACGTTGCCCGCGCCTACGACGGTGAGCTTCATGTCTGGGGAGAGGGTGGAGGAGGGGGGAGAGGCGAGCGCGGCGCCCGCCGGTGGGTCTGCACGCAGAATAGACGGCCCGCCTCGGGGCGCGGGCGCCGCCGCCTCGGATTCCGGGCGAAGACGGACGTCATCACACGCCGGTTCGCCTCGCCGCGCCCCGAGGTGGTAGCCTCCCGTCGATCCTCCGGCCCCGCGATGCGTTTCGCTCTCCTCCTCGCCCTCCTGGTCGTCGGCACCGCCTGCGCGCAGGTGCCCGCTCCGGCCCCGCCGCCCGACCGCCCCGTCACGCTCGACGACCAGGCCCCGAAGCGGGCCGACACCCCGCAGAACGTGATCCTGATGATCGCCGACGGCTTCGGCCCCGCCTCGGCGACGCTCGGCGCGGCGGCCAAGGGCGCCCCGCTCGCCTTCGACAGCCTCCTTGTGGGCTCGGTCGAGACGTCGGCGACGGACAACCGGGTGACCGACTCGGCGGCCGGCGCGACCGCCTTTGCGTGCGGCATCAAGACGTACAACGGCGCCATCGCCGTCGACACGCTCGGCCTGCCGTGCCGGACCCTCCTCGAGGCGGCGGAGGACCGCGGCATGGTGAGCGGCCTCGTGGCGACGAGCCGCATCACGCACGCCACGCCGGCCTCGTTCGCGACGCACGTGCTGGCGCGCTCGCAGGAGGCCGAGATCGCCCGCCAGCTCGCCGCCTCGGAGGTGGACCTGCTGTTCGGGGGAGGGCGCCGCTTCTTCACCGAGCGCCCGTTGGGCGATGCCTCGGCCGACACGGACCTCCTCCGCCCGCTCACCGAGGTGATGACCACCTCGGGGTGGAGCGTCGCCGTGGACGCCGCCGGGTATGACGCCATCGCCGCGCTGCCTGCCGCCGCCTTCCTGGCCGAGAGCCACCTCGCCTACGAGGTCGACCGCGACGAGACCGACGAGCCGTCGATCGCCGAGATGACGCAAAAGGCGATCGACCTGCTCGCCGCCGAGGCGGGCGAGGCGGGCTTCTTCCTGATGGTCGAGGGCAGCCGCATCGACCATGCTGGCCACGGCAACGACCCGGCGGGCCACCTCGGCGACATCCTGGCCTACGACGAGGCGGTTGCCGTGGCGCTCGCGTTCGCGGCGGCCGACGGCAACACGCTCGTCGTCTCGACCTCCGACCACGAGACGGGCGGCATGACGCTCGGCCGCGACGACGTCTACTTCTGGGACCCCGCGCCCGTCCTCCGCGCGACGGCCAGCTTCGAGGCGATGACCGCGCGCCTCCGGGCCGGCGGCGACCCCGAGGCGGTCATCCGCGAGGGGCTCGGGCTCGACGAGCTGCCCGAGGGCACCGCCGAGGCGGTCGAGGGGGCCATCGCCTCGGGCGACCCGTTCGCCCTCGGTCCGGTCATCCGCGACCTCGCCTCGGAGCCGGCCGGCATCGGCTGGACGACCGGCGGCCACACGGCCATCGACGTCGGGCTCTACGCCTTCGGGCCGGGCGCGTCGCACTTCGAGGGGCGGATGCCGAACGACGCCGTCGGCCGCGCGCTCTTCCGGGCGATGGGCCTGTCGCCAGACGAGTAGCGCGACGCGTGCATCGGTCGCGGCCGTAGAGACGCCTCGCCGAGGCGTCTCCCCCGTGTCCGCCACCTCGACGTTCGCCCCGAGGCGTCTCCCCCGTGTCCACCCCCTCGGCGCCGGCCCCCGAGGCGGTCCGCCTCGGGGGCGACCGACGCCGGATGCGCGAACCGTATGACACGGCGGCCGTCAGCGGGCCGGGCGATCGTTCCCGATCTTCCCGCCGCATGACCCTCGACCAGGCCACCTTCGTCGTCGTCGACACCGAGACCACCGGGTCCCGGGCGGAGGACGACCGCCTGATCGAGGTGGGCGCGGCCAAGCTGGTCGGCGGCGAGGTCGTCGACACGTTCCAGCAGCTCGTCAACCCCGGGCGGCACGTGCCGAAGCGGATCACGCGGCTGACCGGCATCTCGACGGCCATGGTCTACGACCAGCCGGCCGCCTCGGAGGTGATGCCGCGGTTCGTCGAGTTCCTGGGCGACGGCGTGCTCGTGGCCCACAACCTCCCCTTCGACGCCCGCTTCCTCGACGTCGCCCTCGCGGAGGCGGGCCTGCCGCCGCTCCAGAACCCGGCGCTCGACACGCTCCGCCTCGCCCGGCGGCTGCTCTCGTCGCTGCCGTCGAAGGGCCTGAGCAAGCTCACGTCGCACTTCGGGATCGAGGTCCAGGGCCGCCACCGCGCCCTCGGCGACGCCGTCGCGACGGCCGAGCTGCTCGTGATCCTCCTCGGGCGGATGCGCATCGAGTTCGGCGTCGAGACCGTCGACGACCTGCTCGGCTTCCAGCGGCGGCGCTACAAGGACACGCGCCGCGAGCCGACGCACCTCAAGAAGATCCGCGAGCAGATCCTGCCGCTCCTGCCCGACCGCCCCGGCGTCTACTTCATGCGCGACTCGAAGGGCCGCGTGATCTACGTCGGCAAGGCGAAGAGCCTCCGCAACCGGGTCCGCAGCTACTTCACGAGCGTCGACGCCCACGTGCCGAAGACGCGCAAGCTGGTCCGCGACGTGCGCGACGTGACCTGGCGCGAGACGGGCACCGAGCTGGCCGCCCTCCTCGAGGAGTCGAAGCTGATCAAGAACTACCTGCCGGTCTACAACCGCGCGCAGCGGCGCTACCGCGACTACCCCTTCCTCCGCCTCGACACGACGCACGCCTACCCCACGATCTCGTGGACGCCGCGCATCGCGCACGACGGCGCCGAGTACTACGGCCCGCTCGGGCGGCGCGGCCAGGCCGAGGAGCTGGTCGAGCTGATCGGGCGCCTGTTCCGGCTCCGCGAGTGCGCCGACAACGTGTTCGCCCTCGGCCGGCCGTGTCTCTACCACGAGATGGGCCGCTGCGGGGCGCCGTGCGTCGGCGGCGAGGGGGCCGAGCAGTACGAGGTCGAGGTCGACCGCGTCCGCCAGTTCCTGACCGGCCAGGACACCGAGGCGGTCGACATGGTCGAGGGGGCCATGCACGAGGCGGCCGCGGCACGCGAGTACGAGGCGGCCGGGTGGTACCGCGACCAGCTCCACCGCCTCCAGCGGACGATGGGCCGCCAGCGGACCGTCGCGAGTGCGGTCCACGAGCACGACGCGGTCCTCGTCGAGCCGCTCGCGCCGGGCTACGCCGACTACGCCGACGGCGGCGCGCAGCTCTTCCTGATCCGCCACGGCCGCCTCGTGGGCCGCGTCGAGCTGCCCGCCGCGCCCGGCCCCGACGAGGTCGCCGACCTCGGCGCGGCGCTCGGCGAGACCTTCGACCCCGGCCTCGCGCCGCCCGACGCCCACGGCCGCCCCGACGTCGACGAGATGCGGATGGTGGCCAACTGGATGCGCCTCCACCCCGACGGTGCCCGGCAGGTCCGCTGGCGGCCCGACGCCGACCCCGAGGCGTTCCGCGACGCCGTCCTCGCGGCCGCCCGCGATGCCGTTCCGACCGACGCCCCCGAGGTGGAGGAGGTGGACGAGTAGGCCGCCTCGGGGCGGGACGACGGACCGCGGACGACGGACCACGGCCTGAAGACCGCCTCGGGGTTGGCGTGAGCACGGAGAGCGTCGCTTCGCGACGAGAGCGCCGCTGCGCCGCGAGAGCGTGGAAAGTGGAAAGTGGAAAGTGGAAAGTGGAAAGTGGAAAGTGGAAAGTGGAAAGTGGAAAGTGGAAAGTGGAAAGTGGAAAGTGGAAAGTGGAAAGTGGAAAGTGGAAAGTGGAAAGTGGGGGCGG
>JBCCQJ010000232.1:0-6993 GCA_039024395.1 Bacteroidota bacterium | reverse complement strand
TACGAGGACTCCTACGACGCCGCGGTCGAGCTCGACCAGGCCATCGACGCGTTTGTGGCTGCGCCCAGCCAGGCCGGCTTCGACGCCGCCAAGCAGGCGTGGCTCGCCTCCCGCGAGCCCTACGGCCAGACCGAGGCCTACCGCTTCGCCAACGGCCCCATCGACGCCGCCGACGGGCCCGAGGGGCTCCTCAACGCGTGGCCGCTCGACGAGTCCTACGTCGACTACGTCGTCGGCGACCTCGACGCCGGCATCATCAACCGCCCGGGCGACTTCCCGACCATCGACCAGGACCTCATTCTCGACCTCAACGAGCAGGGGGGTGAGGAGAACGTCTCGGCCGGCTACCACGCCATCGAGTTCCTTCTCTGGGGCCAGGACCTGAGCGCGACCGGCGCCGGCGAGCGTCCGTACACCGACTACACGACGGCCGCCAACGCCGACCGCCGCCGGGACTACCTCGCCGCGGCCAGCGACCTCCTGCTCGTCCACCTCCAGGAGATGGTCGACGCCTGGGAAACCGGCGCCTCGAGCAACTACCGCCAGACGTTCACGTCCCTCGACGCCGAGCAGGCGCTCCGGAACGTGTTCACCGGCATCGGCACGCTCGCCAAGTCGGAGCTGGCCGTCGAGCGGATGTTCGTGGCGGTCAACAACCAGGACCAGGAGGACGAGCACTCGTGCTTCGCCGACAACACCCACCGCGACATCATCACGAACGCCGAGGGGATCGCCAACGTCTGGCGGGGGTCGTACACTCGGACCGACGGCTCGACCGTGAGCGGGACCTCGCTCTCGGACCTCGTCCGGGCGGAGGACGCCGCGCTGGCGGACGAGATCGACGCGAATGTGACGGCGGCCCTCACGGCCGTCAACGACATCCCGGTTCCGTTCGACCAGGCGATTATCAACGATCAGCAGACGGTTCTCGCGGCCGTCGACGCACTTCAGACGCTCGGCGACTCGTTCGTCGAGGGTGCCGCCGCCATCGGCATCCAGATCAACAACGAGCTCCCCGACTGAGCCCTGTGACCCGCCCGACGTCCCGTCGTCCTCCGAGCCCCCGGCCCCCTCAGGGTGTCGGGGGCTCGGCGGGTCTGATCGCCCTGGCCCTCGTCCCGCTCGCGGTGTGGCTGGGCGCCGCCTCGGGCTGCGACGCGACCACGCTCGCAGCCAGCGTCGGCGAGGAGCTCTCGGGCGGCGAGACGACGGTGTTCAACGAGGGCGAAAACGCGTTCGGGCTCCCGGCCCCTAACCTCACCAACGAGGAGGAGCGGTTCTTCGGCGTCGGCAACTCGCTGTTCAACCAGAACTGGGTGACGGCGCCGGCCAGCACCACGGCGCGCGACGGGCTCGGGCCGCTCTTCAACGCGCGGTCGTGCGCGGCCTGCCACTTCAAAGACGGCCGCGGTCGGACGCCTGACTTCGACGGCGAGCGCCCGACGGGCTTCCTCGTCCGCCTCGGAGTGCCCGGCCAGCGCGACGCGCTTGGCAGCCCGCTCGGCGACCCCGTCTACGGGACGCAGATCCAGGACAACGCCGTCCTCGACGTCGCCCCCGAGGCGACGGTGATCGTGCGCTACGAGGACGTCCACGGCTCGTTCGGCGACGGCACGCCGTACACGCTCCGCAAGCCGGTCGTCTCGTTCCGGGACGAGGCCTACGGGCCGATCTCGTCCGGCCTGGCGCTCTCTCCCCGCGTGGCGAACCAGGTGATCGGGATGGGGCTCCTGGAGGCCGTCCCCGAGGCGGACCTCGTGGCGCTGGCCGACCCCAACGACGCCGACGGCGATGGCATCTCGGGGCGCGTGAACCGGGTCTGGGACGTTCTCCGCCAGGACTACAGCGTCGGGCGGTTCGGGTGGAAGGCCGCCCAGCCGACGGTCCGCCAGCAGTCGGCGAGCGCGTTCCACGGGGACGTCGGGGTCACGACGTCGCTGTTCTCGGAGGAGAACTGCTTCGTGGCGCCGGCCGGCTGCTCGGAGCTCCCGACAGGCGGGTCGCCCGAGGTCGAGGACCGCAACCTGGACCACGTCACGCTCTACGTGGGCGCCCTGGCGGTGCCTGCCCGGCGCAACTGGGAGGCGCCAGAGGTGCTCCGGGGCAAGGCGCTCTTCAACCAGATCGGCTGCGCCAGTTGTCACGTCCCTCAGCTCAAGACCGGGCCGAGCGAGATCTCTCCCGCCCTCTCCGGGCAGACCATCCGGCCGTACACCGACCTCCTGCTTCACGACATGGGCGAGGAGCTGGCCGACGGGCTCGCCGTGTTCGACGCGTCGGGCCGGGAGTGGCGCACCCCGCCGCTGTGGGGCATCGGCCTGTTCCCGACCGTCAACGGCCACCAGGAGCTGCTCCACGACGGCCGCGCGCGCGGCGTCGTCGAGGCCATCCTGTGGCACGGCGGCGAGGCCGAGGCGTCGAGGGAGCAGTTCCGGATGCTCCCCGCCCGCGACCGCGACGCCGTCGAGGCATTCCTCAACTCGCTCTAGGTCGGAGCGCCGGCGTCCAGCCCGACGACCTTTGCTCCCACGCGCCGCCGACGGCGCAGCCACCCCTCAACGGTCCATGTCTGCCCTCCGCCCGTTCCGCCCTGCCCTCGCGGTTGCTGCCGTCTTCGCCGGTCTGGCGCTGATGGCGGCCGCGTGCGACAGCTCCGAGGACGTCGTAGGCGACGACCGCGCGGCGGTCCGGCAGGCCCTCCTCACCGATCTCGCCGACCGCGTGATCTTGCCGGCCCACGACGGCTTCGTCGCCGACGCCGAGGCGCTGGCGACGGCGACCGCCGCATTCGCCGACGCGCCCTCCGAGGGCACGCTCGACGCCGCCCGGTCGGCGTGGCGCCAGGCCGCCGGGACGTGGCGTCAGCTCTCGGCCCTCAATCTGCCCGGCGTCCGGTTCGGGCTCTACCACAACCGGATCTCGACGTGGCCTGCGGACACCGAGTTCGTCGAGGAGGCCGTCGCCACGAGCGAGACCATCGACGCCAGCTATGTCTCGGCGCGGGGCTCCAATGCCCGCGGGCTGCCCGGGCTCGAGTACCTCCTGTTCGAGGACGACGCGCTCGCCGACATGTCCGACCCGCAGCGCCGGGCCTACGCCCGGTTCGTCGCGGCCGACATCCGCGATCAGGGCCGCGCGCTCCGGGACAAGTGGTCGACCGAGGGCGGCGACGAGATCGGAATGTTTCTCGACGCCGATACCGAAGGGCGGGACCTCCAGAGTTCGATCTCGCGCGTGGTCAACGAGATGGCCATGGTGTCCGAGGACCTCCGGTACCAGAAGGTGGGGCGGCCGCTCGGAATCGCCCGAAACGCCAGCGACACGGACTCCGACCCCGACCCGTCGCTCGTCGAGTCGCCGTATGCGGGCGCCTCGATGGCCCTCTTCCGCAGCGACCTCGCCGGCCTCCGCGCGCTCGTGACCGGCGGCGGCGGGACCGGCCTCGACGACTACCTCGTGACGCTCGACGCCGAGATCGACGGTCAGCCCCTCGGAGAAGCGCTCCTCGCCCAGATCGACGCGACCGACCAGGCCGCCGCCGCCCTCGGGGATGGGTACCGCCAGGCCGTCGCGGCACGCTCGCCGCAGGCCGAGGCGCTCTACGACGAGACCCGGACGCTCCTCCGGCTCGTCAAGACGGACCTCGCCAACTGGCTCGGCGTGAGCATCACGTTCAGCGACAACGACGGCGACTAGGGCGCGCGGGGCCTCGGCGTCGAGCCGGGGCGACGCGCCCTCAGCGCCGGGAACGCGGAGCCGCTAGGCCGGCGAAGCCAATGGGGAACGGGGAACGGACAGAGCCTCGGACGATATCTCCTCTCCTTGTGGGAGAGGACGCACGCGGTCCGTCGCCCGACGCTGGCCCGCAAGGCCGGGGTGGCGACCCAGGCCGCCTCGGGGCGCTCCGGCAGCGGCTGGCGGCACCGGTCGACCCGGTCGTGCTCGGCGTGTTCCGCATTGGGTTCGGGCTCGTGATGGCCGCGAGCGCCGTGCGGTTTCTCCTTCTCGGATGGGCCGGGCCGCTCTACGTCGAGCCCGCGTTCCACTTCACCTACCCCGGCTTCGGGTGGGTCCGGCCGCTGCCGCTGTGGGCACTCCACGCGCTCCTGGGCGTGACGGTCGTCTCGGCGCTGGCGTTCGCCTACGGGCGCGCGGCGCGGGCGTGGCTGGCCGTGTTCGTCGTCTCGTTCACCTACGTCGAGTTGATCGACGCGGCGACGTACCTCAACCACTACTACTTCGTGAGCGCCGTCGGCGTGCTGATGCTGGCGCTGCCGATGGGCGCCGCGCTCGTGCCCGGCCGGGCCGACCGCGCCTCGGTGCCGGCGTGGACGGTCGGGGCGCTGCGCCTCCAGGTGGGCCTGGTGTACGTCTTCGCGGGCGTCGCCAAGCTCAGCACGGACTGGCTCGTCGAGGCGATGCCGCTCCGGATCTGGCTCCCAGCGCGCGGCGGGCTCCCCGTCGTCGGCCCGCTCCTCGACCTGGAGTGGATGCCGTGGGCGTTCGCGTGGGGTGGCGCCCTCTTCGACCTGACGGCGCCGTTCTGGCTGTCGAGCCGCCGGTGGCGGCCGTGGGCCTTCGCCGCCGCCGTCGCGTTCCACGCGGCGACGTACGCGCTGTTCAACATCGGCGTCTTCCCGTTCGTGATGGTGGCGGCCGCGCTCGTCTTCTTCGAGGGCGACGAGTGGCGCGCGCTCGTCCGGTCGCTCCGCCTCGGGGAACGCCGCCTCGGGGAGCGCCGCCTCGGTGCGCTCCCCGAGGCGGCCCGGCCTGCACGCCAGCCCTCGCGGTGGGCGGCCGGGGCCGTCGGCGTGCTGCTCCTCGTCCAGATCGCCCTTCCGCTCCGGCACTGGCTCTACCCCGGCGACCGCCTCTGGACCGAGGAGGGGTTCCGGTTCGCCTGGCACGTGATGGTGGCCGAGAAGACGGGCACCGCCGAATTCCTCGTGACCGACCCGGCCAGCGGGCGGACGTGGACGGTCGCCCCGGGCGGCGACCTGACGCCGCTCCAGGAGAAGCAGATGGCCTTCCAGCCCGACCTCATCTGGCAGTACGCCCAGCACGTCGAGCGCCAGTTCCAGGCCGCCGGCTTCGCCGACGTCGAGGTCCGCGCCGCGACGTACGTGAGCGTCAACGGCCGCCCCGGCGCCCCGCTCGTCGACCCCGAGGCGGACCTCACGGCCGTGCCCCGCGGGCTCGGCCCCAAGCCCTGGGTCCTCCGTGACCCGCCCCCGATCCCCTGATGCACCGACCTCTTCTCGCCGCCCTGGCAGCTCTCCTCTGCACGGCCTCGGCCGGCGCGCAATCCGCCGCGCTCGAAGGCCGCGTGACCGACGTCGAGAGCGGCGAGGCCGTGCCCGGCGCGACGGTCCTCGTCGAAGAGGCCCGGCGCGGCGCGGCGGCCGGGGCCGACGGGCGCTACCGCCTCGGGGGGCTCCCGCCCGGCCCAGCCGTGATCGCCGTGTCGGCGGTCGGCTACGGGACCGAGCGGCGGTCGGTGACGCTCGTCGCCGGCGACACGCTCCGGCTCGACATCGCCATCGGGCCGTCGACGCAGTCGCTGGGCGAGGTAGCCGTCGAGTCGGCAGCGCGGCTGGCCGGTGGCTCGCGAGGCGTGGTCGAGGTGCCCGGCGCCGCGACGGTCCTCGAGGGCGAGGCGCTCGAGCGCTTTGCCGACACCGACGTCCTCCGCGTGCTCGCCGAGGTGCCCGGCGTGACGGTCCAGGAGGAGGAGGGCTACGGGCTCCGCCCGAACATCGGCATCCGGGGGACCGTCTCGGATCGGTCGTCGGGCATCACGCTGATGGAAGACGGTGTGCTCATCGCGCCCGCGCCGTACGCCGCGCCGGCGGCCTACTACGCGCCGCCCGTCGCGCGGATGGACGCCCTGGAGGTGCGGAAGGGGTCGGCCCAGATCGCCTACGGGCCGTACACGACCGGCGGGGCCGTCAACTTCGTCTCGTCCGAGCCTCCGTCCGTGGGCACGCTCGGCCGGGTCGACGTGCGCGGCGGGACCCACCGGGCGCGGACGGCGCTGGTGCGGCTCGGACACGGGGGGTACCGCCTCGGGGGCGCCCGCCTCGACGTGCTCGCCGAGGGGCTCTACGACGGGACCGACGGGTTCAAGCACCTCGCCCGGTTCCCCGAGGCGGCCGCCTCGGGGACCGCCCTCGACGGCCCGACCGGCTACGACCTGTGGAGCGCGCACGGCCGCGCCCGCCTCCAGTGGATGGCCGCCAGCGGGTCGTTCCACAGCGTCGAGCTCAAGCTGACGGCCGACGGCCAGGGCTCCGACGAAACCTACCTCGGCCTCGCCCAGGCCGACTTCGAGGCGGACCCGACGGCACGCTACGTCTCGACGGCCGCCGACGCCTTCGAGAGCGACCACCAGCTCGGCCACCTCCGCTACGTCGGCGTCGTGGGCGACGGCGTCAACGTGACGGCGACCCTCTACGGGACCCGCTTCCGCCGCGACTGGCGCCGCCTCGACGCCGTCTCGGACGGGCTCGGCGACGACCTCGACACCGACAACGACGGCCTCGACGACGCCGACCTCGACGTCCCGATCAACCGGTTCGTCGACGACCCGGTCCTGTTCGCCGACGAGCTGGCCGTCGCGCGCGGCACCGACGACCCGCGCCTCGCCGGCGCGACGCTGACGGTCGCCTCGAACGACCGGCGGTTCGGGGCCGAGGGCCTCGACGCGACCGTCGCGCTCACGCTCGTGCCCGAGCAGTCGTCGGCCCGCGTCGGCCTCCGGCTCCACCAGGACCGCGCCGACCGGATGCAGCGCGGCGCCGTCTACCGCCTCAACGGCGGCACGGTCGCCGACGCCGGACCGCTGCTCCTGGACGACCCCGGCGCGCCCGGCGACCGCGGCAACCGGGTCGACCGGGCGCGGGCCGTTGCAGCCTTCGCCGAGGGCGAGGCGGGGTTCCCGACGCCACTCGGGTATCTGACGCTCACGCCCGGCCTGCGCGTCGAGCACGTCCG
>JBCCQJ010000231.1:0-7088 GCA_039024395.1 Bacteroidota bacterium | reverse complement strand
GCGCTCGGCCTGGTCGAGGTACGCCTGCGCGAGGGCGAACGACGGCGGCCACTCGTAGCGCGGCTGGCCCTGCGCGTTGAGGTACGTCAGCCGGACCGTGTTGGCGGCCGCGATCTCGTTGGCGGTCAGGTACTCGCTCGGCGCGAGCTCGAACACGTCGAGGCCGCGCGCGATCTCGCTGCTCACGATGAGCCCGTTGTACCAGTACACCGACCAACTGCCACCCATCTGGAACTCGTCGGCGTCGATCGGCCCGCGGTCGTGGAAGGCGATCTCGACCGGGTTGGCGGGGTCGGTCCAGTCGAAGACCGAGATGCCCCCCTGGTACCAGCTCTGGACCATCACGTCGCGGCCGGGGATCGGGATCAGCGAGCCGTTGTGGGCGACGCAGTTCTCGGTCCGCGTCTGGGCGGCCGAGATCTTGTAGTAGCTCTGGAAGACCATCTCGTTGTCTTCGAGCGTGAAGATGGCGTTGGCGCCCCACTCGTACGGGTCGTCGACGCGGCACTTGGGCTGGCCGCCGCCGCCCCACTCGTCGGTGAAGAGGATCGAGGTGCCGTCGTTGTTGAACGTGGCCGAGTGCCAGTACGAGAAGTTCGAGTCGGCGACGGCGTCGAGGCGGGTCGGCACCTCGGGGTTGGAGATGTCGAGCAGGAGGCCGTAGCCCTCGCACGCGCCGCCGGCGAGCCCGAGCTCGGGGTAGAGCGTGATGTCGTGGCACTGGTTCGGGCCGACGCCCGGCCCGTCGTCCTCGTCGCCTGCGCCGAACCGCTCGGCGATGATCGCGGGCAGCCGCTCGCGCAGACGCGTCGAGTCGGCGGCGGTGGGCTCGCCTTCGCCGCCGCGCTCCTGGACCATCTGGCCGAGGAGCTGGCGGGCGAAGCCGTCGGGCAGCACGCGGTCCTGGCCGAAGAAGAAGGCGACGAACTTGCCGGCCTCGCGGGCCTCCTCGATTGCGCGTGCGTCGCTGGGCGCCAGGGTCGTCCGCCGCGGCGGGGCGACGAGGCCCTCGAAGATGCGCGGGCTGTTGACGATGGCCGCCGCCTCGGGGTTGGCGAGCGGCACCTTGATCACCTCGATCCGGAACATGGCCGTCTCGGGGTCCTCGTCGGGCGTTCCGCTGGCGCAGCCCGGCAGCTCCTCCGCCGGGCGGACGGGCGCCGAGCCGGAGACGTAGACGTAGACGTTGTCGTCGTCGTCGGGGTCTTTGAGCACCGAGTGCGTGTGCGAGCCGCGGCACGTCTGGACGTTGGCGATGTACTCCGGATTGCGGATGTCGGTGATGTCGAAGATCCGGATGCCGCGCAGGCGGTCGGCCGAGACGCGGGTGTCGTTGCCCTGCGTGCCGCAGTCGAGGCGGCCGCCGAGCCCCTCGCCGGAGACGAACAGCAGGTTCTCGTAGACCGACACGTCACTCTGGGACGCCGGGCACACGTACTCCGTGATCAACTCGGGGGTGGCCGGCGTGGTGAGGTCCCACACCATGACGCCGTTGTAGTTGCCCTGGATGGCGTAGTCGCCCTGGAAGGCGAGGTCCGAGTTCGTCACGCCGATGAAGTCCTCGGGCGGCGGAGTGGCCGAGAGAAGCCGGAGGTTCCAGATCGCCTCCTCGGCGTCGAAGAGGCCGGCGCCGAGGCCGACGCGGGGGTCCGGGCCGGACCGCTCGGGCATCGCGCTCGGCCCCGAGGTGGGGGTGACCGGCGACGAGGCGCAGGCGGCGAGGCCGGCCGCGGCCAGCAGGCACAGGCCCGCGCGGAAGGACGTAGAGAGTCGCATGTGGGGTGGGGTCTGGGGAGCGGGTCTAGAGCGAATTGCAGATGGTACGCGGTACGAGGTACCCACCCGAAGGGGGGTCTAGGGGGCGGGCAGGGCGTCGAGCATCTGCTGCATCATCGCGATCTCGGTCGTCTGCTCGGCGCGGATCTCGGAGGCCAGCTTGAACGAGCCGTCGTCCGTCGCCGCGCCGTCGACGGCGAACAGGTCGTCGACCATGATGACGGCGCCCTGGTGGTGCTGGATCATGTAGGCCAGGAACAGGCGGTCGAACTCGACCCCGCGCGCCGCGGCCAGCTCTTCGAGTTGCGTCTGGGTGAGCATGCCCGGCATGCCGGCGTGGTCGTGACTGCCGTGGCTCATCCCGCCGTGATCCATGCCCTCGTGGTCCATCCCGCCGTGGTCCATCCCACCATGATCCATGCCCTCGTGGTCCATGCCTTGGCCCATCGCCCGGACGGGCTCCGACATCTCGATCGTCAGCACGAGGCCCTCGATCTGGACCTCCGGCACGGGCTGGTCGCGGGCGCGGAGCCACCGCTGCATGGTCTCGATCTCGTCGCGCTGCGCGTTGATGATCCGCGCGGCGAGCCGCTGGACGGCCGGGTTGGCGCCGTTCTCGGGCGCCAGCCGCGACATGATGAGCGCCTGCGCGTGATGCCCGATCATACCGGTCATGAAGTCGACGTCCGCCTCGGTGAACCGCGACCGCGCGCTGTCCTGGCGCGCCCAGTAGAGCGCCTCGAGGTCTGAGGCCGCCTCGGCGCGCGACGGCTCGGCGCGTGCGGGGCCGGCCTCGACGGTCGCCGGCCCCGAGGAGGCGCAGGCGGCGAGGGGCAGCACGCCGAGGAGGATCAGGAAACGGATGGGGCGAGAGTCAGGCATGTCCGGGTCGACTCGGCGACACCATGCAATGTAGGGCGAAGCGGCCCGGCTGCCGCGCGGAGGCGCGCTAAAAAACCAACGCCCCGAGGCGGGGCGCTCGCCCGGCGCGAGACACGGGCAACAGCGGCCGGTCGACGGCCCGAGGCGGAGGGGAGCCACAGCAAGTCCCAGGTTGGTGCGAGCCCAGCAGCTTGTTCCGGAGGCGCCACCGTGGACGCTCCTCCGCGCAGAGCGCGCCTTCCACTCCGCAGAGCGACCCGAAGGGCGCTCTACAGGCGATCCGCCGTCTGCATCCGGCCCTCCGCGAGGAGGTAGCCCTGCGCGAGGTCCGTGTAGGCCTCGACCTGAGCCGTCTGCCACGCCTCGTCGTAGCCGAGCTCCTCGGCGAGGATCTGGGCCACGCGCGGGGCCATCGCGACCGACGCGCGTGCGTCGAGGAGGAGCTCCCGCGTGCGGCGCGAGAGGACGTCCTCGACCGTCCGCGCCATCTCGTGGCGGGCCGCCCAGACGACCTGCACGGCGATGGCGGGGCGGTCCGGGTGGAGCCGTTCCCCGAGCGCCGCGTCGTCGCGGACGAGGCCCTGGAGCTGGGGCGCGTCGGAGCCGTACGGGCGGAGGTCGCCGAACGTCTCGGCGCGAGGGTGGGCCCCGTGGATCCGGAGCTCGGCGGTCACCGAGGGCCGGTCGTCGAGGCCGCCGAGCGTGGCGGCCTGGTCGATGGTGTCCTCGGCCATCTTCCGGTAGGTCGTCCACTTGCCGCCGGTGATGGTGACGAGGCCGGAGTCGGAGATGTGGAGGACGTGGTCGCGCGAGAGGGCCGCCGTGCCGCCCTCGGCGTCGGGGTCGGCCACGAGCGGGCGGAGGCCGGCGAACGTGCTCCGGACGTCGGCCGGGGTGGGGTCCTGGGTCAGGTAGCGGGCCGCGTGGACGAGCAGGAACTCGAGCTCCTCGTCGTGCGGTCGCGGCTCCGCCTCGGCAGTGTCGACGGGTGTGTCGGTCGTGCCGACCACGACGGCGTCGTTCCAGGGGATCGCGAAGAGCACGCGCCCGTCGTCGGTCTTGGGCACCATGATCGCGTGGTCGCCGGGCAGGAACGCCTTGTCGAGCACGATGTGGACGCCCTGGCTGGCCTGGACCATCGGTCGGACGGCCGGGTCGTCCATCCGCCGGACCCCGTCCGTCCACACGCCCGTCGCGTTGACGACGACCCGGGCGCGGACCTCGCGTGCCTCGCCGCTCTCGACGTCGCGCATCGTGACGCCCGCGACCTCGTCGTTTTCCTTGATGAGCCCGGTGACCTCGGCATAGTTGAGAACGACCGCGCCCTGGTCGGCTGCCGTCTGCGCCATGTTGACCGCCAGCCGCGCGTCGTCGAACTGGCCGTCGAAGTAGACCACGCCCCCGTCGAGGCCGTCGGGCTCGATGGTCGGAAGACGCTCCAGCGTCTCCTCTTTCGAGAGGTGCTTGCTCCGGCCGAAGCCCGAGCGCCCCGCCATCAGGTCGTAGACCTTCATCCCGACGCCGTAGAACGGCCCCTCCCACCACGCGTAGTTCGGGACCACAAAGGCGAGGTCGTGGACGAGGTGCGGCGCGTTGCGGAGCAGCCGTCCGCGCTCCTTCAGCGCCTCCAGCACGAGGGCCACGTTGCCCTGCCGGAGGTACCGGACGCCGCCGTGGACCAGCTTCGTCGACCGCGAGGAGGTCCCCTTGGCGAAGTCGTCGCGCTCGAGCAGGAGCGTCTGGTAGCCGCGCGAGGCCGCCTCGATGGCGCACCCCAGCCCGGTCGCTCCGCCGCCGACGATGACGAAGTCCCACACGCCGTCATAGGCAGCGAGGGCGGAGAGCATGGTGTCGCGGTTCATGAGAGCAGAGGTGCAAAGAGGGGAAGGTCGGGCGGAACGGCCCTGCGGGAACGATCCTGTGAGACCGACCCCGAGGCGGCAGCTCCGAGGCGGCAGCTCCGAGGCGGCAGCTCCGAGGCGGCAGCTCCGAGGCGGCAGCTCCGAGGCGGCTACGCGTCGCCGTCCTGCGCCCAGGCGCGAGAGCGGTCGAGGGCACGCGACCAGCCGGCGCGAAGGCAGCCGGCGGCGTCGGCGTCGAGCGCGGGCGTGAACCGGCGGTCGGCGGCCCACGGCTCCGAGATCTCGGCCGCGTCGGACCAATACCCGACGGCGAGACCCGCGAGGTAGGCCGCGCCCAGTGCCGTCGTTTCGGTAACTGCAGGGCGCACGAGCGGGGCCTGCAGCACGTCCGCCTGGATCTGCATGAGGAGGTCATTGGCGGCGGCCCCGCCGTCGACGCGGAGCTCCGTCACCTCGATGCCGGAGTCCTTCTGCATGGCCTCGAGCACGTCGGCGACCTGGAGCGCGATGCCTTCGAGTGCGGCCCGGGCCACGTGGCCGTCCGTCACGCCGCGCGTGATCCCGACCATCGCGCCGCGCGCGTACGGGTCCCAATGCGGGGCCCCGAGGCCGGCGAACGCTGGCACGAGGTAGACCCCGCCGTTGTCGTCGACCGTCCGCGCGAGCGCCTCCACCTCGGGGGCCGAGCGGATGATCTTGAGCCCGTCGCGGAGCCACTGCACCACCGCCCCGCCCATGAAGACCGAGCCCTCGAGGGCGTACTCCATCGGTGCGTCGCCGACCTTCCAGGCGACGGTCGTGAGCAGGTTGTTGTCGGACGGGACCGGATCGGTGCCCGTGTGCATCAGCATGAAGCAGCCGGTGCCGTAGGTGTTCTTGGCCATGCCCGGCTCGATGCAGCGCTGGCCGAACGTGGCCGCCTGCTGGTCGCCCGCAATCCCGGCAATCGGAATCGGTGTCGAGAACAGGTCGTCGGAGGTCTCGGCATACACCTCGCTCGAGGAGCGGACCTCGGGAAGCATCGCGCGCGGGACCTGAAGGATCTCGAGGAGCTCGTCGTCCCAGTCGCCGGTGTGGATGTTGAAGAGCAGCGTCCGGCAGGCGTTGGTGACGTCGGTCACGTGGGTCTGGCCGCCGGTCAGGTTCCAGATCAGCCATGCGTCGACGGTCCCAAAGGCAAGCTCCCCCGCCTCGGCGCGGTCGCGGGCGCCGTCGACGTGGTCGAGGGTCCAGCGCACCTTGGTGCCCGAGAAGTAGCTGTCGAGTACCAGGCCGGTTTTGTTGCGGAAGGTGCCCTCGTGGCCAGCCGCCTTGAGCTGGTCGCAGAGCGCGGCCGTCCGGCGGTCCTGCCAGACGATGGCGTTGTGGACGGGCGCGCCCGTCGCGCGGTCCCAGACGACGGTCGTCTCGCGTTGGTTGGTGATCCCGATCGCGGCCATGTCACTCGCGCGCAGCCCCGTCCGCGAGAGGACCTCGGCGGCCACACTGATCTGTGACGACCAGATTTCGGTCGGGTCGTGCTCCACCCATCCCGGCTTGGGGAAGATCTGCTCGAACTCCTTCTGGGCGATGGACTTGATCCGCCCCTGACGGTCGAAGACGATGGCACGCGAGCTGGTGGTCCCCTGGTCGAGGGCGAGGATGTGACGCATGGGTGGAGATGCAGGCCGACCGGCAGCCAAGAGACTCGTCCAATTTCGGAAGACACGTAGACGGTCCACAAGGCCGTGACGTCGGTGTCCGTCAGGCTACCGAGGCGGGCGCGCTCTTCGAGGGCAGGGGCTGGTGCGAGTTCTCGATCCTCGACGGGTACGCCCTCCCGACGCCCGAGGCCTCCCACCACGCCATTGCCGCCCAGAACGCCCTCTCCAGCACGTCCTCTCGGAAGGTGGCTGGGCAGGCCTCGTCACGTCTGTCCGCCTGGCGTGGGGCCAAAGCGGGCGCTGGAGGAACGTCCAGCCGTGCCCGAACGAGAACCGCCCCTCCTCAACCTCGGTCTTCCTCGGCGTCAGCGGGGTCGACCCCGGCTCCGGGCTCTCGGCGACGACGGCGCACGAGGCCGCTCTCGGCGAGGCCATGATCCGTGCTGCCCGGCAGGTCGTTGTCCTGGCCGACGCCTCCAAGCTCGGCGCGCGCAGCTTTCGCCGGATGGCCCCACTCTGTGCCATCGACCGTCTCATCACGGACGCCGCGGCGGACCCCGAGGTGGTGGCGGCGGTCGAGGCCGAAGGGGTCGTCGTCGAGATCGTCTGAGGCCGGCTGCGACTGCTTCCCCCGAGGCGTTCACGGCGATCGCTCGCCACGGAGAGACGGCTGAAATTCAGGGCGGCGAGCTATGCGGGTCCGCAGACGCCTCCCGCGGCGCGGCACTCGTCGCCCGGGGCCTGGACGCCTCGCCAGCGACACCTGCATGCCCCGCTCTCAGCTCGACTTTGGCCTTTTCGATCAGACCGACCTGCGATTGCTCCCAGCTTGGTCGGATGACCCTTGTCTTTTTCCCATGTCGGGGTCAGAACCCAGACCTTGGAAATACTTCGTTGCCCGTTTCCACACCGCAGGAGGCGATAT
>JBCCQJ010000230.1:0-7185 GCA_039024395.1 Bacteroidota bacterium | reverse complement strand
TCGCGAGGGCGGTGCCCCAGCTTCCGGCCCCCAGAACGGCGATGCGCGTCATCGGTGAGAAGTGAGAAGTGAGAAGTGAGAAGTGAGAAGTGAGAAAGCTGCTCCGCCTCGGGGTCGGCGTCAACCCGAATCGACCGGTCCTTTTCCCCTATCCCTTCTCCCTTTTCCCTTCGACCACGTTCCCGACCTCGAAGGCCGGTTCGCCGAGGGCGCCGAGGACGGCGAGGGCGCGCGCGCGGTTCGCCTCGGGGACGACCACGACAAGACCGACGCCCAGGTTGAACGTCCGCTGCATGTCCGCCTCAGGCACCTCCCCGACCTCCTGGATGAGCTGGAAAATGGGCGGTCGCGTCCAGGCGTCCCACGCCACGTCGAGCGCGAGACCGTCGGGGAGGATGCGCTCGGTGTTGCCCACGAGGCCGCCGCCGGTCACGTGCGAGAACCCGTGCGCGAGGTCCTCGGCGACGAGCGCCTGGATCGCATCGAGGTAGCTCTTGTGGACCCGCAGCAGCACATCGCCCACGGACGCGCCCCCGAGGCGGTCGGGCGTGTCGGCAGCCACGAACCGCTCGAAGAGGACCTTCCGGGCGAGGCTGTAGCCGTTCGTGTGGAGGCCCGTCGAGGGCAGGCCGAGGAGCAGGTCGCCCGCCTCGATGCGCGAGCCGTCGACGATCTGGTCGCGCTCGACGACGCCCACGATGGTGCCGGCCACGTCGTACTCGCCCGCCGCGTAGAGGTCGGGCATCTCGGCCGTCTCGCCGCCGATCAGCGCGCAGCCGTTCTCGCGGCACGCCTGCGCGAAGCCCTTCACGACCGCTTCGAGGACGTCCGGCTTGAGGACGCCGGCGGCGAAGTAGTCGAGGAAGAAGAGCGGCCGCGCGCCGCACACGGCGATGTCGTTGACGCAGTGGTTGACGAGGTCCTGCCCGACGGTGTCGTGCTTGTCGACCCGCTGGGCCACCTTCAGCTTCGTGCCCACGCCGTCCATCGACGACACGAGGACGGGGTCGCGGTACTGGTCGGCCCCGAAGGCGAAGAGCCCGCCGAACGACCCGATGTCGGTGAGCACGCCGGGCGTGAACGTGCCGCGCACGTGGCTCTTGATCCGCCGGACCGCCTCCTCGCCCGCGTCGATGTCGACGCCGGCCTCCTTGTACGTTGCCATGGGTTGAGCGACCCGCTCGTGGTGGAGCCCGAAGATACCCGGCCCCGAGGTGGGAGCGCAGGAGCGCAGGAGCGCAGGAGCGCAGGAGCGCAGGAGCGCAGGAGCGCAGGAGCGCAAGCTGCTCTCGATCGGTCAGCGATGCAATCGAGTGCAGGCGTACCGTCTTTCGTTCGTTCGTGCGCTCCGGCAGGCCAGACCGCCTCGGGGCCAGCGCGAGCGCCTGTTACCGCTGCGCCTGCAGCTCGGCGTTCGCGAGGCTCTCGGCGAAGTACCGCGTGAGCATCGTGAAGAGGTGCATCCGCGTGTTGCCGCCGTAGATCCCGTGGTTGCGACCCGGGTAGATCATCAGGTCGAACTGCTTGTTGGCCGCCTGGAGCGCGTCCACCATCGCCATCGTGTTCTGGACGTGGACGTTGTCGTCGGCGTCGCCGTGGATGATGAGGAGGTCCTGGTCGTCGGTGAGGTTCTCGGCGTAGGTCGTCGGCGAGCCGAGGTCGTAGCCCTCGGGGTTCTTCTGCGGCGTCGAGAGGTAGCGCTCGGTGTAGATCGTGTCGTACTGCCGCCAGCTCGTGACCGGGGCCACCGACACGCCCGTCGAGAAGGTCTCGGGGCCGTCGCCGTAGGTCATCGCGAGCAGCGTCAGGTAGCCGCCGTAGCTCCAGCCCCAGATGCCCATCCGGTCGGCGTCGACGAAGTCCATCGCGCCGAAGTGCTGGGCGGCCGCGATCTGGTCCTCCGCCTCGAGGATCCCGAGGCGGTTCTGGGTGAGCGTCTTGAAGGTGTAGCCGCGCCCACCGGTGCCCCGGTTGTCGACGCCGGCGACCAGGATGCCGTAGGTCTCGGCGAGGTGGTGGTGCCACAGCCGCTCGGTGCCGCCCCACGCGTTGCGGACCTCCTGGCTGCCCGGCCCGCCGTAGGTGTGGACCAGGAGCGGGTACTCGCGGCTCGGGTCGAAGTCGCGCGGCTTGATGAGGTAGGCGTTGAGCGGCGTGCCGTCGGCGGCCGGCACCTCCATGAACTCGACCGCCGGGAGATCGTAGGCCGCGATCCGCTCCTTGAGGGCGGCGTTGTCGACGAGCACCTCGACGAGGTCGCCCGAGGTGCGGTAGAGCGACGTCACCGCCGGCGAGGTGGCCGTGGTGTAGGTGTCGATGACGTAGTCGAAGTCGCGCGAGAGGTTGACGCTGTGCCAGCCCGCCGCCTCGGTGATCTGGACCGGCGCACCGCCGGCGTAGGGGATCCGGTAGAGGTGCCGCTCCATCGAGGAGGCCGCCGTGGTGGTGACGTAGATCTGGCCGTCCGCCTCGTCGATGCCGTGGAAGTCGGTCACGTCCCAGTCGCCCTCGGTGAGGCGGCGGACGTAGTCGCCGTCGTTCTCGTAGAGGTAGAGGTGCCCGAACCCGTCGCGCGACGAGCGCCACGCGAAGTGCTCGCCGTCGCGGAGGAAGGTGATGGTGCCGGTCTCGGTGTCCGAGAACCCGTTTTCGACCTCCATGTAGGCATCAGCCGTCTCCTCGAGGATCTGGGCGACCGCCCCCGAGGCGGGGTCGCCGTAGAGGAGGTCGACGTGGTTCTGGTCGCGGTTGAGGCGCAGCATCCACACGTCCGAGGCGCCGTCCTCGAGGCCGGGCGTCCAGCCCATGCCGGCGATGTACTCGGTCTCGTCGCCCCCCTCGAACCACGTGTCGGTGTCGAAGAAGGTCGTCTCGCCGGTCGCCACCTCGATCACGCCGACGCGGATCTCGGCGTTGGCCTCGCCGGCCTTGGGGTAGCGGAACGTGAACGCCTCGGGGTAGAGCGTCCGGTAGTCCTGCATCGTGAAGTCGCGCGTGCCGGACTCGTCGAGCTGGTAGAAGGCGATGTAGCGGCCGTCGGGGCTCCAGCGGAAGCCGTCGCGGAGGCCGAACTCCTCCTCGTAGACCCAGTCGAAGGTGCCGTTGATGACGCCGCCGTCGCTCCCGTTGTCGGTCAGCGCCCGCTCCTCGCCCGTCGCGAGGTCGACCACGAACAGGTTGCGGTCGCGCACGAACGCGACGTGCTCGGCGGCCGGGTCGAACTTGGCGAACATCTGGAGGCCGGCCTCGCGGTCAGCGACCGGCGAGACGGTCCCGTCGCCCAGGTCGACGACGTAGTAGATGCCCTTCGTGTTGAGGCGCCAGACGCGCTCCGAGTCGGTGTAGAGGAGCGCCTTGGTGCCGTCGGCCGAGTAGGCGTAGTTCTCGATCCGGATCACGCCCTCGCCGTCGGGGCGCTCGAGCGTGCTGCCCTCGATCAGCGTCCGCTCGTCGCCCGTCGTCAGGTCGCGCTCGACGAGGCTCGTCGTGCCCGCCTCGCGGTCGGCCTCGACGTAGAGGAGCCGCGCGCCGCTCTCGGCCCAGCGCCCGCCCTGGAACCGCTCGCCGAAGAACTCGGGGCTGGCGAAGAGGGTCTCGAGCGTGAGTTGCTTCGGCGCGTCCGCCGGCTGGGCGACGGCGGCGAGTGGGAGCAGGAGGACGGCGAGGAAGGCGTGGCGGAGCCGCATCAGGAGAATCGGAACGTCAGGAAGGCCGAACGAGGTCGGAGCGCTTCAAAGTACACCGGCCGCCTTGGGGCCTGGGTCTGGTGCTGGGCGATGCGCCTCGTTGGCGTCACGTTTGCGGGTCGGCGCGCGTCCTCGTGCCACAGGCGCGCGTCCTCGTGCCACACCCGCTCCCCCATGCGCCTCCTTCCCCTCCTTCTCGCGGCCCTCGTCATCGGCTGCGACACGCCCCCCGCCGACGACCTCGCGCCGCCGCGCCCCCGAGGCGACCGCACGCTCGCCCTCGACGTCACCGCGGCGGACGGCGAGGACTTCGACCGCGCCGTGACAGCCGCCCGCGACCTCGGCGCGACCGCCCTCAGCCTGACGCAGGCCTGGGCGATTCTCGAGACGGCGCCGGGGCAGTTTGCGCCCGAGACGGACTTCCTCGACATCGCGAACACCTACTACCCGACCCGCGACATGGCCGTCGCGCTCAAGCTCCCGTCTGTCGACACGAACGTCGACCAGCGGCCGGCCGACCTCCGGGACACGCCGTGGGACGCGCCCGAGATGGCGGCGCGCTACCGGGCGCTCCTGACCTACGCCGCCTCGCGGACGCCCGACCTCGACGTGTCGCACGTCGTGCTCGGCAACGAGGTGGACATCTTCTTCGGGGACGACCGCGCGGGGCACGCTGCGTACCGGACGTTCATCGCGTCCGTGATCGACCACGCGCGCGGGCTGTGGCCCGAGGCGGTTGTGGGGACGGTCGTCACGTTCGACGGCGCCACCGGCCTGCGGGCCGACGAGGCGGCCGCGATCCAGGCCCTCGGCGACGCGGCACTCGTGACGTACTACCCGCTCGACGACGGCTTCCAGGTCCGCGAGGCCGACACCGTCGGGCGCGACGTCGCGCGGCTGCTCGACCGCCTCGGGGGCGAGGTGCACCTGATGGAGGCCGGCACCCCCACGGGCCGCGAGACGGACGGCTCCGAGGCGGACCAAGCCGACTTCGTCGAGGCGCTGTTCGACGCCTGGGACGCGCACGCCGACCGGGTGCCGTACCTCTCGTACTCCTTCCTGACGGACTTCCCCGAGGCGTCGGTCTCCGAGTTCGAGGCCTACTACGGCATCTCGGACCCGGCCTTCCTGAGCTACCTCGGCACGCTCGGGCTGCGGACCGCCTCGGGGCAGGAGAAGCCGGCGTACGAGGTGTTCGCCACCGAGGCGGCGGCGCGGGGGTGGTAGTCTCCCGTCGCGATGCGGCTGGCCCTCCCCCTTCTCCTCGTTTTCCTGGCGGCCTGCGATTCAGGCGGTGAGGGATCTGGCGAAGCTCCGGCGCCCCGCTCTGCGATCTCGCTCACGTCCGACTGTCCCAACCCTGGGCCTGGCGTCATCTACTACACCTTCAGCGAGGAGGCGATCAACTGCGCGACACCCGCCGGCCTCCGCCGTGCGACACCGAACGGGGCATTGTTTATCGGTGGTGAGCTGGCGCCGATCACTCGGGGCTCTGTCGTCTACAACCGCAGCTTCGGCTCCGCGACGCTTCGTCAGATTTCTGTGGCGGCTGATTACGAAGCGGAGGCGGCGATCAGCTTGACGACGTACGAATACGAGACGGCCGCACTCGTCGATGCGCCTGACGGACGAGTTCTGCTGACCCAATTTCGAGATCCCGTCTGGAGATCACCCGGCACTCCCATCGTCGCCGAGACGTTCGTGGTCGTCGACACGACGCTCACACGCCTCAGCGCTGTCCCCGTCGGGCCAGGTCCGAGTCTCACCGGAGTCGCCGGGGCCTACTCCTCTCAGCGCAATGCTACGGCAGTGATCTACCTCGTCAGTGGCGGCGGGTCGACCCGTCGGATCCTCGAAATCGACCACGACACCGAGAGCCTCCGGAGGATCGAGCCCCCACCGGACGTAAGCATCGCGAGCGTGGCCTACGTCGAGGGCGACCTGCTGGCGATGGACAACCGAGCGGGCCGGGTCTACCGCGTGAACGACGACCGCTTCGACCTCCTCGTGGACCTCGGATTGGAGGAAGATGTCTTCATGTTTCGGCCTCTCTACCTCGACCCGGCCGGCGGTCGTGCGGTCACCTTCGACCGAACCGACGACGACACGGGCACAGACCTCGTCACCATCTACCCCGACGGGCGCACCGAGCGTACGCCGGCATTCGACTTCCCGGCCGTCTCGTTCTTCGTCGGCCCCGACTACATCTGCGGGCGGCTCAATGGGAGTCGATCCGTCCAGACGGGGGCACCGTACGAGCCCGAGGTGTTCGAGGCGCTCGACCGCACCACCCTCACCTCGGTGTCGCGGGACACGGTTCGGCTGGACACCCTGATGCTCCGCCAGAACGCCTTCGGCTGCTTCTGACGGCTCTACGTCGGCAGCACGAGCCGGAACGTCGCGCCCTCCCCCACCCGGCTCTCCGCCTCGATGCGGCCGCCGTGCGCGGCGGCGATGGCCTGGGCAATCGCGAGACCCAGCCCGGTGCCCGTCCCGCGCGTCCGCGCGTCGGTCCCGCGGTAGTAGCGCTCGAAGACGTGGGGCAGCACCTCGGGGTCGATGCCCGGCCCGGTGTCGGCCACCTCGACCACGACCGCCTCGGCGTCGGCGCGCGCCCCGAGGCGGACCGTCCCGCCCTCCGGCGTGTGCCGCCGGGCGTTGTCGAGGAGGTTCGAGAGGAGGCGGACCAAGCGGCTGCCGTCTGCCTCGAGGACCGGGAGGCCGGCCGGCACGTCGGCCTCGAAGGCGACGCCGGCCTGCTCGAACGCGCGGCGGTGGCGCCCGGCAACGTCCGTCAGCAGCTCGCCCAGCGGGACCGGGTCGAGGCGGAGCGACGGCTCGGGCCGGTCGAGCACGCTCAGCTCGAACAGGTCGGCCACGAGGTCCGTGGCGCCCTCGGCCTGGCGGCGGGCCGCCGCGACCGCCTCGGTGGCCGCGTCGGCACGGCCCTCGGCGGCGTAGCGCTCGGCCTCGTCGAGGTAGCCGCGGAGGGCGGCGAGGGGCGTCCGCAGGTCGTGCCCGACGTTGGCGACCAGCTCGCGTCGCATCCGGTCGGTCGCCTTCAGGTCCTCGATGCTTTGTTGAACACGTGCCGCCATCTCGTTGACCGACAACGCCAACTGACCCATCTCGTCCTGTCGTTTGACGGGCAGCCGGTCGGCGTAGTCTCCGTCCCCGAGGCGGGCCACGCGGGCGGTCACGTCGCGCACCGGCCGCAGCAGGCGCGACGCGAAGAGCGCCCCGAGGAGGAGCGCCAGCACGACGGCGAGCACCACCGTCGCGGCCGTCGCCTGCCAGAACGCGCGGAGCGTGCCGGCCCGCTCCTCGGCGAGCGTCCGGTCGAGGGGCCGGACCAGGAGCGCGCCCGCCGGCAGCCCGTCCGGGGCCAGCAGCGGGGCCAGCCCCCACGAGCCGCCCGCCGCCTCGGGGTCGACCGCGATCACACCCTCGGCGAGCGCGTCGAGCGCCGCCTCGGGGACGGCCGGCAGGGCGCCGTCGG
>JBCCQJ010000229.1:0-7198 GCA_039024395.1 Bacteroidota bacterium | reverse complement strand
CGAGGCGGTAGAGGCCCTGCACCGGCCCGTCGTGGAGGTCGCGGGCGATCCGGTAGCGCTCGCGCTCGCGGCTCTCGGCGAGGCGCCGCTGGAGGCCCACCTGCTCGGCCCGCTCGGCCTCGGCGCGGCGGACCCGCCGCCGCACGCCGCCGGCGACGCCCAGCACCAGCCCGCCCCCGACCAGCAGCCCGGCCCCGAGGCGGAGGTCGGACCGCTGCCACCACGCCGGCCGCACCTCGACGCCGAGGCGGGCCGGCTCGGGCGCGAACACGCCGTCGTGGTTCGAGCCGACCACCTCGAACGTGTAGGCGCCCGGCGGGACGCGCGTGTAGGTGGCGGTCGGGCGGCGGCCGTCGGTCTCGCGCCAGTCGTCGTCGAAGCCGCGGAGCCGGTACCGGTAGCGGTTGTTGCGTGGGTCGGTGTAGTCGAGCGCCGCGAAGTCGACCGCGAACACGGACTCGTCGTGGCGGAGCCGCAGCGTGTCGCCCGAGGCGGGCAGGCCGGGGCGCGGGTCGCCCAGCACGCGCACGGCCGTGATGTGGACCGGCGGGACGCTCGTCCGCTGCCGCAGCCGCTCCGGGTGGAACCGGTTGAGCCCCTTGCGGCCGCCGACCACCATCCAGCCGCCCGGCCCCTGCGCGAACGCCATCAGGTCGAACTCGTCGCTCTGGAGCCCGTCCGCCTCGGTGTAGCGCCGGACCGTTCCGGTGGCGGGGTCGTAGCGGACGAGCCCGGACGTGGTCGTGAGCCAGAGCGCCCCCGAGGCATCGGGCAGGATGCCGTAGATGACGTTCGAGGGGAGGGCGGCGTCGGGGCAGTCGACCGCAAGGTCGGCGCGGCCGACGCGGCAGAGGCCGCCGCCGATGGTGCCCGCCCAGACGACGCCGGGCGTCTGGGCCGACTCGGCGACGGTCCAGATGACCTCGGCGCTCAGGCCGTCGCGGGCGGTGAGGCACCGGAACCGGTCCTCGGCCTCGGAGAGGCGGCACAGGCCGGCGTCGGTGCCCAGCCAGACCGTTCCGCCCTGGTCCTCATAGACGACGTTGACGCGGTGCGCCGGCAGCCGCGCCGTCCGGCTCGGGTAGACGCGGATCCGACCGTCGAGGCCGCGCACTGCGGCGCCGTCCGCGATGCCGACCCAGGTGCGCCCCCGCCGGTCCTCGCCGATGAAGCGGATCGCCGCCCTCTCGGTGCGATTGACGAGGGGCGCGAGGAGGGCGTCGAGCGCCGCGTCGCGCCGGAACGCGCCGCTGACAGTGTCGACGACGAAGATCCCCTCGCGGCGGCTCCCGACGACGATGCGGCCGCGTGCGTCCTCGTAGACCCGCCAGAAGGCGTTCGGGTGGGCGCTCGTCCCCGAGGCGGGTCGCCGGTAGACCGAGACGGTGCCCGCCTCGGGGCGGAGGCGGTTGAGGCCGTCGTTGGTGCCGACCCAGACCGTCCCGTCGCCGGCGATGTGGAGGCCGTTGATGCGGTCGCTGCTGAGGTCCCCGAGGCGGCTCCGGTAGAGGGCGAACCGCTCGGCGCGGCCGTCCCAGCGGCTCACGCCGTCGGAGGTGCCCAGCCAGACGGCGCCCTCGCGGTCGCGGTAGACGACGTGGACGGTCGGGTCGACGAATCCGCTGCCGAGCGACGCCTCGGGGCGGAGGCGGGCGGTCGCCCCGGTCGCGACGTCGAGCACCACCACGCCCGACGACTCGGTCCCGATCCACAGGTGGTCGCCGATGCGAGCGGCCGACTGTGGACCGACGGACATCCGCGTTCCCCGCACCGTCTCGAGCGGCCGCCATGCACCGGCCTCCCAGCGCGTCAGGCGAGAGGCGACCGCCGAGCCGATGTCGGCCGTGCCGATCATGCCGAGCCGCGGGCCGACGAAGATGGGCTGGCTCTGGGCCGGTGCCCCAGGGACGGGCTGGCAGGTGTGCTCCCCAGAGCGAACGCGACAGGCCCTCGGGCTGCCCGAGATCCAGATGCTCTGATCGGACGCGACGAACAGGGACTGCGTGCTGCGATTCGTCGGGCCGCCGCCTCGTTGGATCGGCTCGAAGGCGTTCTCTGCAGAGGTTCGGCGGCAGACCTGACCGGTCAGGGCGCCGGTCCACAAGGCTCCGTCCGGGCCTTCGAGCAGTGCGCGGACGATCGTGCCGCAAGAGCCCCGAGGGGTGCCCGGACCGCCAGGAGGCATGTGAAACGTTCCGGTCGAACGGTCGAGCCACTGGAGCCCGCCCTGTGTCGCGACCCAGAGCACACCGCGCCGGTCTTCGAGAAGGTGCAGCACCCGGCTTGACGCCAGCGAGGTGGTGTCCTCGTTGGCGTGTCGATAGACCGTGAAAGAGACGCCGTCGTAGCGGTTCAGCCCGTCGTCCGTCCCGAACCAGAGAAACCCATCCCGGTCTTGCAGAATCGTCGTGACGGTACTTTGCGAAAGCCCGTCGGCGACCCCGAGGTGGGTGAAGCGGTCGGCCGTTGGCACCGACGGCGCTCCGGCGTGCGGTTGAGCAGAGACCCCCCACGCGACGGTGAAGAGGAACAGGACGATGGAGCGCAGCATGGGCAGGAGGTCCGCCTCGGGGCGAACCGCAAGACTACTCCGAGGCGGCGCGGGTGGACGGAGGATCCGCCTCTGACCGGACCCCGCTGCGCAAAGTGGACGAATCGGGGTGTGCTTTTCCCCTTTCGGACCCCGCTTCGGGGATGGCAGAGAGGGTGTTTCGGTGTGAACCAACCCCACCGGCATCCATGACGCTGCGTCTTCCCGTCGCTCTTCTCCTTGCGCTTGTTCTTCCGGAGGCGAGTGCCCAGACGTCGTTCCCGCCTGCGGCGGCCTACCACGAGCTGCTCCAAACCGTCGATGTCGATGGCGACGACGGCCGGTTCTTGCTCCGCGGGTTCATTATCTCGTTCGCGGAGGACGACCAGGCGCGCGCGGTCCTGCGAGACGCAAACGGGGAGCAGATCTGGCGGCGCGATTACGTCGGCCAGAATGACGGGACACGGACGGCGCTCCGGTTCGTCGAGGCGCCGAGCGGAGGCGGAATCCGCGCCGTGTTCGGAGGCGGGCGCAACGAGCCGCCCCACCTGACCGAGACGGCCGACTACGTCCTCGAGGTCGAGCACGGCGGGCGCGTGATTACACGCTTTCCGTTCCGCGCCGAACGCATCGAGTCGGACGACCCGTATGCAGACACCCAGCCTCGCTTTGTCCTGACCGGCCCCTGGCAAACGCACGGCTACGCCGACTTCGAGACTGCGGATACCGGTCGCGAGCCAGCCTTCCAGTGGAACTACTACACGCAGGTCCTCGACCCCGAGCGCGAGTTCGTGAGCTACGAGGAGGTGCGGTGGGAGCTTCGCCGTGATGGCCGCCTGATTGCCCGAAGCCCGACCTCGGACCAAGCGCAGACCAGCCGTGCGCTGCGGACCCAGCAGTTTCGCCGAATCGAGAACCGAGGCGGTGGCTTTCTCGAGGGTGTCATCCGCCGCGACGACCTCACCGACGGCACGTACGAAGTCCGCCGCGTCGTCAATGCCGACTCCTACAACGGCGGCCCGTTTACCCAGACGGCCACCTTCGAGATCCGCAACGGTCGGTTCGTGCCGGTCGGCCACCAGGTACGCGAGGGCACGTCGCCCGAGGACTTCGTCGAGGGTCTGAACCGGGCCTTTTTCTACCCCTTCCCGACGTCCCGCTAGCCATGACCATGCTTCTGCTCGCTCTTGCCCTGTCTGTCTCTCCAGCCCCCGCCTCGGGGACCGTCCCGAGCGGGGAAGACCCGCACGAGGGGCTCTACGCGTGCTCGTTCAACCTCGGCGAATATGTCTTTTGGCTCGGGGAGGTGGACGGAGACAAACGGTACCACCGAATAGAGATCCTGTACGTCGAGGATTACCCCTACGGCACCAAGGTCCGCCACGGGGGGACCCGCGCCTACCGCATCCAGAACGGCGTTCCAGACTTCCCCACCAACCAAATCGACTTCGAGGGGGGGACGCTCAACTACGACTCCGTGCCGTGCACCCGGGTGAGCACCCTCTCGGACATCCTCGGCGTGTTCGGTGTCGATCCGGCTGGGCTCGCACAGGAACTGGCCGACATCGAGGGCTACTCCCTCGGCCAAGCAACGGCCCGCCTCGAGGACGCCGCGTTTGCCTACTCGGCCTTCGCGTTCGAGGACGACAACCTCGATCACACCCTTGCGCAGTTCGCGGCCGGCGTTACGCTTCCCGAGCCGCCGCCTCCGCCCACCCCGGTCCCCGGGGACGCGCCGCGCGGGTCGGATGCCTATGCGGGGATCTACGTCAATGCGGGCTCGACGCCGCGGCTCTATCTCGTGCGAGAGGGCCGTCTCGTGCTCTTCACACGTCGATACAACCCCCGTCGGTATCCGGTGTACCCGTATGCCTACGAGGTCGAGGATGCCCTCGAGTACACCATCCAGGATGGCGCGTTCGATACCGGCACGGGCGAGGTGACGTTCGCCCGAGAGGGTGACCGGGTCGTCGGGTTGGCATACCGACGCAGCGAGGCCGAACGCGTCTACACGCTCCGGCAGCTCATCGAGGTGTCGGAGTGGGATCCGCAGCTCATGGTCCACTACCTCACGTCGGAGCACGGTCTCTCCGAGGCGGAGGCCGAGGCCCGCCTCGATGACGCGCAGGCGCTCGACCGTGCCCTTCAGGAGGGTGACGGCGTGCTCACGTTCGCAGACCTCGCCGGGGTCGCGTCGTAGCCGCCTCGGCGCAATGGGGCGGTTCGTGCCCCGCGAACGGTCCAATCGGACACTCATCGCGCCTCGGGGCCGGGCGATGCTTCGGATTCCCTTCCCGTCCCCCGTGCCCCGATGGCTTTCATCTCGATCGCGCGCCTCGTGCGACGTGTCTCTCCGTTCCTCGCTCTCGCAGGCCTGAGCGCCGTGCCGGCCGTTGCGCAACCGTCTGGTTTGGGGCCATCTCAGGTCTCCCTTTACGCCGAGGTGGCTGGCCCCAATCCCGTGCAGGCCCGTACGCGTGCCCAGACCGTCCAGGGAACCTATGAGGAGGTCGCCGAGGTGGTGGCATCGATTCCCGACGCGGGCGGACGGTACGGAGCGAACGTCGACCTCTCTGGGACGCGGGCCGTCGTGGGCGCGTTCAGAGACGGGGCTCAGAATGAGGGCGCGGCCTACGTCTACGATCTCGTCAACGGCGTCTGGACGCTCTCGGCACGGTTGACCGCCTCCAACGCAGTCGCCGACGAGTTCTTCGGGTCTGCGGTGTCCCTCGACGGTGACCGGGTCTTGATCGGTGCGTCGGGGGATGCCCCTCTCGGGGGGATCGAATCGCACGGGGGCCGCCTACATCTTCGACCGAAACCCCGCCAGCGGGATCTGGAGCGAGACGGCGCGGCTGTCCGCGACAGGGGCGCAGAACCCCGATGAGTTTGGGAACGCGGTGTCGCTCGACGGCGACCGTGCCCTCGTCGGCGCCCGCTCTGCGCTGTCAAATGCGGGCGCGGCCTACGTGTTCGACCTCGTCAGCGGGTCGTGGGCGCAGACAGCGACCATCACGCCGTCCAACGGCGACAACGGGCATCGCTTCGGATTCTCGGTGTCGCTCGACGGCAACCGGGCGGCAATTGGCGCACGGGACTGGAAGTTCTGCTCGTCGTGCGCCGTGACGGGCGCGGCCTACGTCTTCGACCGGCAGACCAGCGGGCAATGGACCCAGACGTCGTTCCTGCAGCCGCAGCCCATCACGGGCGTCGACGACTTTGGCTTCTCGCTCGACCTGGAGGGCGACCGGCTCCTCGTTGGGGAGCCGTTCAACAACAACAGCGGCGGTGCCGACCGGGGAGCGGCCTACATCGCGGAGCTGAGCGGCGGAGGGTGGTCGTTTGTGCAGAAGATCATCGCGGATCCCAATCTGGCAAGCAACGGCAGCTTCGGCGTCTCGGTGTCGCTCGATGGGGACCGGGCGCTCGTGGGGGAGTTCGTCGGTCCGGTGGGTGGAGTGCAGGCCGGGTCGGCGTTCGTGTTCGACCTCGTGGGCGGGACGTGGACCGAGACCCAACGCTTGACCGCCTCAGACCCCGAGGACGGGGCGCGGTTCGGGCGGGCCGTCGCGCTCGATGGCGGGCGCGCCCTCGTTGGCGCCGACTTCGACAACGAGGCGGTGACCGACGGAGGCTCGGCGTACTTCTTCTCCGTCGCCTCGGTGGACGTCGCCGAGGCGGGCTGGCAGATGCTGGCCGCGCCGAGCGCCTCGGAGACGTTCGGGAGCTTCCTCGCCCCGATCTGGACCCAGTGCTTCCCCGGCGCCGACGACAACGGGCCGGCGTGCTCGGGGGCGGCCGGGCCGAACGTGTTCCGCTACGACGAGACCGTCGACGGCCTCGATGCCGCCGGATACGTCGCCCCGGGGATGGCCTCCATGCCGTTTGCGCCCGGCACCGGCGCCTTCGTCTTCGTGTTCGCCGACGACGACCTCGACGGCACTGCCGACCCGTTCCCCAAGACGCTGTTCGTGGCGGGCGACGAGCCGAGCCTGCCGTTCTCGTTCTCGCCCACCTACACCGACAACGGCGACGGCGGAACAGACGTGGGCGATGACACGGCCGACGACGGCTGGAACCTCCTCGGCAACCCGTTCCGCGCCGCCCTCGACTGGGACGACCTCTACGGCCTCGGCGCCGGCGCCCCGGCCGACGGCGACGTCGCCACCAACCTCGACCCGACGGCCTACGTCTACGACCCCGCCTCGGGGTACGCGTTCTACAACGCGAGCACCAACACCGGCACGCTCGCCGGCGGGCTGATCCCCGAGGGCTCCGGCTTCTGGGTCCGCGCCAACGCCGCCAACCCGACCCTGACCAAGGGAGATGGCGGTGGCGGAGGTGGAGGCGCCCGCGTGGCCGCCGTGCCCCACGTCGTCCTGCGCGCCGCCGCGGTGGCGCCGGACGGCCGCGAAATCTCGGGGAGCGCCGTCGTTGCCCTCACGCCTGACGCGTCGCTGGGCGCCGACCGCGGCGACGCGGTCCTGCTCGGCCCCGTCCAGGCCCCGCACGTGACGCTCGGCGTCGCCCGCGCCGATGGGGTCCCTCTGGCGCAGTCCGCGCTGCCGGCCGACCTCGCCTCGGGGACCGAGGTCGACCTCGCCCTCGGCGTCGAGGGCGTCGCCACGTCCGCCTCGGTGACGTGGGACCTCGCCCTCCCCGACGGCT
>JBCCQJ010000228.1:0-7218 GCA_039024395.1 Bacteroidota bacterium | reverse complement strand
GCCGTGCGAGAGATCCTTCGACTCGCGGAGCCTGTGCTGAGCATAGCCGAAGTGCTCGCTCAGGATGACACTCGAAGAGAGGCACCGCCTGCCCCGGGGCGGTACCCGGAGCCGCGCCCGCCTCGGGGCGTAAGCCCGCCGCCCCCAGCGCCGTCCAGACGAAAACACGCAGACCCATGACCTCCCACACCGACCCCGCCACCGAGGCGGTCTCCCGCGAGACCTACTGGGACGCCGGCACCACGTTCGCCGACTTCCTCCCGACAGCCACCGACAACGTCGACCTCTGGAGGCGCACCTACGAGCGCGCCCGCGTGCCCGACGACCTCGTGGCCCGCGCCGAGGCGGTCCCGGGCGCGTGGCGGCTCCTCGTCATCAGCGAGGACTGGTGCGGCGACGCCTCGAACACGGTCCCCGTGCTGGCCGCCTTCGCCGAGGCGGCGCCGAACGTCGACCTCCGGATCGTCGAGCGCGACCAGAACCTCGACCTGATGGACGCGCACCTCACCGACGGCACCAAGCGCGCGATCCCGGTCGCGATCGTGCTCGACGGGCAGGGCCGCGAGCGCGGCTGGTGGGGGCCGCGCCCGACCGACCTCCAGGCGTGGTTCTACAGCGACGACGCGCAGGCGCTCGAGAAGGACGACCGCTACCGGGAGCTGCGCAAGTGGTACGCCCGCGACCAGGGCCGGACGACCATCGAGGAGGTGCTCGCGATCATCGAGCAGGCGGGCGGCGACGGCGGCGTCGGGTAGAACCCGGCCGCCTCGGGGGCGTCCACCGGCGCCCCGCCCTTCAGACCATGACCCTCGACCCGCCCCTCTCCGCCGACGACCACCTCGGCGGCCCCGACGACGCGCCCGTCACGATCGTCCACTACGGCGACTTCGAGTGCCCGTACTCGAAGGACGTGCACGACCTCGTCGAGGAGATCCGGGACACGCACCCGATGGGCATCCGGTTCGCGTTCCGGCACTTCCCTCTGCGGCCGCACCCGAACGCCCTCGCGGCCGCCATCGCCGCCGAGGCCGCCGCCCGGCAGGGCGGCTTCTGGACCTACCGCGACCGGCTCTACGACCACCAGCTCCAGCTCCGCCCCGACCAGCTCGTCGGCCACGCCGAGGCGGTCGGGCTCGACGGTGGGGCGGTGAAGGAGGCGCTCGACACCGAGGCGGGCAAGGCCGAGATCCTGGCGCGGAAGAAGCAGGCCGTCGCGTCGGGCGTCGGCTCCACGCTCGGGCTGTGGATCGACGACGTGTGGTACGAGGAGGACGCCCTGGAGGAGGCCGTGATCCAGAAGGTGATCTACCCGCTCCGCGAGGCCGGGCCGTAGCCGCCTCGGGGCGGCGCGGCCACCGACGGCTGACCGCGGACCGCCGCCTCGGGAATGAGGAGGCTATGCGAGAGAGGTTTCCCAGAGACGGGCGGGTGGGTTGAGGGCGACCGGACCGCCATCGCATCCAGCCGAGATGGTCCGCCCCGAGGCGGTCTGTCGCATGGAGGGGGAGTCCACCTCCCTCTCGCCATGCTCCGACCGTCCCTGCTCGTCCTCGTTGTTCTCCTCGGGGCCGCTCCTGCGTTGGCCCAGTCGGGACGCGCCCCCATGCGCGCCGCCGTCGAGGCGCTGTGTGAGGGCGACGCCGCCTGCGCGGCGGCCGTCCGCGACCGGGTCCAGGAGCGCTGCGGCACCGACCGCGCGTGCGCGCGGCAGGCTCTGGAGCACGCACGCGCCGAGCGCGACGGCACCGGCGGGTCGCTGAGCGACCTCCCGCCGTCCGTCCAGCGCCTCGTGGGTGAGCTGGTCGACCTCGCCGCCGAGCGCTCCGCCTCTGAGTCCGCCTCGGAGACCGAGACGGCGGCCCTCGGCCCCGAGGCCTCGGCGCAGCTCCAGGCGCTTCCCGAGCGACTCCAGAACCGCATCCGGACCCGCTGCGGCACGGACCCCGACTGCATCCGCGAGGCGATGGAGGAGGCGCGCGCGCGGCGGGACCGCCGGGCTGGCGGCCGGGCCAGCGACGAGGCTGACCCCGACGACGCGACCCCCGAGGCGGGCGGAGGCGGCACGGGCCGCGCGCTTCCAGGACGCACGGGCGGTCCCCTCGACAATCCGTCGCAGGGCCTCGGATCGCGCGGGGCGGCCGACGAGGCCGACCCCGAGGTGGGAACGCCCGGCTCGCGCGGCGGCCTCCGCGGCGACGGACCGCCTCGGGGACGTCCTGGGACCGTGGTCCCGGGTGACTCCGACGAAGAAGAGACCGGCGGCGCTCGGGTCCTGGAGGGCACCTTCGAGCGGCCCGGCGGGGGCAACGTGGGCATCGGTGTGCGTCCCGAGCGGACGACCCCCGAGGCGGACGCCGGCGACGGCGCGGAGGCTGAGCCTACGTTCTCGCACGGACAGGGGTCGCTTGCGGGCGTCTCGGGCAGCCGCCAGCGCGCGGGCATGTTGATGACGCCCCTCCGCGTGCCCGACGGCCACTGGGTCTACGCCATCGAGATGGGCGAGCGCGCCGACGTGCCGTGCTGGCTCGCCCTCTGGAGCTTCGGCCCCGACGACGCCCCCGAGGCGACGCACGTGTTCGACGAATGCGACGGCGATGCGCCGACGGCGCGCAGCCTCCACGTCGCGGCCTTCCACCGCGCCGAGACGCCCGCCGAGGTGGAGGCGGCCAACTACGTCCAGGTCTCGCTCGGCGGCACCAACCTGACCACCATGACCGTCGAGGCGGCGCGCGGGCTGGCGAGCCTGTTCGACAACAGCACGGCGGCGACGCCGCTGCCGGTGCTGGCCTCGGGCGAGCCCTACGCGCTCTCGCGCCTCGCGATCTGCCAGAACAGCGGGAGCCTCCGCATGAAGGGCCTCCGCGTGTTCGGCGTCACGCTCGACGCCTCGGGGCCGCGCGTGGCGACCGAGTCGATCATGGCGACCGTGCAGGGCATCGAGTCGCTGGCGACCGAGACGTTCGAGCGGCCCAACTGCACCGACTGGCAGGAGACGCGGGCGTGCCCGAACGGGCAGGTGCTCGTCGGCCTCAACGTGCAGCACGGCGAGGCGCCCGGCGACCGGCGGCAGGTGATGGGCCTCTCGCCCTACTGTGCGCCGATCGACGTGGAGCGGTAGACCGCCTCGGGGCCGGTCCGCCAGTAACAGGTCTCACGGCTGAGAGCCCTCCCGCGGCGTGGTGATCCACCGCATCGCAGCCTCGAGCGGCCCCCGGGAGAACCGGAGGCGCCACAGGTGCGCGAACACCACCCCGCCGGTGCAGAAGAGGGCCGAGGCGGCGAGCACGACCCCGAGCGACTGGCCCCCGAGGCGACCCATCGCCTCCAGCGTGCCCATCCCGATCACGACGTGCGCCACGTAGAGCGTGAGGGCCAGCTGACCCGTCGCCACGAGCGGACGCAGCCACGGCGCCCGAGGAAACCGCTCGCCCACCGCGACGGCGGCCGCGATCAAGGCGCACGCCGTCCCGCCGGCGGCCAGCATGTAGAGCGGCATCGGCGGCATCGGGGACGTCCCAAACAGGAAGCCGACGACCTCCTGGTCGGCGGGGCTGGCCCCGCGTGAGAGCGCCGCAATGAGACCGCGGCTCAGGACCTCCGCCCCCACGGCCACGCCGACCCCCCAGGCGAAGAGGCGCCGGCGGACCGCCCCGAGGCGGACGTCCATCCGGCCCACGATCATGCCCAGCAGCACGAACCCGAGCCAGGGGATGACCGGATGGAACCCGTTGAACACGAGGTGGCGCGCCATCCCTGCCGGCGTCCAGAGGCCCTCGTACTCCAGCGTCTCCCAGTTCCACCCCTGCTCGTAGTCGAGCACCAGAGCGAGCCCCACGAACGCGACCACGAGCCCTGCCGCGTAGGCCCCGAGGCGGCGCGCTGGGGCGTGGAGCAGGAACGCCGACACGGCGAGGTAGACGCCGTAAAAGTGGAGGATGTCGGCGGGCCAGATCGGCGTGTACGCGAGGCCGACGACGAACAGGAAGAGCGCGCGCCGCAGCGTCGTCGATCGGTCGTCCGCGCGGCGACCGGGGTCGCCCGACTGGCGGCCGGTGCGCGAGAGCAGCGACAGCCCGACGCCCGCGAGGACGACGAACGTGGCGGCCGCCCGGCCTTCGAGCAGGCCAACCCCGCCGGCGAGCCAGGCCGGCCCCGCCTCGGGGGCGCCGAGGACGATCTTGAAGTTGACCGCGACCATCCCGAACACGGCCAGCGCGCGGGCCAGGTCGTAGCCGACGATGCGGGCGGAGGCGATCTGCGGAGCGACGGCGGGCACAGGGGACCGGGCGGTGTGCCCCCTCCACGGATGCCACCCGCGCCGCGTTACACGTGCCGCCTCGGTGGGCGACAGAGACGGCCGCCTCGGGGTCAGAGCAGCCGGCCGACGTGGAAGCTGACGACGGGCGTCCAGAACTGCCGCCGCGAGGGCCGGTCGACGGTCTCGTCGATCTCCAGCAGGTCCACCTCGACGGGGAAGTAGGTGCCCTGGAGGCCGAAGCGGAGGGCCTGCGTCGTCCGCCGGCCGCGCCCGAAGAAGGCGCCCACGGCCACCGTGCCGCCGACCCCGAGGCGGGCCTCGCCGTCGCCGAAGCCGCCGAACGCGCCCAGCCGCTCCTCGCCCTCGTCGAGGCGGCCGTCGCCGTCGACGTCGTCGAAGTAGGGCCACTGGTAGCCCAGCGTCGGCCCGGCCGAGAGGTGGACGAACGGCCGGAAGTTGTCCTCGACCGCCTCGCGGAACAGCCGGTGCTCGAGCCCCACGTGCAGCGGCAGCAGCAGCACGTAGTTGCGCTTGAACGGCGTGATGGTGTCGCCGAAGAAGCCGACGAAGAACCGCTGCTCGCGCTCGTCGCGCCCCGCCCCGAGGGCCACCTCGGTGACGAACGAGAGGTCGTCGGTGAGCCGCGCCCGCATCGCCCCGCCGAGGCCGAGCCCGTACTCGGTGAGCACGAACACGAGCGACCCGCTCGACCCGTAGCGCGCCGCCGTCGTGTCGGGCGGGAGCGGGGCCAGCCGCTCGGGCGCCTGGGCCGCCGCCGAGGCGGCCCCGAGGGCGAGGAGCGAGAGGACGAGCGCGCGCATCGCCCCACGATACGCTCGCCCCGAGGCGGCGTCGAGACGGAACCGCTGCCCCGCCTCGGGGCGGAGCACACCGTTTTTGCCTGTCATCCTGGGCGGAGGGTACGTCGGCTAGGCTCAGCACAGGCTCCGCCCGGAGTCGAAGGACCGCGAAGCGTCGGCGCAGCCATCGTTGGTGCGACGAGGTCGGCCGTCGCCACAGAGAGCGCTCCCCCCGAGGCGGTGCACGGGTGACAGCGCTCTCGGTCCGTACGCCGAGTCCGCCTCGGGGCGTCGTCCTGCGAGAGATCCTTCGACTCGCTGCGCTCGCTCAGGATGACACGGTGGGGAACGTGAGCGCGGCCCCGAGGCGACCGTCCGCGGTCCGTCGTCTGTGGTCCGTGGTCCCGCTGCGACGCCGGTGCCTACTGGACTGGGAAGTCGAAGTAGGTGTCCCGGTGCGGCTCGTTGCGGAGCGTGAAGTGCCACCACTCCTTCGAGTAGTTGCGGAAGCCGCGCCGGCTCATCGCCTCGCGGAGGCGGTAGCGGTTGCGGCGGGCCTCGGCCGAGACGCCCGGGCTCTCGGTGGCCGAGAGGTGCGTGAAGCAGTCGAAGCCGGTGCCCATGTCGCGGTCGCCCTCGTCGAGCCGCTCGCCGCGGGGGCGGTCGCAGCGCTGCTGGTCGGCCATCGCGCGCTCCAGCACCGAGTCGGGCAGCACCGAGGCGGCGGCGGGCAGGTCGACCAGCGTCAGGTCGACCGTCGAGCCGCGGCTGTGGCCGCTGCGGCGGGCGATGTAGCCGCGTCGGAAGAGCGTGTTCTTGGGCTCCTCGGGGTAGAAGGCCGTCTTCGTGCGCCGGTCGTCGGTGTAGATCCACCGCACGAAGTGGTCGACGGCCGGCTGCGGGCGGTAGCAGTCGTAGACCTTCAGCCCGAGGCCGTCGCGCGCGAGGTCGTCGGCCACGCGGCCCAGCGCCTCGGCCGCCTCGGTGGTGAGGATGCACTCCGGCGCCTCGTAGCCGTCGATCACCTCGCCGACGAAGTTGTAGGGCGTCGTGTAGCGGATCTCGTGGGCGATGAGCGGGGCCACGTCACGGAGCCGGATGAAGCCCTCCGGGAGGTCGGGGCGGACCACCTCGGGGGGCGCCGCCTCGGTGGAGTCGGTGTCGAGGGTGTCCGCCACGAGGCGAGCGGGCGCGTCGGAGGGCGGGGCCGCCTCGGCGCCGGCACGGTCGCTGCATCCAGCGGGCGCCACGAGCGCCACGCCTACGGCGAGCGCGAGCAGCCCTGAGACGGCGGTGAACACGGGCGAGCGGGACATGGCAGGGCGAGAGGAGACGGCAAGGTAGGACCACCGCCATGCGGAACGCCCCGAGGCGGCCCCTCCGGGGCGGGCGTGGTGGCCGCCCTGGCGACGAGGTCCCGGTCGGCGATGAGATCCGGAGCGCGGGATCGATCCCGGTTGAACTCCCAGCGGACCGCCTCGGGGGAGGGAACTCCCACGGGTCGGGCGGCAAACCACGTCCGCCCCCCGCCACCCCCGCCATGCCCCTGCCCCTCCCCGAGTACGACCGCCTCGACGCGACCGACCTCGCGCGTCTCGTGCGCGCGGGCGAGGTGAGCCCCGAGGAGCTGGCCGAGGCGGCGCTCGCACGGGCCGAGGCGCGGGGCGAGCCGCTCGGCGCCTTCACGCACGTCGAGCGCCCCGAGGCGGTGATCGCGCAGGCCACCTCGGCGCTGGACGGCCCGTTCCGCGGCGTCCCGTTCCCGGTCAAGGACCTCATGCACGCCGTTGCCGGGATGCCGATGCGGTCGGGCTCCGAGGCGTTCCGCCACTTCGTCCCCGAGGCGGACTCGACGCTCGTCGGGCGCTACCGGGCGGCGGGCCTCGTGTTCGTCGGCAAGACGTCCGTGCCCGAGTTCGGGCTGATGGGCGTGACCGAGCCGCAGGCCTACGGGCCGGCGCGCAACCCGTGGGCGCCGGAGCGCTCGCCGGGCGGGTCGTCGGGCGGGGCCGGGGCGGCGGTCGCGGCGCGCATCGCGCCGGCGGCGAGCGCGTCCGACGGCGGCGGCTCGATCCGCATCCCGGCCTCCTTCGGCGGGGTGTTCGGGCTCAAGCCGTCGCGCGGGCGCGTGCCCGAGGGGCCGTTCGTCGGCGAGAGCTG
>JBCCQJ010000227.1:0-7225 GCA_039024395.1 Bacteroidota bacterium | reverse complement strand
CGAGCCGTCCTCGGAACGCGCGCCAGAGGCGCTCCACCGTGGCGTCGATGCCGGGCTCGCCGAGCCTCTGGCGGAGCCGCAGCGGCGCGTCGCCCAGGTCGAGGTCGTCGGCGACGCTGGCGAGGATGTCGAGCCTCTGGCGGGCGCTCGTGGCGCCAGAGGCCTCATGGGCGAGGCGGCGCAGGAGGCTCGCCGCCGGGCTCACCAGCGCGACGCGGTCGCCGTAGAGCAGCGCCGCCTTGACGAGCCGCACGTCGGCGGCGAACCCGACGGGCGCCTCGGGCCATGTGGGCGGGCCGACGCCGACGGTGACATGGAGGTCGCGAGAGGGCATCGCGGTGGCGGGGCGGAGCCCGAGGATCGGATCCGCCCCTGCCAACCGCCGTGTCACGCCCCCGCCGCAGCCGGCGGGGCCGGCGCTACCGGATGACGGTGAACGTGGGCGATGCGCGGACGCTCTCGCCCTCCACGCGGAGCGTGTAGACGCCCGGCGCGAGCGCCGCCGCCTCGACCCCGAAGCGGGTCGCACCGGCCGGCACCGTGCCGTCGTGGAGGCGGGCCACCTCGCGGCCGAGCGCGTCGACGACCGTGATGCGCACCGCCTCGGGCGCCCCGAGGCGGACGACGACGGCCGTCTCCGAGGCGGTCGGGTTCGGGCCGGTCATCGCCACCGAGGCCTCGGCCACGCCCTCGTCAATGGAGACGGCCCGCGGGGCGAACCGGACGCTGAACCGCTCCGTCCAGCCGCTGCTCTCGGACGTGAAGGCGTACGCGGTCGCCGCGCCGAGGTCGACCACGGTGTCGGTCGCGTGGTCGGTCAGCTCGGCGTCCCAGGTGTCGGCCGCGCCCTGCTCCCACAGGAGGGTGTAGGCGCCGGCGCCGGTTGCGAGGAAGTCGACGCTAGCCGTGACGGCGCCGTCGTCGGGCAGCGAGAGGACGGCCTGCCGGTGGCGGTCGCCGTCGCGCACGCCGACCGGCGCGATGAGGGCGTGCGTGCCCGTCGGCGGGAGCGGCTTCGAGGCGTCGTAGCGGTCCCACCCGGCCGAGGCGTCGGGCCGGAGGCGGACGTAGGCCGCCTCGTCGCGGACCCAGGCGCCGCCCTCGGTCACGCCCTCGAGGCGGAGGTGCACGTAGGGCTCAGCGACACGTCGCTGGCGGCCGTAGAAGGGGGGCGTCGCGGTCGCGTCACGTCCCGAGGCGGCGTAGGTCACCTCGACGGTCCCGCCGATGGTGGTCGGGCTCGTGACCTCGGCCATGAGCCCCTGCCAGACCGCCGCGCGGTCGGCGGCGCCGCCGCCGAGGGGCGTCTGGAAGAGGATCTGGTAGCTGCCCGGCCCGTCGAGCGTCGGGTTGGCGCCGGTCGGCGGGGTCGCGTTGGGGTCGCCGGGGTCCCACGCGAAGAGGGCGTCCTGGAGTGTGCCGCCGGTCACCGAGATCGCGTCGACGGCGAACGGGACCGCGAACGGGTTGGCGAGCATGTAGAAGTCGTCGTCGGCCGGCAGCACCTCGCCGTTCGGGCCGGACGGGTTGGCGTCCGAGTTGCCGCTGTCGGAGGCGCTGTTGGCGTTGTCGGTGAACATGCGCACCACGTCGACCGTCGAGGCGTCGCCGAGGGCGGTCAGCGCGAAGTCGTCCAGCACGACGCTCTCGCTCGTGCCGCCGCCGGCGATGTCGTCGGGCGGGTCGATGGCCTGGTCGTACCAGTACCACCAGAAGCCCTCGCCGGGGACCGCCTCGGTGCCCGTCGCCGTGGGCGCGACGTAGTCGTAGCGGCCGCCCCCGTTGTAGGCGATGTAGAGGTTGGTCGGCGCCGCGGGGTACTGCTGCTGCGCCTGGCCGTTGCCCGCCGGCACGCCCTGGACGAGGTTCTGAAGCGCGAGCGCGTCGACGGTCACCCCGGTCACGGGCGCCCCGAGGAGGCGCCACCCCGGCTCGTCGAAGATGTCGGCCTGGGTCGCCGTGACCTGCTCGGAGGTCACCTGGCCCACGTCGCCAACCGTCATGTCGTCGAACCCGAAGGCCTCGGCGCCCGCCGAGGTGCCCGGAAACGAGATGTCGATGCCAGTGTAGAGCGTCTCGGTGTCGATGAACCCGATGAACGCGACCTGCCCATCGCCGGGGATGCCGCCCGGCTGGCCCGTGTTGATGATGCCGGTGAAGGGCAGCTCAACCGGCGCGCCGCCTCCGTCGGGGGTCAGCGTCAGCAGGACCGTGTCGGGCACCTCGACATCGGTGATGTAGAAGCCGAACGCGGCGATCGGCGTGTCGAACGAGAGGGTGAGCCCGCCGTTCGCCTTGAGGAAGTCCACCGGCGAGGTCGCGAAGGCGTCCAGCTCCGAGGGCGGCTTGTTCTGCTGGATCCGGGCGCGGAACCCGCCCCCGGTCGCGGTGATGGTGCCGGAGGAGGCCGCGAACGAGAGCGAGAACGTCGCCGAGGCCGTGTTGGGATTGGTGACGGTCACCGATCCGAAGTCCTCCGTGCCCACGCCGCTGAGGTTGGAGAGGAACTCGGTGCGCGCCGCGACCGACGCCCCCGAGGCGGGGAGCACGCTGGCCGGGCTCGGCTGGGGGTCTTGCCCGAAGAACTTGACGGGCGTCGCCATCGTCGGCGCCGCGGTGGCGAGCGCGACGGCGCAGAGTAGCGTGCGGATCATGGTGGGGTCGGAGAGGGGAATCGCAAGCTAGACGGGTCGTCTAGGTGGGCGCCGGGACCGCCTCGGGGGACGCCCTATGTGCGGAGGCGTCTTCCTCAGAGCTTCCAGCGGGCTTCGGCCCTTCCCCGTCCACAAACGGGCCGATGTAGAGGCGCCGGACCAGGACCAGCCCCACGCCCAGGATCGGGACCACCAGCAGGACGCCCAGGAAGCCGGCGAGCGTGCCCAGCACGATCTGGCCCGCCACGATCAGCGCCGGCCCCACCGACACCATCGCGCCCTGCACCTTCGGCGTGATGACGCTCCCCTCGATCTGCTGCGCCACCACGGCCAGCCCGAGCGTCCACAGGCCCGGCGTCGTGCCCTGCGCGAAGCCGACCACGATGGCCGGCGCCCACCCGAGGAGCGGCCCAAACGTCGGGATGACCGTCAGCGCAGCCGCGAAGGCCGCCAGGGCGACGGCCCCGGGCAGCCCGATGATCGACAGCCCCACGAGCGCCATCGTGCCGAGCGCCGCGACGGCGATCCCGACGCCCTTCAGCCACGACACCAGGACCTCCTCGACGTCGTCGAGGACCGACCGCACGAACGGCTGGTGCTCGCGGTCGACGAACCGGACCACGCCGTCGGTGTAGCGCCGGGGCTCGGCGGCGGTGTAGATGGCGACGATCAGGACGACGACGAGGCTCGCCAGCCCTCCGGCAACCGACGAGAAGACGCCGAGCGCGCGCGACGCCATGCCCGTGCCGCTGCTCGGGAGCACGAGGGCGTCGTCGGGAATCCCGAGCTGCGCGCGGGCGCGGGCGATCAGCTCCGGCCCCGCCTCGATGAGGGCGCGCGCCTCGCCGACGAGGGTCGGCCCGACCAGCGCCGCCGCCGCCGCGACGCTTCCGACCACGCCCAGGATCACGAGCGCCAGCATCACGCCCCGCGGCGCCCCGAGGCGGGCGGCCAGCCACCGGCTCGCCCGGTAGAACAGCACGCCGAGCGCGACGCCGAGAAACCCGAGCAGGAGCGCCTGCCGCGCCCTCCACCCCACCCACAGGCCCACCAGCGTGAGCGTCACGAGCACGACCACGTAGCGCGCCCGCTTGCGGAAGGCGACGGAGGTGTCGAGCGGCGTCGGGGTCGGCGTCACGGCGGCGTCAGGTTGAGGCTCGCACGCTGGACCCGCCTCGGGGGTCCCCGGAAATGCACCGAACACGGCGCGCCCCCGACGCACGGGGCATCGGGGGCGCGGGGGGAGCTTCGGAGCGGCCGTGCTAGCCGTCGGCGCGGCGCGCGCGCAGACGCTTGGCCGCGTAGGCGCCGCCGGCGAGAGCCAGCAGGCCCAGCCCGCCGTCGACGGGGATCGCCGCCGGCGCGTTGGGAGGCGGCGGCTGCGCGAAGGCGACCGTCGCGCCCAGCGTCAGGAACGCGCCGAGAAGAGCGAAAGCGTGGATTTTGTTCATAGGTCGGAGGGGCTAGCGGACGACAGTGAGCGACCGGACGGCTGAGACCGTCGGGCCGTCGACGCGGACGGTGTAGGCGCCGGGCGCGAGGCCGGCGGTGGGGACGGCGAGAGCGGCCGGGGTATCAGCGGCGACCACGCCGGCCTCAAGCGAGCGCACGCGGCGGCCGAGGGCGTCGTAGACCGACACCGTGACCGCGCCCGCCTCGGCGAGGCGAACCTGAAGCGTCGCCCCCGAGGCGGTCGGGTTGGGGAACGGCGTGCCGACGACGACCGCCTCGGGGCCGTCTTCGGCGGCGACCGCCGAGGCGGCGATCTCGATCGCGAACCGCTCGGTCCACGGCGTCGCCTCGGCCTCGAAGGCGTGGGTGGCGCCCTCGGTCAGCGCGACGCGGTTGCCGGTGACCCGGTCGACGAGCGTCGCGCCCAGGTCGCCGGCCCACGTCAGCGTGTAGGCGCCCGCCTCGGTGGCCGCGAAGGCAACCGGCACCGACGCTTCGATGCCCGCAGGCAAGGAGACGACGGCCTGGCGGTAGGCCTCGCCGTCCCGCTCGCCGACCGGTGCCACGAGGGCGTACGTCGGCGTCGGGGGGAGCGGCTTCGAGAAGTCGAAGCGGTCCCACCCGAGCGCCGCCTCGTCGCGGACACGCACGTACGCGGCCGCGTCGCGGACGCGCGCCCCCGAGGCGGTCGTGCCTTGCAATTCGAGGTGGCCGTAGAGCTCCGGCGCGCGGCGGCCGTAGAACGGCGGGTCGCCCGTGCCGCCGCTCGACGCGACAGCGTAGGTGAACTCGACGGTCCCGCCGACGGTCGTCGGGCTCGTCACCTCGGCCATGAAGCCCTGCCACGTGCTCACCGAGTCCGGCGCGCCGAGCGCGCCCGTAGCCGAGAGCACGATGTAGCTGCCCGGCCCGTCGAGCGTGGGGTTGGGGTCGGTCGGGTCCTGGCCCGTCTCGTCGAGCGGGTCCCAGGCCACGAAGAGGTCCTGGAGCGTGCCGCCCGTCGCCGTGACGCCGCTAAGGCGGAACGCCTCGGGAAACGGGTTGGCGAGCATGTAGAAGTCGTCGTCGGCCGGCAGCACCTCGCCGTTCGGGCCGGACGGGTTGGCGTCGGGCTGTCCGCTGTCGGAGGCGCTGTTGGCATTGTCGGTGAACGCGCGCACGACGTTGGCCGTGAGGTCGTCGCCGAGCGACGTCAGGGAGAAGCCGCTCAGCTCGACGCTCTCGCTCGTGCCGCCGCCGGCGATGGTGTTGGGCGGGTCGATGTTCTGATCGTACCAGTACCACCAGTAGCCGCGGCCGGGCTCGAACTCGAAGCCGGTCGTCGAGGCGGTCGTGTAGTCGTAGCGCCCGCCGCCGTTGTAGGCCGTGTAGAGGTTGGAGGGAGCGTCGGGGTACTGCTGCTGGGTCTGGCCGTTGCCGGCCGGCACGCCCTGGACGAGGTTCTGGAGCGCGAGCGCGTCGACGGTCACACCGCTGACCGGGGCTCCGAGGAGGCGCCAGCCCGGTCCGTCGCCGATGTTGGCCTGGGTGACGGTCACCTGCTCCGACGTGACCTGGCTCGCGTCTCCGACCGTGAGGTCGTCGAACCCGAAGCCTTCCCCGTTCGTGCCAGGAAAGCTCACCTCGACGGTCGTGTAGAGGGTCTCCGCATCGATGAACCCGACGAAGTTGACCTGCCCGTTGCCGGGCACCTGCCCGGTCGAGCCGCTGTTGATGATGCCGCCGTACTCGAGGACCACATCCGGACCGCCGCCGTCGGGCGTCAGCGTCAGACGGACGGCGTCGACCGTCTCGACGTCGGTCAGGTAGAAGCCGAACGCCGAGATCGGCTGGCTGAACGTGATCGAGAGATCGCCGGTCGCCTTGAGGAAGTTGCTCGGCGAGGTGGCGAAGGCGCCGAACCCGTCGTCGCCCGAGAGGATGCGGCCGTTGTTCGCACTGCCTGCGCCGGTGATCGTACCGGAGCCGCCGGCGAAGCTCAGCGAGAACGTCGCCCCCGGTGTAGCAGGGTCCGTGACGGTGACCGCAGTGAAGTCCTCCGTCCCGACCGTGCTCAGGTCCAGGTTCGAGAGGAAGGCGTTGCGTGCCGTCACCGACGCCCCCGAGGCGGGCAACGTGAGGGCAGGGGTAGGCTGGGGGTCTTGCCCGAAGAACTTGACGGGCACGGCGCCCGCTGGGACGGACAGGAGAACGGCAAGGAGGAGGGACCAGGGGCACCAACGCCCCGCGGCGTTGCAAGCGGTCATGGGTGGTGGGGTGGGGTGAGAGAAGAGAACACGCAGCCCAGGGTGACGCGCCGACTGCGTGTAGGGGCGGTTTCCTTTCAGGTTCCATGCCCTCTCGCCTTCTTCTCCGTCATCATCCAACCCTCACCGCTCCCGGATTGGGAGCCGCAAACGCCCCTTTCCCCCCGAGGCGGTCGCCTGCCCTCGAGGCGGTCAGCACCCGACGACACCGCCTCGGGGTGGAGTCCAGACCGCCTCGGGGGAGTGGAGCCAGGGGCCGGCCCCGAGGCGGCGCAGGCCGGATTGCGCCGATGCGCGAGACGCGATGATCCCCCGCGCAGCGATTCGGCGTGTAGTTAGGTGTCTGCCCTCCACCCCGCCGCATGAGACCCTTCGCGTACGCCCTCCTCGCGCTCCTGGCCGCGAGCCCCGCCCTCGCCCAGACGACCGCGCCCACCTCGGAGCCGCCCTCGGACGGCATCCACATCACCGGCCACTGGACGCTCGACGTCCGCGACGCCGATGGCAGCCTCGACGATTCGGTGCAGTTCACGAACGATCTCGTAAACAGCGGTGCGGAGTTCCTCATGGACCTCTTCACCCGCGAGGTCGCGTTCGGAGCCCTATCGCTTCACATCTCGGGTGAAGAAGGCCCATGCCAGGAGCAAACAGGCGATCGCTTCCGGTGCATTATCGCAGAGCCCAACAGCAACGGCCGCTCCGACGCGATCACGAAAAACCTCGAGTTCGAAGTCATACAGCGTGACGCGGTAGTTCTGGCATGGTAGCTTCGCCGCTCCGCCCTTGCCATGGCGATCTCTACAGACCTCCGCCGCCGCGCCGTCGAGGCCTACGAGCGCGGCCACGCCCCCATCCCTGACGTAGCGGCCCGGT
>JBCCQJ010000226.1:0-7247 GCA_039024395.1 Bacteroidota bacterium | reverse complement strand
GGGCTGGGCGACAACGCCAAGGCGGCGCTCGTCACGCGCGGGCTGGCCGAGATCACCCGCCTCGGCCTCGCGATGGGCGCCCAGGCACACACATTCGCCGGCTTGGCCGGCCTGGGCGACCTCGTGGTGACGTGCTTCAGCGGCCACAGCCGCAACCGGGGCTTCGGCGAGCGCGTCGGGCGCGGCGAGACGACCGAGAACGCCCTCGACGCCTCGACGATGGTGGTCGAGGGCGTCCGGACGACCGCCTCGGTGCGCGCCCTCGCGCGGCGCCACGGCGTCGAGATGCCGATCACCGAGGCGGTCCACGCGATCCTGTTCGAGGGGCTGGCACCGGCCGAGGCGGTGAGCGCGCTCATGACGCGGGATCCCAAGCTGGAGGGCGCCCTGGGCCGGGACCCGGCCCGCGAGGGGCCGGCCTTCGACGGGACCGAGGCGTAGAGGTCTGCCGGCCTGTTCGCGGGTGGTCGGTCCGGCCCGCTGGCGGTTTCCGTTCCCTCGTGCCGCTCGATGGAATGGGGAGAGAGGAGGGAATGGGGAGCGCAGAACGTGGGAGGTCGACGTCGGCCCGAGGCGTCGGGTGGCGAACCCATCGGGCCGGCGGTCGTACCGAGGGGGTCCCCCGCCTCGACCCTGATGACGCACGACGACCTGAAGCGACTGGCCGCGATGGGGGAGGGGACGCACCTCGAGTTCAAGAACCGCGTCCCGCGCCCCGAGCGCCTTGCCCGTGAGGTGATCGCCCTCGCCAACACATCGGGCGGCAAGGTCCTCATCGGCGTCGACGACGACGGCACGGTGATCGGCCTCAAGGACGCCCACGAGGAGTTCTACGCCCTCCGCGAGGCGCTCGCCGACCGCATCCTCCCCGAGGTCGACCTCGACGTCGAGGCGGTCCGCATCAGCCGCAAGCGCGAGGTGCTGGTCGTCCACGTGCCCGCCAGCCCCGACCGGCCGCACGTGCTCTTGCCGGATCGCCGCCCGGACGGCTCGCTGCCCAAGCGCCGCGCGTTCGTCCGCGTCGACGACCAGTCGGTCGAGGCCAGCGCCGAGGCGGTGTCGCTGATGAAGGCCGAGGGCCGCGACGACCCGGTGACGTTCACCTTCGGCGACGCCGAGCGGCGGCTGCTCGACTACCTCGACCGCCACGAGCGGATCACCGTCCGCGAGTACGCGCGGATGACGAAGGCCCCGCCGTGGCGCGCGTCGAAGGACCTCGTCATGCTGGCCCGCGCGGGCATCGTGGCGCTGCACCCGCGGCCCGGCGGCGACGACTACTTCACGGCGGCACTCGGCAACGCGGCCTGACCGCCTCGGGACGACCCGCCTCGGGACGATCCGCCTCGGGGCAACGCCCGGCGTTTCTCGGCGCGGGGATGGAACGGTGTGCTCGGCCCGAGACGCCTCGCCGGGGCGTCTCTACGGGTGCCTCGGTCACAGCCTTGCGCCGGCCCCGAGGCGGCGGCACCTTCCGCTCCCCGCTCCCCGCTCCCCGCTCCCCGCTCCCCGCTCCCCGCTCCCCGCTCCCCGCTCCCCGCTCCCCATCCTGGACCGAACTCACCGGAAGTCCGTCGAAGGGCGCAGGCCGCCTCGGAGTCCGTAACACTCCGGCAACACCGAGGCGTCACCTTGCCCCCGGCCTCGCGGCCCTTCCCCCGGATGTATGCAGCTCTTCAGCTTTCTGACTGGCGCCAAGCCCCCGCTCATCGAGCAGAGCGTCGAGCGCCTCGGCGTGATGCTCGACACGAGCGCGGTCATGTACGCCGACGCGACGTCGTGCCTCCTCGACAACGAGCCGCTCGAGAACGACCTCGCGGCGCTCGACGACGAGATCAACGAGGCGGAGGGGCTCATCCGGCGCGCCGTGCTGGAGCACATGGTGTCCGACCCCAAGGTCGAGACCTCGTTCAGCCTGCTCCTGGTCTCGATCGTGCAGGACGCCGAGCGCTGCGGCGACCTCGCCAAGAGCGTCGCCAAGGCCTCCGAGCTGGCCGACGCGCCCCGCCTGGGACCGCACGTCGAGGCCCTCCGGCCGATCCGGGACCGCGTCCAGGCCGCCTTTCCCCGCGTCCGCCACGCCTTCGTCGGCGGCGACGTCCAGGCGGCGCGGACGGTGATGGAGGAGCACGACCAGACCAAGGCCGAGGTGGCTGCCTTCCTGACGTCCCTCTCCGAGGCGGACGACGTATCGACGAACGCCGCCGTCGTGCTCTCGATCGGCTCGCGCATGATCGGCCGGACCTCCTCGCACCTCTCCAACATCATCTCCGCGGTCGCCCTCCCGTTCGACCAGGTGCGCAACGCGCCGACCTGGGAGGTCCCCCGCTAGCCCCGGCTCCCCCCCGCATGGCTCAGACTTCCGACGACTTCCCCCTCGACGCCGCGACATCGCTGCCGCCGGTCGACGAGGCGGATCTGGACAGCGACCCCAGCACGCCCGCCCGCGGGCCGATCTGGACGCGCGTCCTGGCTCTCTTTGCCGTCCTCTTTCTGTTCGTGGTCGCCCTCGAGCTGATGGGCGACGGCATCAAGGCGCTCGGGCAGGGGACGTTCCCCCTCGAGGAGCTTCTCGAGCGCGCGACCCGGAGCCCGATGCTCGCCCTCGTGACGGGCATCCTGGTGACGAGCCTCGTCCAGTCGTCGTCGACCACGACGGCACTCGTGGTGACGCTCGTCGCGACGGGCACGCTGTCGCTCACGAACGCGATCCCGGTCATCATGGGGGCCAACATCGGCACGACGGTGACCAACACGATCGTCTCGATGGGCCACATCACGCGCCCCGAGGAGTTCCGCCGCGCGATGGCCGGCGCGACCGTGCACGACTTCTTCAACTGGCTGAGCGTGCTGATCCTGTTGCCGCTCGAGCTGCTCTTCGGCGTCATCTCGCGGCCGGCGACAGCCCTCGCGGATGCCGTCCCCGGCGTCGGCGGCGGCGGCCTGGCCGACACGCCCTTCGAGGTGGTCTCGGGGCTCATCGCGGGCCTCCTCGGGGAGACGCCGTGGCTGATGGCGCTCGTGGGTCTCGCCCTGCTGTTCGTCGCCCTTCGCTACCTGGTGGTACTGCTCAAGGGCTTCGTGCTGGTGCGCGCCGAGGGCGTGCTCGACAAGTACGTGTTCGGCAACCCGCTCGCGGCGATGGCCTTCGGCGTGGTGCTGACGTTCATGGTCCAGTCGTCGTCGGTGACGACGAGCCTCGTCGTGCCGCTCATCGGGGCGGGCATCCTGACCGTGCGGCAGGTGTTCCCGTACATGCTCGGCTCGAACGTGGGCACGACGGCGACGGCGGTGCTGGCCGCGCTCGTGGCCGTCGCCGGCGGCGAGCCGGCCGCGGCGGCCGGCCTCACGATCGCCTTCTGCCACACCTTCTTCAACATCCTCGGGATCGCGATGATCTACCCGATCTCGTTCGTCCGCGAGGTCCCGATCCGCATGGCCGAGTGGGTGGGCGAGCTGGCGTTCAAGAACCGCCTCTACGCGATTCTCTACCTGCTCGGGCTGTTCTACCTGCTGCCGTTCGCACTGGAGTTCGTGTTTTAGGGCTGTCGGCCGTCGGCTTCCGGCCGTCGGCTGTCGGCTTTCGGCTGTCGGTCGATCGCCTCGCAGGTTCGCCTCGGTGTGTAGGGCTTCGTGCCCCGAGGCGGTGCCAGACGGTCGCCTGCCGATAGCTTGCAGCCGATAGCCGATAGCCGATAGCCGATAGCCGATAGCCCAGAGCCTGCAGCCCCCGTGGCCCGCCGCTTCGTCCTCCAGCCCCGCGCGCCCGCCTCCGAGGCGGACCTGCAGATCGACTACGCGGGTGCGCTCGACCCCCAGCAGCATGCCGCGGCGACGGCGCCGGGCGGGGCGACGCTCATCGTGGCCGGGGCCGGCACCGGCAAGACGCGGACGCTCGTCTACCGCGTGGCCTACCTCGTCGAGACGGGCGTGCCGCCTGAGCAGGTGGCCCTCCTCACGTTCACCCGCCGCGCCGCCTCGGAGATGCTCCAGCGCGCTGGGAGCCTCCTCGACGGCCGCTGCGAGCGCGTCCGCGGCGGCACGTTCCACGCCTTCTGCCTCGAGACGCTGCGCGTGCACGCCGAGCGGATCGGCTTCCCGAGGCGGTTCGGCGTGCTCGACGCCTCCGACGCGGCCGACGTGGTCGACCTCGCGCGGACCCGCCTCGGGCTCGACACGCTGCCGAAGCGGTTCCCCAAGAAGCGGACGCTCCTCGCAATGGTCTCGGCGGCCACGAACCGCAGCCTCGACCTCGTCGACGTCCTCGAGGAGGCCTACCCGCAGTACCTCGACCACCTCGCGCTGATCGAGCGGCTGCAGCTCGCCTACGCCCAGACGAAGCGGCAGACCGGCGTGATGGACTACGACGACCTCCTCGCGCACACGCTCGACCTGCTGCGCGAGCACGAGGACGTCCGCCAGAGCGTGGCCGGCCGCTGCCGGCACGTGCTCGTCGACGAGTACCAGGACGTGAACGCCCTCCAGGCCGACCTCGTCGAGCAGTTCCAGTCGGTCCACGGCAACGTGACCGCCGTCGGCGACGACGCGCAGTCGATCTACCGCTTCCGGGGCGCCGACGTGGGCCACATCCTCGACTTCGGCAAGCGCTACAATGGCGCGCGGGTCCTGAAGCTGGAGCAGAACTACCGCTCGACGCAGCCCATCCTCGACCTCTCGAACCACGTCCTGGCGGGCGCCCGCGAGAAGTACGACAAGCGCCTGTTCACCGAGCGCGAGGGGGGAGACCTGCCGGCGCTCGTGCAGGCGCCCGACGACGACTGGGAGGCCCGCTTCGTGGCGCAGGTCGTCCTCGACAAGCGCGAGGCGGGGACGCCGCTGAACCGGATGGCCGTGCTGTTCCGGTCCGGCTGGTGCTCGTACGCGCTCGAGGGCGAGCTGACCCGGCGCAAGATCCCGTTCGTCAAGTACGGCGGCCTCAAGCTCGCCGAGGCGGCCCACATCAAGGACGTCGTCTCGCACCTGCGGGTGGCCGAGAACCCGGCCGACGCGGTGGCCTGGAACCGGGCGCTCCGCCTCGTCGAGGGCGTCGGGCCGCAGACGGCGCGGCGGTTGCTCGACTGGATCGGGCAGGCCGCCTCGGGCTCCGCCTCGGGGGAGGGCGCCGTGCACGCGCTCCAGTCGGTCGACGAGGTGGTGCCGTCGCCGAAGGTGGCCGAGGGCGTCGCGCGGCTGGTCGAGGCGCTGACGCCGCTCCGCGACGACGCGCTCGGCCCGGAGGCGCAGGTCGAGCGGCTCCTCGCCTACTACCGCCCGGTCTTCGAGCGCGCCTACGCCGACGACTTCCCCAAGCGCGAGGCCGACCTCGACGCGCTCGTCGGCCTCGCCGCCCGCCACCGCTCGCGGACGGCCTTCCTCGAGTCGCTCGCCCTCGACCCGCTCGACTGGTCGCAGGAGGAGTCCGAGGGCGCGCTGAAAGACGAGGCGCCGCTCGTGCTCTCGACGATCCACTCGGCCAAAGGCCTCGAGTTCGAGGCCGTGTTTCTGATCCACGCCCTCGATGGCGTGCTGCCGTCCACGTTCGCGCTCGCCAGCAGCGACCAGGAGGACGAGGAGCGCCGGCTGCTCTACGTCGCGCTCACGAGGGCCGAGACCGAGCTGTACTGCGCGTATCCGCTCGTCCAGTACCGCCCCGGCACGGGCCAGTTCATGACCGAGCCGAGCCGCTTCCTCTCGGGCGTCTCGGAGTCGCTCCTAGAGCCGTGGTCGCTCACCGAGGCGGCCGACGACGCGCCGCCCGCGCTCCCCGAGGCGGATCGGAGGTCTCTGGACGCGTGAGACTCGTGACCCTTCTTTCCGTGCTTGTCGCGGGATGCGGGACGCCGGAGGCGGTACCGGACCCCGAGGCGATGGCTGCGTTCGCAGAGTCGGTCCGCGTACACGTCGAACCGGGGTTCACGATTCGCCAGGACCGTGTGTCGCCCACCTTGCTGCGAGAGATGGACCGCCTCGGGGTGTTTGCAGGCGAAGTGAGCCCCGACACGTCTGCCGTCGTGCTTCGACGGCTTGGACAGAACGGCAACCATGTACTCTTCTACCGCCTCGGGGAGGTTGATGCGGCGTGGGTTCGGAAGCGGAAGCGACTCCGCCTCGATTCGCTCGGTGGACGCTGGTACGAGGCGCAGTGCCATGTGAGGAGACGCAGCGCCTACCCCTGCTAAAAGATCACGCCCGCCCCGAGGCGGGTCTGCCGGCGCTGCCCGCCTCGGAGGCGGTCTCAGGCAAGCCTCACGAATTGGGCCCGTAAGGCCCTTGACGGTGTGCGCGCGGAGTCCCTACCGTCCGGTATGGAACTCGACGTCCTTCCGTCTCCCGCCGCGACTGGCCCGCCGGGGCTGGTGATCGAGCGCGTCGGGGTGGACCGGTTCGAGGAAATCCGCGCCCTCAACACGGCCGTGTTCGGCGAGGCGCGGGTGATCTACCGCATGGACCGCAAAGACCTCACGCTCCTGCTCGCGTCGGTCGGCCCCGAGGCGGTGGGCTACAAGGTCGGCTACGGCGAGAGCCCGACGACGTTCTACAGCGCCAAGGGCGGCGTGCTCTGCGGCTGGCGCCGGCGGGGTGTGGCGCGGGCGCTGCTGGTGCGGATGGAGGCTGAGGCGTTTCGCCTCGGGTACGCGCGGTTCGCCTACGACACCTTTCCCAACAAGCACCCGGGCATGACGGTCCTGGGCCTCGCCTCGGGGTACGCCGTCACGGCGGCCGGTTACAACGCGGCCTACCGGGACTTCCGGGTTCGCTTCGAACGGGAGCTGGAGGCGTAAGGGCTGTCGGCCTTCGGCTGTCGGCCTTCGGCTGTCGGCCTTCGGCTGTCGGCCTTCGGCTGTCGGCCTTCGGCTGTCGGCCTTCGGCTGTCGGCCTTCCGTTGCGTTTCGGGGGTTGCGGTGTCTTGAGAGGCACCAACCCCGGCCTGAGCCTTGCAGCCTTTCCAGAACCTCCGCGTGTGGCAGGATGCGCACGCCCTGACGCTCGACGTGTACCGGGCTTCGCGTTTGTTCCCGGCTGACGAGCGGTTCGGGCTGACCAACCAACTCCGACGAGCCGCCTCGTCGGTTGGGGCAAACCTCGCCGAAGGGTCGAGTCGGCGGACCGACGCCGACTTTGCCCGCTTCGTCCAGATCGCTGTTGGCTCCGTCTCCGAGGTGGAGAACCATCTTCTGCTGGCCCGAGACCTGGGCTATCTCGATTCAGAGAGCGTCGCTGTTCTGGTTGGCCGGCTCTCCGCTGTTCGC
>JBCCQJ010000225.1:0-7309 GCA_039024395.1 Bacteroidota bacterium | reverse complement strand
CCTCCCGCCTCGGAGATCACCCGAAGGTGGTCGATTTGGCGTCCCCCTCCCGACCTCCCCCCGCTGGGGGGAGGGGACTCTCGGTCACCGAGGCGGTCGGCCCCGAGGCGGCGGTCGTCCGTGCGAGGCCGGCGGTCTCCCCGCCCGAAGCAGTCTCTCCGCACCGAGGCGGTCGGCCCCGAGGCGGCGGTCGTCCGTCTGCGGTCGTCAGCAGGGCGGCTAGTTGCCGTCGGGGTCGACGTCGTCGCCGAGGGTCTCCTGGGTCGTGTTGAGGCGGACGCCGCGCCCCTCGCGCTCGGTGTCGAGGATCCCGCGCGGCCGGGCGCGCCGGACGCGCTCCGGGATCGGGTCGACCAGGCTGGCCTGGAGCACGATGATGAGCTCCTGCTCGGTCTGGGTCGTGGTCGTGAACCCGAACAGGCGGCCGAGCAGCGGAATGTCCTTCAGAAGGGGGATGCCGCTGCGCGCGGTCGACTCCTCGGTCGAGTACAGGCCGCCCAGCACCACCTGCTCCTCGTCGGCCAGCAGGATGTCGGTCGAGCCCCGGTTGCGGTCGATCGTCACGCCGAAGCCCGAGAGCCGCCCCGAGCTGCGCTCGACGTCGACGATCAGGTGGATGAACTCGACCGTGTTGCCGATCTCGTCCTGGTCGACGATGAGCTGCGGGGTGGCCCGGACGAGCGTGCCCGTCGAGATGAAGCGCTGGACGGTGTTGCCCGCGAAGTCGCGGAGCGTAATCGGGATGTCGGCCCCGCTCTGGAACTGGCCCTCCTGCCCACTCCGGACCACGATGCTCGGCGTCGACACGGTCTGCCCGACGCCGGTGGTCTCGAACAGGCGGAAGATCTGGTTGAGCTGCGCGAGGTCGATCCGGTCCGGCCCGGTGATGACCTCCGAGATCGCGTCGAAGACGCTGCGCGTCTGGAGGAACAGGCGGAGGCGGTCGGCGGCGCCCTGGCCGCCCTGCTCCCCCCCCTGCTGGCTGCCGAAGACCGAGCTCCAGTTCGTCCCGATCTCGCGGACCCGGTTCAAGTTCAGCTCGAAGATGATGGCATCGAGGCGGATCTCGCGGTCGGCGGCGGTCGGCAGGTCGGCGTCGAGCGCATTGACCTGGAGCGTCGACGAGCCGAGAGCAGCGTCGATCGGCTCGACCATGAAAAACCGCTCCTCCTCGACGACCGTCAGATCTGCGGCCCGGAGAACAAGCGTGAGGGCATCCTGCACGGAGAGCCCAGGGGCGGTGAAGCCGATCGGCTCGGTGCGCCCCGTCGGGTCGATGAGGGGCTTCCCGTATGCGCGACGGAAGAACGGCTGAATCAACTGCACGAACTCGTTGAACGGCGTCGTCTGGTCGAACGCGACGATCTCGTCGGGCGACGGGTCCGCGTTGGGCTGGAGCGGCGGCGGCAGCGGATCGACGACTTGCGCCTGCGGAGCGGCCGCAGCCGCGACGAGAAGGACGGCCACCAGGAACGGCTTGCGCATGGGCGACGGAGAGGGGTCGAAGCCAGAGGATAACAGAGCGGACCCGTGGATCCCGCATTCCTCTCCTCGATCGCCGCCCCCGCCGAGGCGGCACCGCCTCGGGGCGTCTGAGGTCGAGAGACGTGCGTAGTTTCCCCCGCCTGCGAAAGTGGCGGAATCGGTAGACGCGCCAGATTTAGGATCTGGTGGGGTAATTCCCGTGGGGGTTCGAGTCCCCCCTTTCGCACCCCGGCGGCCCTGCCTCTCCCCCACGCCCTCGGACCCGTGCGCGCCACGCTCGCCCTCGGCCTCGCCGCCCTGCTCGCCGGATGCGCCGCCTCGGGGCCGCCGACCCTCGCCTCCGAGGCGGACCTCGGCCGCCCGAGCGACGGCCTCCTCGCCCGCGCCGACCTGCAGGCGGTCGTCGACCTCCAGCTCCGCCGCGACGGCGCCCGCCTGATCGACGCCCTCGCCGACTCGGACAGCCTCGTCCGTGCGCGCGCCGCGTTCGCCCTCGCCTCGGTGCAGGCCCCCGAGGCGGTGCTGCCGCTGCGCGGGCTCCTCTCCGACCCGGTCCCGGCCGTGCGTGCCGACGCCGCGTTCGCGATCGGGCAGACGGCCGACTCGACGGCGGGCGTGGCCCTCCTGGTCGCGCTCCGCACCGAGGCGACGCCCGCCGTGCAGGCCGAGCTGCTCGACGCCCTCGGCAAGACGGGCGGGCAGGCCGATCTCGCCGGCCTGCTCCGTGTCACCCTGCCCGCATCGCTCGAACCGACGCGCGCCATCGCCCTGGCGCGGTTCGGCATCCGGGGCGTCACGAGCCCAGCCTGGGCGGCCTGGCTCGCCGCCCGCCTCGGGGCGCAGGACGCCGCCCTCCGCGAGGCGGCGGCGTACGGGTTCACGCGTGCGCCCGCCGAGGCATGGCGCGGGCAAGCCGTCGCCCTCCGCGCCGCATTCGACGCCGGCGCCGGCGATGCGTCCCGGATGCACCTCGCCCGCGCCCTCGACCGCCTCGACGACGGCCAGGACGTTCCGCGGCTGGTCGAGGCGCTGGCCTCCGAGCCCGACTGGCGCACGCGGGTCCAGATCGCTCGCGCGCTCCGCGGCGTGGACGACATCTCGGCCCGCGGAGCGCTTGCCCGCGCAGTCGACGACCCGAGCCCGCACGTCGCCCAGACCGCGGCCGCTGCGTTCGCCGACCCCGAGGCGGCGTCGACCGACGACCTCTCGGTCGCCCTCGACCGCCTCAGGGACGATGACCTGGCGTGGACGACGCAGGCCGAGCTGCTTCCGCTCGTCGCCCGGTCCGGCCGGGCCGACGCGGTGCTCGCGTGGGCCGACGCCCACCCCGACCGGTTCGCCCAGGCCGCTGCCCTCCGCGCCCTCGGGCACGCCGACGACGGCGCCGCGCTGACGCGGCTGTTCACCTGTGCCCGTGCCGACGACACCTTGCTGGCGACCGCGGCTCTCCAGGGGCTCGTGACGCAGTGGGAGACCGGCGACTACGGGGCACGGCGGTTCTTCGAGACGTTCGTGCACGGCCTGGAGCGCCGCGATCTCGCCACGACCTCGATCACGGCACCCGTCCTCGCCGACTCCGCCTTTTGGGCGATGGGCACCGCCGAGCGGATGCGGACGGTCTACGGCCAGCTCTCCGCGCCCAACGACATCGCGCCGATGTCCGCCATCATCCGCGCGCTGGGGCAGGTCCGCGACGGCGCCGAGGTCGACTTTCTGCTCGGCGTCGCCCTGGAAGGCCCGCCGGCCCTCCGCGAGGTCGCGCGCGACGCCCTCAACGACCGCCTCGTGGACGGCGTCGAGGTGGACGTCGCGGGCAGCGGCACCAACGGCACCACCTCCATTGACTGGACGCACCTCGCGCAGGTCGGCCGTGCGCCGCGCCTCGTGCTCGACACCGACCGGGGGCGCATCGTGATCGAGATGGACACCGAGGCGGCGCCACAGACGGTCCAGCTCCTCACGCGCACCGCGGCGGGCGGGCGCTACGACGGCGTCCCGTTCCACCGCGTCGTGTCCAACTTCGTGATCCAGGGCGGCGACTACTTCCGGCGCGACGGCTACGGCGGCCCCGAGACGCCGATCCGGAGCGAGTTCACGCGCCTCCGCTACACGGCCGGTACGGCGGGGATGGCCAGCTCAGGGAAAGACACCGAGGGGGTCCAGTACTTCGTCACGCACAGCCCGCAGCCACACCTCGACGGCCGCTACACGGCGTTCGGGCGCGTGGTCGAGGGGGCCGACGTGGTCGACCGGATCCTGCAGGGCGACCTCGTGCGGCGCGCCCGGGTCCTCCCGGACCGCAGCGGGCGCTAGGCGAGAGGGGCAGGCGCTTGCAATCCGTCCCCTCACCCTGTCTCTCACCCCGAGAGAGAGGGGACTCTCGATTCGCCGCCTCGGAGCCGACCGCCTCGGTGAGGAACCGTCTCCTCCCCCCAGCGGGGGGCAGGGCCGTTAAGTGCTGCCGCCAATCCCCAAAATTCAGTCATTCCCGCGCACGCGGGAATCCATACGGCGCCAATTCTGGCCACCGTTGCATGGATCCCCGCGTTCGCGGGGATGACTCTGTAGGTGGAGCAGAGCCGCAGAATGAGAACTTAACGGCCCTGCCAGCGGGGGGAGGCTGGGAGGGGGGCGACGAATCGAGTGTCACGCTCAACCCCGAGACGGGCGCCCTCCGAGGTGGCGACCCCCTCACCATGTCTCTCACCCCGAGGGAGAGGGGACGTGATCTGTGACGGACACAGCGGACGTGCCTCTGTCGTTCGCTCGAGACCAAGCCGCAGGTGGGTGGCCGCTCCCTGCACCGCTTCGTCTCCGAGGCGGCCCCTCCATTCCTCCGCGCGCGGAGCGCGCCCTCCATGCCTCCGAGCGACCCGAAGGGCGCTCTACGCCGCCTCGGGGTGGCCAATCTGGCCGCGCACGATCGGCGCCAGGCGCGAAGCCCCCCCCTCGGCGAAGCGGAGCGGGTACACGGTCGGCGAGGACAGCGTGCCCTCCGGGACGATCGCACCGAGGCGCTGGCCGGCCGCCTCGGTGAGGATCAGCGCCAGCCCCTCGTCGGTCTCCTCGACGTCGACGATCTCGCTCCAGCTCAGCAGCACGTCCCACCGGAGGTCGCGGAGCCCGCGCCAGTGCGTGTCGATGCCCCACGGGGAGGGCTCGGCCCACCAGATCGCGCGGCCTCCCAGGACGCCAACGACGCCGAGCCCGACCATCACCGAGAACCACACCGGCACGGCGACCGAGTAGCCGGCCCAGCCGGCCACCACCTCGATGAGCGGGATCAGCCCGAGGACCACCGCGATTCCCAGCACCGCTCCGAGGATGAGGCCCATCAGGGCCGACGGGGCCAACACGCGCGACAGGAACTTGGCCGACGGCGGCCGCCACAGCTCGACGCGCACCTGCTGCCAGACGCGGGCCCCTTCGCCCCCCCCACGCCGCCGCCGCTCCACCTCGTGGGCCGCGTTCTGGATCTCCTGCGCGACGCGCTCGAGGTCGAAGATCAGCTCGTTCCCCTTGCGGTTCAGCCGGCTCCACGCGTCCTGGACGAGCAGGAAGGCCTCTCGGGCACCCGCGTCGCCAGGGTTCCGATCCGGATGGTAGCGCCGAACGAGGCGGCGGTAGGCCCGGCGGATCTCATCTTTCGAGGCCTCCTCGGAGACGCCGAGGACGTCGAGCGGGGAACGAGCGGTGTCGATCATGGAGCCCAGGGGTGAGGCCCCGCGCTGGCCCAAAACCATGCCGCCACAACGCCAGGCTCCGTTTACCTGGCGGATCGGGCTACCGTGCGTTGACGAGCGCGTCGTACGTTCCGATGTGCGCGGCGTCCATCTCCGAGAGCAGCGCGTAGGCCTCGTTGCGCAGCGGCGACTCCTCGAGGAGCTGGGTCAGCTCCTGGTACTTGGCCGCGTAGAACAGGTCCGTCGCGTACCGCCGGCGGTTGAACTGGAGGTACAGCTCGTGGAGCTCCCCCAGCATCGCCAATGCGTCCTCCCAGGCTTGCTGGGGCTGAATCACGAACTGGTCGAGGACCGCGAAGTGGTACGTGAAGTGCGCCCGGCGGAGCGGCTCGAAGACGGGGTCGAGGAGGTCTTGCACGAGATCGAACCGCGTTCGGTCTTCGCCGAGCTGGCTGCCCCACCCGTCGGGGCTCGAGCTGGACCGCCCGAGGTCGGCGATCTGACGCGCCCGCTCGAAGTAGAGCGTCCCCCCCAATTCCGAGAACGTGTCGTAATCGTACCCGAGGATGAGGTTTGCGTAATAGTCGAGGACGGACGTGAACGAGTCAAAACGATTCGGATCGTAGATCAGCGGTTGGCCGCGCGTGTAGTTGAAGTTCCAGTCCTGGTCGAGCGTCAGCAGCGTGATCGTGCGCTGCGCGGTGCCGTAGATGGGCCGGCTCGCCTGGACGGCGATCGTGGCCGAGAACGACGAGAGCGAGATGGCGTCGGTGATCGTGATCTGGACCGAGCAGTCGATCCGCTCCTCGGTCTGGTAGGCGTCCTCGGTCCAGGGCCGGTTGTTGAGGTAGCGGAAGACCTCCGGGCGGAGGTCGTCGAGGAAGGCGTACTCGGGGCCGCTGACGCTCGGGCGGGTGACCGCGACCTCGCAGTTGAGCTCCTGCGCACGCGCACTCCCCGAGGCGGCAACGAGGGCAAGGACGACGACGGCAGCGGTGCGCACGGAGACAGCGGTTTGCGGCGAGGCGGCAGCGGCGAGCCCGTATGTTCGGGTCCGGCGCCCAGGCCCAACCTACCGACTCGGGCGCCCCTCCCGAACGCCGAACGATGGCAATTATGCGTCCCCTCGCGGCGGCCCTCGCCGCCCTCCTCCTCGGGGCCACGCCGGCCGCGGCGCAGTACGCCGAGGGGGGCGCGCGCGTGCTCGGGCTGGGCCGGGCGGGCGTCGCGCTCGGCGCCGAGGCGTGGGCCACCACCAACCCCGCCGCGCGGTCCGGCCTCGACGCGCCCCGGCTCGGGGTGCAGGCCAGCCAGGCGTTCGGCCTGAGCGAGCTGCAGGTCGGCACGCTGGCGGCGGCGGCGCCGACGCCGGTGGGGGTCCTGGGGCTCGGGGCGCGAACGTACGGGTTCGACGAGCGCCGCGAGACGCGCCTCACGGTCGGGATTGCGCGGCCGATCCCGCTCACGGCGACGCGCGCGCTCGACGCCGGGCTGGTCGTGGGCTACGAGGCGGAGGCGACCGAGGGGTTCGAGAGCCGCGGCGCCGTCGTCGTCTCGGCCGGCGTGCAGGGGCAGCTCCTGCCCGGCCTCCGAGGCGGGCTGGCCGGGCGCAACCTGCTGGGGCTCTTTCGGACCGAGGAGGACGATCTCCGCCTCGGGGCCGCGACGGTCCCCGGGCTGACCGCCGGCATCGCGTATGCGCCGTCGGAGCGCGCGACGCTCGTGCTCGACGCCGACCAGGACCTCGACTTCGGGCTCTCCGTCCGCGCCGGCGCCGAGGTCGTGCCCGTCGACGTGCTGGCGCTCCGGATCGGCGTCTCGACCGAGCCCACCCGCCTGTCGGCCGGCGCGGGCGTCCGCCTCGGGGGGCTCCGCGCCGACGTGGCCGTCGAGCGGCACGAGGCGCTGGGCCTCACGCCCGCGTTCGGCGTCGAGGTGTCGCTCTGATGGGCGTTCGCGACCGCCGACGGCCGACGGCCGACCGCCGGGGAGGAACTGCGGACGATGGACCGCGGACCGCCTCGGGGACGGGGACGACGGACCACGGACCACGGACCACGGACGCGGACGCCTCGGAGACGCATGCCGCCTCGGTGGCTTTTGACCTCTCCTCCCCCCAGCAGGGGGAGGCCGGGAGGGGG
>JBCCQJ010000224.1:0-7318 GCA_039024395.1 Bacteroidota bacterium | reverse complement strand
ACCCGTGGAACCTCGACCAGCTCGCGGCCCTCGAGGAGGAGCACGGGCAGCGCATCTGGACGGTCCTCCAGCTCCGCGTGCACCCCGCCGTGATCGCGCTGAAGCGGCAGATCGAGGCGGAGCCCGACCGCCGGCACCAGGTTCGGCTCACCTACATCACCAGCCGCGGCACGTGGTACCGCTACTCGTGGAAGGGCGACGCCGCCAAGTCGGGCGGCGTGGCGACCAACATCGGGGTCCACTTCTTCGACCTGCTCCAGTGGCTCTTCGGGGATGCCGAGCGGAGCGTGGTGCACGTCAGCGAGCCGACGCGGGCGGCCGGGGCGCTCACGCTGCCGCGCGCCGACGTGGCGTGGTACCTCTCGCTCGACCCCTCCGACCTCCCCGCCTCGGTGGCTGAGGACCAGCCGACGTACCGGTCGATCACCGTCGACGGCGCCGAGGTCGAGTTCTCGGGCGGCTTCCGCGACCTCCACACGGCCGTCTACGAGGCGACGCTGGCCGGTCGCGGGTTCGGCATTGAGGCGGCGCGCCCGTCGATCGAGCTGGTCCACGCGATCCGCCACGCGACGCCGGACCCGCGCGCCGAGGGGGCCCACCCGCTCGCTCGCTCCCAAGCCGGTCTCGAGGCGGGGCCATGAGCGAGCGCGTCCGCGAGATCCCCGGCGTGCGCATCCACGAGAGCGCCTACGTCGACGCGCCCGCCTCGGTGGGGGAGGGGACCGCGATCTGGCACTTCTGCCACGTCCAGCCGGGCGCCCGGATCGGGCGCGGCTGCACGCTCGGGCAGAACGTGAACGTGGGGCCCGGCGTCGAGATCGGCGACCGGGTCAAGATCCAGAACAACGTGTCGGTCTACGCCGGCGCGATCGTCGAGGACGACGTGTTCCTCGGCCCGAGCTGCGTGCTCACTAACGTGACCAACCCGCGGAGCGAGGTCGACCGCCGCGGCCTCTACGAGACGACGCGCTTCCGCCGTGGCGCGACCGTCGGGGCGAACGCGACCATCGTCTGCGGGGTCACGCTGGGCCGCTACAGCTTCGTCGCGGCTGGCAGCGTGGTGACGAAGGACGTGCCCGACTACGCGCTTGTCCTCGGAACCCCCGCGCGCCACGCCGGGTGGATGAGCCGGCACGGCCACCGCCTCGACGTCTCCGAGGGCGGCGAGGCCACGTGCCCCGAGGCGGGCCTCCGCTACCGCCTCGAAGGCGGCGTCCTCCGATGCCTCGACGTGGGCGAGGACGCGCCGCTCCCCGACGACCTGCAGCGCGGAACCCAGACCTACGACTCCTTCCGAGTGCCGTGACCCCGATCCCCATTCTCGACCTCGGGCCGGACATCGAGGCCCACGCCGACGCCTACCGGGCGGCCTTCGAGCGCGTGCTGCACTCGGGCCGCTTCATCGGCGGCCCCGAGGTGGCGGCCTTCGAGGACGAGGTGGCCGCCTACACCGGCGCCCGGCACGCCGTCGGGCTCAACTCGGGCACGGACGCGCTCGTGATCGCGCTCCGCGCCCTCGGCATCGGGGCGGGCGACGAGGTGATCACGACGCCCTTCACGTTCTTCTCGACCGCCGAGGCGATCTCGCTTGCCGGCGCCACGCCGGTCTTCGTCGACATCGACGCGCCGACGTTCAACCTCGACGCCTCCCGCCTCGAGGCGGCCGTGACCGAGCGCACGCGGGCCGTCCTGCCAGTTCACCTGTTCGGGCTCCCGGCTGCGATGGCGCAGATCGTCGAGGTTGCCGAGCGGCACAGCCTCCGCATCATCGAGGACGCCGCGCAGTCGTTCGGGGCGCGGTACGCGGCTGACGGGGACCAGGACCGCCTCGGGGGACGGATGACGGGCACGATCGGCGACGCGGGCACGCTCTCGTTTTTCCCGTCCAAGACGCTCGGCGCCTTTGGCGACGGGGGGATGCTGCTGACCGACGACGACGCGGTGGCCGAGACGGTGCGGAAGCTGCGTGCGCACGGCGGCGCGCGCAAGTACCACAACGAGATGCTGGGCTACAACTCGCGCCTCGACGCGCTCCAGGCGGCGCTGCTGCGCGAGAAGCTGCCCCGCCTCGATGCGGCGAACGCGTCCCGCCGCGCGTCGGCCCATCGCTACACCGAGGCGCTGGCCGGAACGTCCGGGCTGGTCGTCCCCGAGGTGGCCCCAGGCCACGTGTTTCACCAGTACACCGTCCGCGTGCTCGACGGGCGACGCGACGCGATCCGGGAGGCCCTCGTCGAGGCGGGCATCCAGACGATGGTCTACTACCCGACGCCGGTCCACCAGCTTCCGGTCTACGCCGAGGCGGGCTTCCCGGCGATGCCGGTCGCGGAGCGGTTGGCGGCCGAGGTGCTGAGCCTGCCAATGGGGCCGGACCTCTCCGAGGCGGACCAGGACCGCGTCGTCCGCGCCCTGCGAACCGCTCTCCGCTGAGCCGCCGATGAGAATTCTCACGGTCGTCGGCGCGCGCCCGCAGTTCATCAAGGCGGCGGCGTTCTCGCGCGCTGTCCGCGAGGCGCCGGGCGTGACCGAGGTGCTCGTCCACACGGGACAGCACTACGACGCTGCCCTGAGCGACATCTTTTTCGACGAGCTGGACCTTGATCTCCCGGCCCACCACCTCGAGGTCGGCTCCGGCCCGCACGGCCAGCAGACGGGTCGGATGCTGGAGGCGATCGAGCGCGTCGTGGGTGAGGAGATGCCCGACTGGATGCTCGTCTACGGCGACACCAACTCGACGCTCGCCGGCGCGCTGGCCGCGGCCAAGCTCCACGTCCCGGTGGCCCACGTCGAGGCGGGACTCCGGTCGTTCAACCGGCGGATGCCGGAAGAGGTCAACCGCGTCCTCACCGATCACGCCTCGGACCTGCTGTTCGCGCCCACCGAGGCGGCGGTCGAGAACCTGCAGCGTGAAGGCATTCCTGCGGAGCGGATCCGCCTCGTGGGCGACGTGATGTTCGACGCGGCCCTCCACTTCGGCCAGAAGGCGGATGCCGAGAGCGACGTTCTCGACCGCCTCGGGGTGGAGCGTGGGGCCTACGTCCTGGCGACGGTCCACCGGGCCGAAAACACCGACGACCCGGAGCGACTGACGGCCATCTTCGGCGGGCTGGCGGCCGTCTCTGAGGCGGTCCATGTGGTGCTTCCCCTTCATCCGCGGACGCGCAAGGCCCTTGAGGCGGCCGGTCGCTACAAGGTCGTATGTGAGGCGCTCGACGTCATCGAGCCGGTCGGCTACCTCGACATGGTGATGCTGGAGCGCCACGCCCGGCTGATCGCGACCGACTCGGGAGGCGTGCAGAAAGAGGCGTTCTTCCACCGCGTGCCGTGCGTGACGCTGCGCGACGAGACGGAGTGGGTGGAGCTGGTCGAGGCGGGCTGGAACACGCTCTGCCCGCCGGCCTCCCCCGAGGCGGTGGCAGGGGCGGTGCAGCGTGGGATGGGGCGCCCACCGGACTCGGCCCCGGATCTCCACGGCGACGGACAGGCGGCCTGGAGCATTCTCCAGGGGATGAAAACGGCGGTGCAAGACCCCTAAAGATGAGGCATGGGGTCCTCGCCTTGACGTGCGAACGGGTCGGTGAAGGGTGTGAGAGGACGGAGGAGTGCGCCCTTTATCCACAGAGGCGTGCGCTTCTGTCTCCTAGTTTTGTGATCCTTCAGCGCAACACCGCCATTCCCAGGCATCCCTTTATGGCTGACGAGAGCGACGCCCTCAGCGACATCCTCGGCCGCGTACGGTCCAAGCGCCGGACGTGGCTCGTGACCGGCGCTGCCGGCTTCATCGGGTCCCACCTCGTGGAGACGCTCTTGGAGGCCGGGCAGTCCGTGCGGGGGGTGGACAACCTCCTGACGGGCTCGATGGCCAACATCGAGGCGGTCCGGTCGGCGGGAACGGGCACCTTGGAGTTCATCGAGGCTGACATCCGCGACCTCGACACGTGCCTCTCAGCATGCGATGGCGTCGACGTCGTGTTGCACCAGGCCGCCCTCGGCTCGGTGCCTCGCTCCGTTCGGGACCCGCTCGCAACCCACGACCACAATGCGAACGGAACGCTCAATGTCTTCGTGGCTGCCCGGGACGCGGGTGTCGAGCGGGTGGTCTACGCCTCGTCGAGTTCGGTCTATGGCGACGACCCACGACTCCCGAAGGTGGAGGGAGAAGAGGGCACGCCACTCTCGCCGTACGCGGTCTCGAAGAAGGTCGGAGAGCTGTACGCGAATACCTTTTTCGATCATCACGGGCTCGAGACGATCGGCCTCCGATACTTCAATGTGTTCGGGCCGCGCCAGGACCCCGACGGCCCCTACGCAGCGGTGATCCCGCGGTGGGTAGCGACGATGTTGAACGGTGAGGCCTGCGTGATCCACGGCGACGGGGAGACGAGCCGGGACTTCTGCTACGTCGCCAATGTTGTCCAGGCCAACCTGCGGGCGGCACTCGCGCGCCCCGAGGCGGCGGGCCAGGTGTTCAACGTGGCCGTTGGGAGCACGACCTCGCTCAACGACCTGCACACGAGGATCGCCCAAGGGCTTGTCGAAGCGGGCGCTCTCGCAGACGTCCCTGCCCCGGTGTACACCGACTTCCGCCCTGGTGACATCCGCCACTCCTTAGCCGATGTTGATCGGGCCTCGGCTCTCCTGGGGTATGCTCCGACGCACACCGTCGAGGAGGGACTGGCCGGGGCGTTGGAGTGGTATGCCGCCGACGCACTCTCCGCGTAGCGTCGATCCGAGCGACGCCCCCCGAGCCCTTATGGCCCTGCGCGCCCTCTCGCTCCGTGCGAACATGTCCTGGACGCTCGCGGGCAACGCCATCCTGGCGGGGTCGAAGTGGGGCGTCCTGGCGGTCCTCGCAAAGCTGACGACGACTGAAGATGTGGGGACGTTTGCGCTCGGGCTGGCCGTGGCCGCGCCCGTGTTCATGCTCACGGATCTTCAACTCCGCTCGGTGCAGGCGACCGACGCCCAGGACGAGCACGACTTCGCGACGTACTTCTGGCTCCGTACCAAGTCAACGTCCCTCGCCCTGGTCACGGTCGTCGCGATCGGCGTTGCGGTCCGCCCCGGGGAAGGGGGTGTCATCATCGGCCTGATGGCGCTGTGGCGCGCTGCGGAGAGCATGAGTGACGTCGTGTACGGCGCGTTGCAAAAGGCGGAGCGGATGGACTGGGTCTCCCAGTCGCTCCTCGTTAAAGGCCCACTGACGCTGGCGGCCCTGTGGGTTGGCCTGGTGGTCACCGGAAGCGTCACGTGGGCGGTCGTGGGACTCGTGCTCGGAGCGCTGGCGACGTTCTGGGCGATCGACCTCCCGCGGGCGCGCCGCCTCGGAGTACGGTTCCAGCGAGACGGGGGGAGAAGGGGCGAGCAGGGGCAGTTGATCCGCCTCGCTCTGCCGCTCGGGGTTGTGATGATGCTCATCTCGCTCAACACGAACGTGCCGCGTTACTTCGTCGAGGCGTGGTTGGGGACCTCGGCGCTCGGCGTCTTCTCGGCCCTGGTCTACGTCGCCATCTCAGGCGGGATGGTCGTCACAGCCCTTGGCCAGGCCGCCGCGCCCCGGCTGAGCCAGCACTTCGCCGCCCATGACCACCGAGCCTTCAACGGCCTGGTCCGGAGGCTCCTCCTGATCGCCGCGGTCATGGGCGGCGCCGGCATGGTCGTGGCGGCGGTCGGGGGCACCCAGATCCTGACCCTCCTCTACACCCCAGAGTATGCCCGCCACCACGGGCTGTTTGTCGGTGTGATGGGCGTAGCCAGCATCCTCTACGTCGCCACAGCGCTTGGCTACGCCATGACGGCGGCGCGAGCATTCCGCCAGCAGATGCCCCTGTTCGCCGTGACTGTCGGGGTTTCGGTCGTCGTTGGAGCGCTCGCCGTGCCAGCGTGGGGGCTTGCCGGGGCCGTCGCCACCATGGGCGCGTCGGCCTCGACGCAGGTAGCGGGGGCAGCCTGGGTCCTCCGCCGCCTCGGGGCCGACTCGCGCGTCGTGCCCGCCCTCGCCGGCTGACATGGCCCTGGTCTATGACCTCACAGCAGCGCAGTCGGCGACATCGCGGTTCCACGGGGGCGGGGAGTACGCGAAGGCCGTGCTGAAGGCGATCATCGGGCGCCCCGATCGGCCTGAGTTCCGCGTGGTGTACCGGCCAGACCACCACCTCGACCCCCACATCGACCGGCTTCTCACTGAGGCCCGCGTCGAGCGGGACGCGATCTCCGGGACAGGCGACCTCCAGCGGGTCCTCGACGATCCCGCTACGACGGCGTTCTACTCCGCGCTCCCGTACGGCTACGGAGGGCTCAGCTTTCGGTCCGTCCAACTCGCATACACCATCCACGGCCTTCGCCCGCTCGAGTGCCCGACGGACTCTGAGGAGGTCCTCTATGCCCGGACGCCCCGAGACAGGGTCGCCGCCTTCCTCAAGGGGCGACTCCTCGGTCGATACGTGGCGCGGCAACGCGCGTCGTTCGAGGCCCTCCTCCGGTCCGAGGCCCGCTCCGTCGACGTGTTCGTGCCGTCGGAGCACACCCGGTTCGCCCTCCTGGCAGCGTTCCCCTGGGTGCCGGCCGAGCGCGTCCATCTCGCGTACAGTCCGGCGAAGCCCCTCCTCGAGGCCGCCCTCGACCCCGAGGCGGTCCGGCGGCTCCTCGCCCACCTCGGAGTCGAGCACGGCCGGTACCTGCTCATGACGGGCGGCGAGCGCTGGATCAAGAACGGCCTCCGCGGTGCGCGCGCGCTCGATGGCCTCTACGCGACCGACGCCGAGGGCGTCCCGCCGACGCTTGTCCTCGGCGTGGCCGATCCGGAGCGGTTTACCCGCCACCTCCGACGCCCCGACCAGTTCCGGTTCGCTGACTACGTCGAGGCCGCCGAACTCGAAGCCCTCTACGGGGCTGCCTGGGCGTTCCTCTACCCGACGCTGAACGAGGGGTTCGGGTACCCGCCGCTGGAGGCCATGCGGCACGGGACACCGGTCGTCAGCGCCGCCGTTGCGTCGACGACGGAGCTTTATGGTGATGCGGTCTTGTATGTGGATCCTCGCTCCGAGGCGGAGATTCAGGCCCGGGTGCTACGCCTCGTTCGCGATATGTCGTTCAGGGAGGCGCTCGGCGCTGCGGGTCGAGCCCGTGAGGTCGTCGTTTCCGGGCGCCAGGAAACGATGCTGTCGGAGATGGTGAATCAACTCCTTGCTCTGGGGAGGTCATGAGAAGGTTCAGAGACCCCTACGGCGCCGTTGCCCTAGTCCTGTTTTGCGGTTGTGCTGTTCTCGTGCTGAATCCTGGGAGCATAGTCAGTTACACAGTCGCACTATCAGTTTTT
>JBCCQJ010000223.1:0-7337 GCA_039024395.1 Bacteroidota bacterium | reverse complement strand
GGAGCGGGGTATGTGCAGCTTGGTCGCTACACGGATACCCGCCGAGGCGGCTTTCCTTCCGTCGGGGCTCTACGGCCCCATGCTGTCGAGCAGAGCGCGCTTAACCTGATGCGTATGGGGCGTATTGCAATACGCCCTTACAGCCTTTGCTAAGGCGGAGCGCCCGCCCCGAGGCGGCAGCAGCTTTTCGCCGACAGCCGACAGCCGACAGCCGACAGCCGACAGCCGACGTGCCAGGTTGCGTCTGCCCAGTTCCCCGTTCCCCGTTCCTCTGCGCAGCCCTTCCTTCGGCCGCCCTCGGTTTGCCCTGTGATGGCCCCGAGGCGGAAGCCCCCCCTACACCTCCACCCACATCACGTAGTGCGGTCCGATCTCGGGGATGTCGAACTCCGCACCGACGGCGCGCAGCCCCAGCCGCTCGTAGAACGACACGGCCCCGAGGCGGGCGTTGCACCACAGGACGCGCCCGCCGCCGTCGCGCACGGCGTCGAAGCACCCTTCGAGGACCACGCGCCCCAGGCCGGTCCCGCGCGCCGCCTCCGAGGTGGCCATGCCGCGGAGCCGCCACGCCGCTCCGGCCGCGTAGGCCGCCTCGGGGATCGCGTCGCGGTGGGCGTCCGGAGGCGCCTCGGCGTAGACCGTCCCCACGCCGTCGGGCGCGTCGCGACCCTCGAGGAAGGCGCCGACGTGGACGGCCACGGTCTCGTCCTGGTCGTACGTCGCGAGCCGGTCGGTCCAGTGGGGGCGGAGAATCGCGGTGCGCAGCGGGCGGACGACGGCGGCGGGGACGCGGCGGACGACGGGCATCGGGTGAGGAGGAGAGGCCCCCAAAGCTACCCGCCTCGGGGTCGGCGTCAGCGCGCGCGGGTCAGGCGTCGGGTGACGACCCCCGAGGCGGTCTCGAGGCGCAGCACGTACACGCCCGCGGCCAGCGCCTCCCCGTCGACGCGGACGCGGCGCGGCCCCGCCGGGAGCGGGCCGTCGAGGACCACCGCCACCTCGCGCCCCAGCACGTCGAGCAGAGCGAGCCGGGCCGACCCCGCCTCAGGGAGGGCGATCTCGACCTCGGCCCCGAGGCGGAACGGGTTGGGGGCTGGCAGGCCGAGCGTCGCGGCCGCCTCGGGGGCGGGCTCGGTGGTCACGCCAGGCGCGAGCGCCGCCTCGACCGTGAGCGTGTACGGGCTCCAGTCACTCGCATTTTCCTGGCAGGCCCCGAGCAGGAAGTCGCCGCAGAAGTCGACGCCGAGGTAGTACGTCCCGGCCGCGAGGTCCGGGAGGTCGATCGTCTCGTCGGCCGTGCCGCCGTTGCCGGAGACCTCGACGAAGGTGAGATCCGGCGTCATCAGGTAGAGGTCGAGGTCGTTCTCGAGGCCGGTGAGCGTGGCCCGGAGACCGGGCTCGAGGAGGTCGACGCGGTAGAGGTCCTCGATCGACTGGCGGCCGTCGTCGAACGTGACCCGCCCGTTGAACCCGAGGTCGGACCCGTTTGAGAGGCCGCGCACGACGGCACCCGACGTCCCGCGGAGGACCTGCGCCTCCTCCAGGGCGTCGTTCGGCTCGACCTCCGCCTCGGGGACGTTGCCCGAGAGCACGACCACGACGTCGGTCTCGTCGAACGTGCCGATCGAGAGGCCGAGGGCGATCTCGCCGCGCCCGTCGCCGTTGAGGTCGGGCAGCCCCAGCGCCGCCTCGATATCGAAGGTGATGTAGGGCACCTCGTACGAGTACACGAGGTCGCCCGAAGCGCCGTCGAACACGTAGACGGCCGGCATCTTGTCGCAGCAGAGTGTGGGCTCGGTGACGAGCACCTCGGGGACGCCGTCGAGCGTGAGGTCGGGCGCGGTGTGGATGCACGTCCCGAACGAGCTGTCGTTGCTCGGCTCGGGCGAGCGGTACCGCCGGAGGGGCGCGCCGGTGGCGCCGCTGAGGAGATAGGCCTGCCCCTCGTCGTCGTTGTCGTCGGTCAGGCTCTCGTCGGGCGCGCCGATGAGGATGTCTGGGGTGCCGTCGCCGTCGAGGTCGGCCGTGCTCGCGACGCAGTTGCCGAAGTCGCCGCGGTTCTCGGCGTTCGGCGACCGCGTGATCGACTGCTGGCCGGCGTTCGGGCGGATCGTGTACAGTCGGCCGTCGAAGGGCGCCGGGTCGCCGTCGAAGTCCTGCGTCCACTCGCCGGGTGCGCCGACGAGCACCTCGCCGCGCCCGTCGCCGTCGAGGTCGCCGATCCCGTCGACCGAGAACCCGAAGTCGCTGCCGCGGATCGAGCCCAGACCGGGAGCGTCGTCGTCGGGGTTGGCCGAGACCAGCGAGGCCAGGCGCTGCCCCGAGGCGGCGCTGTAGAGGTAGGCCCGGCCGGCGTTGCGTACGAGGTCGCCGTTGGGAGCGAGCGTGTCCTCGCCCGGTGCGCCGATCGCCAGGTCGTCCATGCCGTCGCCGTCGACGTCGGGGACGCGGGCGAGGTCGAACCCGAAGGCGCCCCCGTCGGTCGCGTTCGGCGACTCGATCTGGCGGAGGACGCCCCCTGTCGCGCTGCTGACGAGGTACACGCGCCCGGCGTCGGCAAGCGCGCCGACCGTCGCCTCGACGGCGCCCACGGCGAGGTCCTCGCGGCCGTCGCCGTCGAGGTCGGGCAGCGCGGCGACGGCGTGCCCAAACGCCTCGGCCTGGACGTTCTGCGGCGACGGGATCGTGAGGATCGTCGCCCCGTCGGCTCCGCTGACGAGGTAGACGCGGCCCGCTCCGTCGTCGTCGTCGTCCGCCCCGAGTGCAAGGTCGGGGAGGCCGTCGCCGCTGAGGTCGGCGAGGACGGCCATCGAACGCGCCTCGCCGATGCCGCTGTCGTTGAGGTCGGGCGAGGAGACCCGGAAGATCTCGAGCGGGGCGAACGCCTGCCCCGAGGCGGGTGCCGACAGGACCGCCGCGAGCGCGACGGCGAGGACAGGGCGAAGCGACATTAGACACCAGGAGAGTCGGTTGAAAAGCTACGCTGGCCGCGGACTGACACGCCGCCTCGTGGAAGGGCGACGGACGACAGACCGCGGACCGCCGCCTCGGTGCGGAGGGGCAACCATCGACCGCCTCGGGGCGAGACGACCGCCGGCCGCGGACGGCCGACCGTCGCGCATGGGACGAGGAACGGCTTCGAAGCCGGCCGCCTCGGTGTCTGCGAGTCTCCTCCCCCCAGCGGGCAGGGCCGTTAAGTGCTGCCGCCAATCCCCACATTCAGTCATTCCCGCGCAGGCGGGAATCCATACGACGCCAATTCTGGCCACCGTTGCATGGATCCCCGCGTTCGCGGGGATGACTCTGTAGGTGGAGCAGAGCCGCAGAATGAGAACTTAACGGCCCTGCCCCCAGCGGGGGGAGGTCGGGAGGGGGGCGACGAATCGATCACAGCACCAGACCCCAAGGCGGTTCGTGTACCCCGAGGCGGCGCCCTCCGCTACTCGTCGTAGCCCAGCTCGCCGTCCGCGCGCTGGCCGTCGGCGACCGGGCGCTGCTGGGCCACCTCGCGCGGCTCGCACACGCCGGCGCGCTGGCCCCCGACCTCGCGGATCACCTCGTCGGGGAACGCCTCGACGCGGCGGCCCTCCAACTCGCTCGCTACGACGCGCACCAGGAGGTGGTCGAGCCGGGTCACCTGGTAGCACCCGATCTTGGGCTCGGCGTGCGGCAGGCCGACCCCGCTGTCGTCGGTCAGGAACAGGTGGCGGCCCTGCGTGAGCACGGCCGCGGCGCGCATGACGTACTCGGCAGCGTCGCCCACCCCCGAGGCGGCGACGGGGTAGAGGCGGAGGCCGCGCGCACGCGCCTCGCGGACCGCGTCCATCGTCCGGCCCACCCGGTCAGCGTGGGGCGGCGCGTCGGCCACCAGGAAGGCGACGCGGGCGGCCGAGCCGGTCCGCCAGTCGAGGTCGAGGGCGCTCTCGAGGGCCTCGTCCATCGCCTCGGGGTAGTCGCCGCCGCCCTGCGCGCGGAGCGCCGACAGCCGCCGCTGCATCTCCTGGGCCGACCGCGTGAAGTCGTGACGGCGGACGACGAACTGGTCGCCGCGGTCGCGGTACGCTATGAGCCCGAACCGGAGGTCGACGCCCGGGTATCGGTCCTCGACGCGTGCCACGATCGCCTCGAACTCGTCGGTGAGGTAGCGCAGTTCGTCCGACATGCTGCCCGTCACGTCGATCACGAACGCCAGGTCGAGCGCGCGCGGCCGCTCGGCGCGGCGGATCGGCAGCCGTACGCGGACCGCCCGGTCCTCCCCGAGGCGGCGCAGGCGGACCGTCTCGGTGACCGCGCGGCCCCCGCCGCCGGGCCGCCGCACGTCGAGGCGGAGCGTGCGGACGCCCTCGCCGAAGTCGTAGCGGGGGAAGAGGGCGAGGCGGCCGTCGGTGCCCGCTTCGGTGACGAGCCGCCGCGCGCGGTCGCCGCCCTCGCCGGTGATGGTCACCCGGGCACCCGCGACGGGGTGGCCCGCTTCGTCGACGACGCGGAGCGTCACGCGGTCGTCGAGGCCCAGGTCGGGGTAGGCGTCGCCGTTCGAGCGGCGCTGCCGGTGCGTCGGGCGGTCGCCGCCGAGCGTGCGGCGGACGTAGCCGAGGTAGGCGTCCCAGTTGAGACCGTCGTCGATGTCGCCAGCGGTGAGGACGCCGGCACGCTGCGGCTCGATCGGCGTCACGTCGTGGCGGGGCACCGCCTCGGGGCGAGGTCGTGCAGGCGCGGCCGCCGGGGGAGGCGCGACGCTGTAGTCGGCGCCGGCCGCGTCGCGCGAGAGGGTCATCCCGCCCAGGCTCCCGCGAGGACGGAGCCCGGCACTCTCGGCTACGTCGCCGACCGAGGCCGCCTCGCCGGTCACGACGACCTCGTCCAGCGCCTCGCGCGCCTTCATCTCGACGTCGACCTCGAGGCGGGCGCCATCGGCCACCTCGATGGAGAGTGTCTGAGGCGCGTAGCCGACGAAGCTCACGCGGAGGTCGTAGGTCCCGGCTGGGACGTCGGCGATCTCGAACCGCCCGTCGACGCCGGTGGCCGCGCCGAGTGCTGTGCCGGCGAGCAGGGCGTTCACCCCGGGCAGGGCCTCGCCTGTCGCGGCGTCGGTGACGGTGCCGGTGACGATTCCGGAGACGGGAGGGGGGTGGACGGCGACGAGAAGCGGGAGGGCCAGCAGCAGGCCGAGGCGGGCGACGAGACGCATCGGGACAGGAGGGGGTGAGCGATGGTAGCCGAGAGACACGGCACGCAGGTAACCGTTGCCCGCCTCGGTTCGTGTGCCGGGATGCCCCGACCCCCGAGGCGGTGGCCGCGAGGCGGAACATTACTTGTTTAAACAAATAAACAGGGTTCCACCAACCCAGCCTGCCATGTCCAGCATCCGTGAGAAGGTCGACGCCCTCAACGCCCGCATCCTCCAGGGCGACATCCTCGGCGCCTTCGAAGACAACTACGCCGAGGACATCGTGATGATCGACGCCGGCCAGCCGCCCCGCGAGGGGAAGGCCGTCAACCGTCAGTACGAGGAGGCCTTCGTAAACGGCCTCACCGACTTCCGCGGCGCCGAGGTCAAGTCGGTCGCCGTCGACGAGGACGCCGGCAAGGCGTTCGTCGAGTGGCACTTCGACTTCACGCACAAGGACTTCGGCGACCAGAAGTACGACCAGGTCGCGGTCCAGACGTGGCGCGACGGCCAGGTCGTCGAGGAGCGGTTCTACAAGATCTAGCGCCGCCTCGGTGTCTGGCCGCCGTCACCACGGGCGGCCGACGCCTGGCCCGCCTCGGGGATCGCCTCCGAGGCGGGCTATCGCCGTTCGGGGAGATGGCCGGCGTCCCCGAGGCGGTTGGTTCTCGTTGTTACCGAGCCACCAAGCCCACTGGCTGCCCTTACGTGAGCAGCCGGATGGCCTCCTCCTGCGCTTGCTTCAGCTCTACCGGATTGGACCACGTCGCCGGTTTGCCGTGTTGCGTGACGACAACGCTCCATCGGCCTCCCTGCGGGACGAGAAAGAACGCCGGATCCAGAATGCCGGAGTCAGCGCCTTCCTTTCTCCGAGCGATGTAGATCCCGCCCGTACCGAAGTAGTCTCGGGGCTCGGAAAAGAAACCGCGTCTGCGGAACCACGCTGCTAGCTCTTCTGCCTGAGTGGCCATCGCGCCCCCAGGCACATCGGAGTTTGCAGCCGAGCTTAGTACGGCGGGTTGAGGGTTTCCGGGTCGGCCGGCTCGTTGGCCAGCTCCCAGTCCTCGAACCGCGCGAGGTCGTCGCGGATGGCCTTCATCACGTACGCCACCACCACGGCGTCATCCAAAAACCCCGTCCCGAGAATGAAGTCGGGGATCAGGTCGGCCGGCGTCACGAAGTAGAGGAGGCCGGCGGCGAGAAAGAACACGGCCTTCCAGGGCAGCCGGCGGTACTCGCCGCGGACGATGGCGCCCCCGAGGCGGATCAGGCGCGGCACGTCGGCGCGGAGCGAGCCGATGCGGCTGCGGTCCTCGCGGAGCTGGGCCTGCGCGCGACGGATGACCGCGCGGAGGCGGCTCGGGTTGTCGGCCAGCGCTTCGGCGTCGGACTGGACGAGACGGAGGCCGCGGCGGGCGGTCTGGCGGTCGGGGTTGGACACGGTGGCGGGAGGGAGGGGGGAGACTCAACGTACGGCCGAGCCGGGGGTCTGTTGCTCTGCCTGGGCGGACATCAGGCAGAGGACGACAGGCCGCCTCGGGGGGCGACCGCCGACCGCGGACCGCCGACCGCAGCCCCGGGATGAATCGCGGACAACACGCGCCGCCTCGGAGCCGACGTCCTCGTGACCAGCAACCATCTCCTCCCCCCAGCGGCAGGGCTGGTAAGTTCTGCCGCCAATCCCCAAAATCCAGTCATTCCCGCGCAGGCGGGAATCCATACGGCGTCGATTCTGGGTTCCCTCGCATGGATCCCCGCGTTCGCGGGGATGACTCTGTGGGTAGAACAGAGCCAAGGAGTGAGAACTTAACGGCCCTGCCCCCAGCGGGGGGAGGCTGGGAGGGGGGCGACGACGCGACCGCCGCGCGCAGCCCCGAGGCGGTCTGCGTGTCCCGAGGCGGCACGCTGCGGCAGACCGCCTCGGGGTGGGTCGTGGCGCGGGCCGGGGCATCCGAACACCTGAGGGCGCGGCACGCCGCGCCCCCACGACGCGTGCCCCGATTGGGCCGAACGCCAGCCCCGAGGCGGTGGCACCCTCCGTCCACGGACGCACGGCCCACCGACGCACCGCACCCGGCGGTCGCTGCCGGATCCGCCTTGCGCTGTCCCCGAGGCGGAGGCACCTTGCCCACCGCCCACCGCCCACCGCCCACCGCCCACCGCCCACCGC
>JBCCQJ010000222.1:0-7356 GCA_039024395.1 Bacteroidota bacterium | reverse complement strand
CGGCGCGGGCCGTGCGGGCGGTCCGCCTCGGGGCGCGCGACGCGCTCGTCGAGGCGGGCGCGGTGGGCACGCTCGTCGACGCGCGCGACCTCGACGCCGACCGGCGCCTCCGCTACGTCCCGGCGTGGACGCTCAAGGCGTGGTCGGGCCTCGCCGTCGGCGCGGTCCGCCTCGACGCGGGCGCGCGGCTCGTCGGGCGTCGGTTCACGACCGCCTCGGAGTCGCAGGCGCTGCCGGCCCACGCCGTCGTCGACGCGCAGGCGTCGGTGCGCCGCCGCCTCGGGGGCGCGGTCCTCACGGTGGCCCTCGCGGCCGAAAACCTCACGGGCGTCCAGTACGAGGTCGTCCAGTCCTTTCCCATGCCGCCGCGCCACGCGCGCGTGCGGCTCACCCTCCAGTCTCTCTAGACCTGTCTCCTCAAGCCATGAAGCGCCTCTCCCTCCTGTTCCTCGCCGCCGTCGCGTTCGCCGGGTGCGACTCCAACGAGCCCGACGACCGCGCGGGCCTCACCCTCTACGTCGGCAACCAGGGCAACTTCGCCGACAACAACGGCTCGCTGACGCGCTACGTCGTCGAGACGGGCGAGACGACGCCGGATGCCGTGCCCAACCTGGGCGGCCTCGTGCAGAACCTCTACGGCGCCGACGACGAGCTGTACGTGCTGCTCAACTTCAGCGACTCGTTCACGACCGGCCGCGGGCGCATCGACGTCGTCGACGCGACGACGCGCGCGCGGACGCAGCAGATCGACGTGCGCACGCCGCGCGCGCTCTCGGTCAAGACGTCGACCGGCGCGGAGGTGACCGAGTTCTACGCGACCAACCTCTACGCGGGCACCGCGACGCCCGTCAACGTGGTGACGGGTACCGCTGGCACGCCGGTCGCCGTGGGCGCCAACCCCGAGGGGGCCGTCGACGTGGGCTCGCGGACGTACGTCGCCAACTCGGGCTTCGGCTCGGGCACGACGCTGAGCGTCCTCAACACCGACACCGGCGCGACGGTCGAGACGCTCGGGGACGTCTGCACGGGGCCGCGCACGCTCCTCCGCGACAACCAGGACGAGGTGTGGGTGATCTGCACCGGCCGGACCGACTTCGCCACGCAGGAGGTCACAGGCGGCGCCGTCGTCGTGCTCGACGGCGCCGACGGCGACGAGATCGCGCGCTTCGACTACGACGAGACGATCGGCTCGGCCTCGTTCGGCCGCGACGGCGTGTTCGTGCCCGGCGACGACGAGCAGGAGGTCTACGTCGTCGCACAGGGTGCGATCCTCCGCTTCGACGCGAACACCAACACGGCCTCGGGCCGCATCGAGGTGGCCGGCGCGCCGATCGGCGCCGTCGAGGTCGACCCCGAGGCGGGCCGCATCTACCTCGGCCGCCCCAACGCCGAGAGCCCGTTCGGCGCCGACGGCGAGGTGACGATCCACGACCTCTCGGGCGCCGAGGTGGGCCGCTTCGGGGCCGGCGTGGCGCCGTCGGTGTTCGCGTTCGTCCGCGAGGGCACCCCCGAGGCCTGACCGCCCCCCGCCTCCGCGAGGGCAGGCCCGGGGCCGCCGGGCCTATCCTGAACGATGCCCCGTTCGCGTGCTCGCGTCATGCGTTTCGCCCTCTCCCTCCTGCTCGTCCTCGCCGCGCTGCCCGCCTCGGGGCAGATCGTGGTGGTAAATCAGGGCGAGGCCTCCGTCGGAGACGGCTCATTGACGCTGATCCCGGAATTTCCTCAGAGCGGCACCGAGGCGGTTCATCTGTTCGGGGGACAGCTAGGGTCGACCCTGCAAAGCGCCACCGAGGCGGGCGACGACCTCTATCTCGTCTCGAGCTCGGCCGACCGAATCGACATCGTCGATCTCGACACGGACACCCGAGTTGGGCAGATCGCGAGCGGTCTGAGCAGCCCTCGATACCTCGCTCTCCTCAACGCGTTCGACCCGAGCAAAGCATACGTGAGTAACCACGTCGCCGGTGGCTCCTCGTATGTCGTCGCTGTGGACCTCTCAGCTAGGACGGTCGGCACGGCCATTGAGGTGGACGGCCTGCCGGAGACGATTGCGGTCCAGTTTCTCGGGGGCGGGAGGGGCAAGGCGTACGTCGCTCTCGGGGCATCTGCGGCAAACAGGGACGGCGTGGACTCGCTCGCGGTCCTCGATGCCGAGGCAGACACGCTGCTTCGCTACGTCGACATCGGGTGCAGCGCCCGGTTCGTGCGCGAGACGCTCGGCACCGAGGTGGTCGCATTCTGCGAGGACACCGACGAAGCCGTCGTGATCGACGCTGAGGCGGATACCGTGAAGCAGCGACTGGCGTTCGGCGAGGAGATCGGCGATCCGTTTGGTGTGGGGCAAAGCGTGGGGCCCGGCTCCAGGCCCATCGCAGTCCGTCGCCCATCATCGTTTGAGCATTACGTCATCACCGCCTCTGGGATCGCCGTGGTGGAGCCCATCGATCGAGACACGTATGGGATCGTGCGCACGATCCCTATTCCCGAGGCGGACACGCGCTCGATCTCAGCCGTGGCTCTCTCTCCCGGCGGCAACCTGCTCGTCCTCGGCCGACCCGATTCCGACAACCCGTTCTCGGCCGACGGCACAATCACCATCCATAATGCGGACGACGGCGCACTCCGAGCGACCTACCCTGCCGGTGTCTATCCCTCCCACATCGTCCTAGACGAGCAGCATCCGCTCGCCGAGACCGCAGGCTCCGAGGTGGGTGGCTTTCGACTGACGCTCGCCGGCGCCAACCCTGCCCGCCACCACACCGCCGTCGACCTCGTGCTCGACCGCCCCGCCTCGGTGCGCGTCGACCTGTTCGACGGCCTCGGCCGCCGCGTGCAGACGGTCGCGACCGGCGACCATGCGGCGGGCACCCACCGGCTCCGCCTCGGGGTCGAGGGCCTCGCGCCGGGCACCTACGTCGTCCGCGCCGTCAGCGACAGCCGCGTCACCAGCCGTCCCCTCACCGTCGTCCGATGAGCCTCGGGATCGACCGCTGCATGTGCTTCGCGCACCCCTTCGCCGACCTGGCGGAGGTGGCCGCGCGGACCGGCGCCGCCTCGGTGGCGGAGCTGCAGGAGCACGCCCTGTTCGGCCAGAACTGCGGCCTCTGCCACCCGTACGTCCGGCGGATGCTGCGCACCGGCCAGACGGTCTTCGACGAGGTCGTCACCGAGGAGGACGAGCCGGAGCCCGACGCCAATCCGCCGAACGCCGCCGCCGACTGACCCGAGTCCGACCGCCTCGGGGTCGACCGCCTCGGGGGACTGAAAAGGATCTCCTCCCCCCAGCGGGGGGAGGCCGGGAGGGGGGCGACAAAGCGAACGCCACGCCAGACGCCGAGGCGGGTGCTCAGGTCAGTCCACTACCCCTGTCCCCTCCTGTCCAGGAGGGGGAACTGCGCGTCGGCCGCCTCGGTGTGGGGTGGACGCCACTCCCCGAGGCCGTCCTGTCTCAGACTCGCTTCGGTCCCCGAGGTGGTGCCATACGGGTTCGCCCTCCCCCCAGCCCCCTCCCGCTGTGAGGGGGAGATCTCAACGATGAGCGCCCCGCCGGTCTCCAAGACGGGGCGCTCGCATCGGTCGACCACCCCTGGCCTCCTCCTGACCAAGAGCGGGACGGCGCACCGACCGCCTCGGTGCGATCCCCGAGGCGGCGCGCGGGTAGCTTCCGCCCATGACGCCCCTCGAAGTCGCCGGCAACGCCTTCACCCTCGCCTCGGTGTACTTCGCCCGGCGCAACAGCGTCCACACGTGGTGGACGGGCCTGATCGCCGTCTCGCTCTACGGCGTCCTGTTCTTCGGCGTCAAGCTCTACGCCGACGTGGTGCTCCAGGTGTTCTTCTTCGGGACGTGCCTCGCCGGGTGGTGGCAGTGGCAGCGCGGCGGCGACGGCGGCACCGAGCTGCCGGTCACGACCCTCTCCCCTGCCGCCCGCCTCGGGGCCGGCGCGGCCGTCCTCGGCGCGGCGCTCTTCTTCGGGACCGTCTTCAGCCAGTTCACCGACGCCGCCCTCCCCTACGCCGACTCGTACATCCTCGGCGGCAGCGTCGTCGCCCAGCTCCTCATGATGCGCCGCAAGATGGACCACTGGCCCATCTGGATCACCGTCGACGTGGTCGCGATCGGCGTCTACGCGGCCAAGGAGCTCTACCTCACCTCCGCCGTCTACGGCGTCCTGCTCGTGCTCTGCCTCCAGGGCATCGTCGAGTGGCGCCGCATCTATGCCGCCCAGGGGCGCTATGTCGAAGCCGTTTCGTAGAGGTCTCGTCGTCGGCACGTTCGCGCCGCTCCACCGCGGTCACCAGCTCGTCATCGAGGCGGCCTTCGCCGCCTGCGACCACGTGACGGTCATGACGTGGGCCAACCCCGACTACGAGGCGATGCCCACCTCGGTGCGCGCCGGCTGGGTGCGCACGCTCTACCCCGGCGTCGAGGTCGTCGCCATCGAGGCGGACGACGCGCCGCTCGACAGCGCGCCCGACGCCATCCAGCAGGCCTTCACCGAGGCGGTCCTCCCCCGCCCCGTCGACGCCGTGTTCACGAGCGAGGCCTACGGCGATCCGCTCGCGGCCCGCCTCGGGGCCGAGCACGTCGAGGTGGACCGCGCGCGGCGGCAGGTGCCGGTCTCGGGCACCCAGATCCGGGCCGACGTCCACGCGCACCGCGCGTGGCTCGACCCGCGCGTCCACGCCCACTTCGTGCAGAAGGTCGTCTTCCTCGGGGCCGAGTCGACGGGCAAGAGCACCCTCGCCCAAGCCCTCGCCGCCGAGCTGGACGAGCCCTACGTCGAGGAGGTCGGGCGGAGGCTCTGGGTCGCGGCCGGCGGCGACCTCCCGCTCGACCAGTACGTCACGATCTGCCGCGAGCACGTCGCCCTGGAGGAGGAGGCCGTCCTGAAGGCGGAGCGGTTCGTGTTCGTCGACACCAACGCCATCACGACCCAGCAGTACGCCTTCTTCTTCTTCGGCGCCTGCCCCGAGGCGGTCCGGGCCTACGCCGACCGCTGCGCCGACCGCTACGACCGCACGTTCGTCTGCGCGCCCGACATCCCGTTCGACCAGGACGGCACGCGCGTCCACCCGCAGGTGCAGCAGTACCAGAACGGCGCGATCCGCAACGACCTCACGATCCGCGGCATCCCGTACACGGTCGTCGGCGGGACGCTCGCCGAGCGCGTCGCGGCCGTGCGGCGCCACCTCGGGGTGTAGGCCGCCTCGGCGCCCCGAGGCGGGAGGCGCTACACGTCGGCCGGGCGTGGCGCGACGAAGGAGCCCGAGACGCGGGTCAGGCCGTCGCGCTCGGACGTGATCACGAAGTCGCCGTGCACCTCGGTGTCGGTGAGGCGCGAGACGCGGACCCGCACGTCGGTCGCTCGCACACGCCGGCTCGTGCGGACGACGGCGCCTTCGGTGTCCAGCAGGGCGGTGCTCTGCGAGGCGAGGCCGATCAGGTCGCCTTCGGCGAGGGCGCCTGAGAGCGACCGGGCCGACACGTCCGCCGACGCCCGGTAGCGGACGCCCTCCGCCTCGACGAGTGCCCGGACCGAGATCCGAACGTCGGCGACGCCGTCCGGGGCCTGTCGGACGGAGACCACCGCCTCGGAGTCCGCCTCGGGGCCGAAGAGCGTCTCCGTCTGGAGGTCGTCGGCGGCGAACGAGAACGCCAGGGTCCCGCTTCCGGTGTCGACGAGGGGGGCGGCGGCGATCAGGACGATGGCGAGCGGGGCGAGGAGGCGAGCCATAAAGCGAGAGGAGAGGTGTGACCGTGAGCCGCCGTCGACGCCAGTCGAGTAACGCCGCCGGCGACAAACGGTACGGACACGCCGGCGGCGTGCCCGAATCAACTCGTTCCTTGCCACTCCGCCCCGAGGCGGTCAGAGGAGTCCGATGTCCTCGGCCGTCGTGCGGAGCGCCTCGCGCTGGGCGTCCGAGAGGTCGCGCGGGACCGTCACCTGGACCTCCACGAACAGGTCGCCGGCGCGCTTCGGCGTCGCCACGCCCTGGCCGCGCAGGCGGAGCCGCTCGCCCGGCTGCGTGCCCGGCGGCACCGCCACCTTGACGGTCTGGCCGTAGGCGTTCGTGATCGAGCGCGCCGCGCCGAGGACCGCCTCGATGGCCGAGACCGTCTCGACGACGTGCAGGTTGTCGCCCTCGCGCCGGAAGCGCGGGCTCGGGTCGACGCGGTAGGTGACGTAGAGGTCGCCTCGCTCGCCCGAGGCGGACGCCTTGCCGCGGCCGCGAACGCGCACCTTGAGGCCCGACCGCACGCCCTTCGGCACCGTCAGCCGGACCGTCTGCCCGTCCCCGAGGCGGACCTCGGTCGTGCCGCCGCGGAGCGCCTGGTCGAACGTGAGGCGGATCTGTGCCTCGATGTCAGCACCCGGCCCCGGCGCGTCGGGGCCGAAGAACGACGGCGAGAGCGGGTCGGTGATGCCCGAGCTGGCAAACGCCCCGGCCGCCCGGAACGCCATCGCCAGCGGGTCGCGCCGGAGGGCGTCGTACGTCTGGCGGCGCTCCGGGTCGGAAAGGATCTGATACGCCGCCTGGATGCGCTTGAAGCGGTCCTCGGCGTGCGCATCGTCCGGATTGTGGTCCGGGTGCGACTGCCGCGCGAGGACCCGGTAGGCCCGTTTGATGGCCGACGCGCTCGCGGCCTCATCGACCCCGAGGAGTTGGTAGTAATCGGTAGCTTGGGCCATGAAACGGTGGAGCGGCGGTGGCCGCCCCGGTGCGGGCGTCGAGCGCAGTCGCTGCCCGAGAATCCCCCAATCGAAGACCGTGCCAGCCCTCTCTGTTCCCGCCGTTATGACACGACGCCCGATCGAGACCGTCCTCGTCGCCAATCGGGGTGAGATCGCCGTCCGCGTCATCCGGACGTGCCGCGAGCGCGGGATCCGGACGGTCGCCGTCTGCTCCGAGGCGGACCGCGACGCGCTGCACGTCCGCATGGCCGACGAGGCGGTCGAGATCGGCCCGGCGCCCTCGTCGCAGTCGTACCTCGTGGCCGAGCGGGTGCTGGAGGCCGCCCGCCAGACCGGCGCCGACGCCGTCCACCCCGGCTACGGCTTCCTCTCCGAGAACGCCGGCTTCGCGCGCGCCTGCGCCGAGGCGGGCGTCACGTTCATCGGGCCGCCGCCGGAGGCGATCCGCCTGATGGGCGACAAGACCGAGGCCCGCAAGCTGATGGCTGAGGCCCGCGTGCCGATGGCGCCCGGCACCCCCGACGCCATCGCCGACCCCGAGGCGGCCCGGCAGACCGCCTCGGAGATCGGCTACCCGGTCCTGGTCAAGGCCGCGGCTGGCGGCGGCGGCAAGGGGATGCGCGTCGTCGAGCGGCCGGAGGACTACGCGGGCGCCTTCG
>JBCCQJ010000221.1:0-7373 GCA_039024395.1 Bacteroidota bacterium | reverse complement strand
TCGTGGCCGCCGCGCCCCTGGCGCGCTTTTCACCCGAGGAGTTTAGCCCCGGCCCCGTGGGCGACAGCGATTCCGCTCTGGCAAAAGCGGCCGGCGATATCGGGACAACCATATTCCAACCGGAGGCCGCCGCCGCGGGGAGGCGGGACCACGGACCGCGGACGACAGACCGCCGCCTGAGCGCTCGGGGCAGGCGGCACCGCCTCGGGGCCGGCCACCTCGGATCGGGCGTAGCGTTCGATTTGTCGCCCCCCTCCCGACCTCCCCCTGCTGGGGGGAGGAGACGTGTTGACCCGGAGGCGGCCGGCTTCGAGGCAGCGCTTCGTGGTCCGTTGTTCCCCACCCCGAGGCGGTCGGCGATCACGCCTCCGAAGCGGCGGGACCCGAGGCGGGCCCCCTCTGGCCGTCGTCCGCGGTCTGTCGTCGGTCGTCCTTTCTCAACCCCGAGGCGAACGCTCCTGCGGGAGGCCGACCGGAGCGTCCCAAACGCAAGACGGGGACCCGGCGGCAAGCGCTGGGTCCCCGTCTCGTTTCGCTTCTCGTGTGCGTCCACCAGGGCGCGAGCCGTAGCTCCGCCTCGGCGTCCGATGTGGCTCTCCGCACCGGCGGTCGCGGGTCGGTCGAGGAGCGCTGAGACAGCGCGCTCGTCCGACGACGACGTTTGCCGGTTGGGCCGACGGCGGGGCCCGACGAATCGGTCCTCGCGCGTCGATCTGGCTGACACCTCCAAGGCGGAACAGGTCGAGTCGTCGCTCCGGGCGAACCCGGTGCCGAGCCGAAGCTCGGCGTGCGACGGCACGCCCACAGCAGATCACCCGTCGAGACGGGTGCTCGCTGTCCGACCGAGGTGCGAAGCCTCTGCGTCGGGTGTGCGGTGCTGCTGTACGGATGCTGCATCCGATGCCGCTCCTCCGCTTTCACGGGATGGCGGCAGCCAGAGCAATGCGTCCGGAGCACACCCCGCGGATCGGGTCGCCTCGGGTCCTCGCCTGGTATAAAACAATGCGAGGTCGAGGTGGCCATCCGAAGACAGCCTGGAGGGCGATCCGCGAGCCGTGCCGGGCGAACCCGGCACCGTAGCACACAGGGCATTCCGCTTGGAAGCCCTCGTGCAGCCTAGAGTCACAGTCACGTCAAGGAGCGTCGACCGCCGAGGCGGCCGTGTGTCTTGCGACACGGCCCTAGGGTACCCCTCCGGGAACGACAGAGTCAAGATGAACGGACGGTTAAGTTCTCCACGTATCCACCGCCGTCCACAACGACCCCTTCGAGCTTGGGCGGCTCGACTCGGCCGGTTTTGGATCCTGGCCTTCCCAACCCGTTGGGAGACACACGGACCGCCTCGGGGCAGATTCTCGTTGCGCCGGCGGCATCGCCCGCCGAGCTTGCGGCTGCCCTCTCTCCTGCCCCGATGCGCCTCGCCTTTTTCCTCTCGCTTGTCGCCCTCGCCGGCTGCAACACGGGCTCCTCGCCCCCTCTCGAGACCGCTGCGGACTCGCTGGCCTACCGCGTGACCGAGGGGTCGGGCGGCCTCGAGGCGTGGGCCTCGCTGCCCGTCCTCGCCTTCGAGTGGGCCGTCGTCCGCGACTCGGTCGAGGCGGTCCGGGTCTACCACCTCTGGGACAAGGCCGGCGACCGGTACCGCGTCGAGTGGCCGGTCGGCACCGACTCGGTGGCCGTCGCCCTGTTCTCGCCGTCCACGTTCGACCCCGAGGCGGCCGCGGGGCAGGCCGGCATCAACGGAGCGGCGCTGACAGGCGAGGATCTGACCGAGCGGCTCAACCAGGCCCACCGACGCTACGTCAACGACAGCTACTGGCTGCTGGCGCCGCTGAAGACGCTCGACCCCGGCGTCGTCCGCACAGTCGAGGACGACGACGGCCTGCCGTCGCTCGGCCTCGCGTTCGAAGGCGTCGGCCTCACGCCGGGCGACCGCTACTGGATCGAGGTCGACGACGTCTCGGGGGCGATGACCGGCTGGCGGTACCTCCTCGAGGGCGGCGGCGAGGGCCGCTGGCAGTGGACGGATCCGGTCCAGATCGACACCCCCGCCGGGCCGCTCTCGCTCTCGCGGATGAAGGTGAGCGACGACAGCACGGTCATCCTCACCGAGCCCCGCGCAGTGACCGCGCCCGACGAGGCGGCGTTCACCGACCTCATCCCGCGCGGCGCCCGCGTCGAGGCCGAATGAGGGCCTGGCTCCTCGGCACGCCCCTCCCCGACGACCTCGCGGCCGAGGGCCGGGCGACCATCGACCACCTCCGCAGCGACGCCCCCGAGGCGGACCGCGCGGCGCGCGCCATCGCGTTCATCACGGCCACCACCGAGCACGGACTCGAGCATCACTTCCGCACCCCTCTCGACCGCCTCGGGGTCGGGCGGATCACGCAGCAGGCCGTCGGTGTGGCGCTCGGGCTGGCGCTGAAGGGCCTGCGGCGACCGCTCCGGTCGGTCCTCGACGGCATGGACGACGCGCAGCTCCGGACGGTCGCCGACGAGATCGAGGTGCGGCTCTACCCCGATCCGCACGGGTAGAGGCACGCGCCCCGAGGCGGTGCTCCAGGGCAGATCGAACGTTGGTTCGGGGCCCACGACCCCGCCCACAAGCCTTTCCGGGAACGATCCCTCCATTCCTCCCGCGCGCGGCGCGCGCCCCTCCGTTCCCTCCATTCCCCAGAGCGACCCGAAGGGCGCTCCAGGGGCGCGCTACCCCTCGACGCGGACGGAGAGCAGGCGCGACGGCACCACGCCCTCCGGCGCGTAGGCGTGCGGCTCCGCGCTGTGGAACGTCAGCGACTCGCCCGCCTCGAGCACGTGGCGCTCCGGGCCAACGTCCACGCGCACGCGGCCCTCGAGCACGAACACGAACTCCTCCCCCGGGTGGCTCCGCCGCTCACTGGGGCCGTACAGTTCGAGGATCGTCGGCAGCACGCGGCCGTCGGGGAGGCGGCTCTGGAGCAGGTTGAGCGGAACGACGGCCGTGCCTGCGTTCACGGCGCGCCGGCGGTCGTCCGCGGCGAGCGGACGGTCGGCACCGAGGAGCGGCCCCGCGCCGAAATCCGTCATGTCGTACCAGCGGTCGTCGGCGAGGCGGTGAGGGGCAGCCAGGGTGAGCGCGTCCGAGGTGGCCTCGGCAAGCCGCTCGACGTGGAGGCCGAGCGCCGTGCAGACGCGGAGGACCGTCGTCGGGTGCGTCCCCCGGCCCTGCTCCAGCCGCACGACGGAGTTCTTGCTGACGCCCGCGCGCTCGGCCAGCTGGCGGATCGAGAGGTGCTGGCGCGTACGGACCCGCTTGAGGCGGTCGCCGATGGGCTCGGGGCCGACCTCTGCGAGGAGGGCAGACACGTGCGCGAGGCGGTCGAGGAGGTCCTGGTCAGTCGACATGGCCGAAAAATAAGACGCGGGAGGCTTGCACGACTGGTCAATAGTTGGTACTGTCCCAATACCGACCCTCGTCCTCCTCCTCATGCTCCGTCGCGTCTGCCTCGCCCTTTCGCTCGTCGCCTCCGCCTCTGCCCAGGACATCCCGGTCGAGGCCACCGTCCACCCGGGCGCCGAGCTCGTCGCCCTCGCCCAGTGGGTGACGGGCTCCTACCCCCAGCCGCCCGACTCGCACTACAAGGACGACGCCTGGGCGCAGTTCGGGCCTCACCGCGACCATCCGGGCCTCACGCTCTTCGACGAGGTCTCGCTCTACCCCGACTTCACCGAGCTCGGGTTCCTGCTCGACGTGGAGGCCGGGACGGTCCGCGAGGGCGGCGCGATGCACTGGTTCGACCGGTACGGCCGCGACACCGTGCAGACCATGCTCGAGGGCGTTCTCGCCTTCGGGCGCGACGCCGACTTTGCGGGGTTTCGCCAGCGCTACGAGGACGCCCGCGCGGCGTGGGAGGCCGAGGTGGTCCGCTCGCTCCGCGAAGGCGGGACGCTGGATTCGCTCGATGCCTTCTTTCGCTACGGTGCGTCGCGCGCGCGGCCTCGCGTGGTCGTGGAGCTGGAGCCGCTCAACGGCTGGGGCGCGCACGCCGTCACGCTCGCACCGCTCCTCGCGCCATTCGGTGAGGACGTAGTGCTCTACCAGGTCGGCCCGGCCCGGCGCGAGGCGTGGCTGCCCGGCGGCGACCTCTCGTTCGCGCGCGACGACGGCGCGCTGGCGTGGCACGAGGCCGCGCACGTCTACCTCCGCCCTGGCCTCACCGCGCTGGAGGATGAGATCGAGGCGCTTTCGGGGCTGTTCGACTCCGGCGACGAACGCCTGCAGAGTCAGAACGTGACCACATGGTCCTACGCCTTCGAGGAGAACGTCGTCCGGGCCGTCACCGCCGCGCTGACTTTCCGCCAGTCGGGCGAGCGCCGCTACCGGCAGCAGGTGGATCAGGACGAACGGAGCGGGTTCGTGTTCACCGGCCGGATCGCAGACCTCATCCTCGACGAATATGCCGACGATCCCGTCCGGTACCCCACCTTCGACGCGTTTCTGCCTCGCATCCTCGACGCGCTGGCACGTGCGTAGTGCAGACGATCCGGCCACAGACACGACATGCCCTGCGACGGCACGGGGCGTTCGTCGGCGCTGGCGGAACGGATGGGCACCGAACAGACCGACCGAACGCTGCCGAGTGGGACATCCGAGCCGTGCGCACGATCCTGGGCCACGCTGACCTCACCCCTGGCTCGCGATGGGACAGCAACAGCTCCTGCTTCTCGTTCTCGGCGTCGTCTTGGTCGGGCTCGCCATCGTGGCCGGCCTGGGCGCCTACGCCAGCGCGCAGCAGGCGGCGCTCGAAGACATCCGTCGCAACAAGATGGTCGACTACGCCACGCAGGCCCAAGCGTGGAAGCGGCTCCACCCGATGCGTGGCGGCCAGCCGGACGCCTGGCGCAGCGACCCGGACAGCTTCGAGGGGTTCGAGGTGGCGAAGATCGGACTCACGCCCGCCCGGGTGTCGGGCACCGTCGAGCACGTCGAGACCGCCGTCGGGTGCTTCCGCCTCGACCACGGCGCCTCGGGGATCGACATCCACGCGCTCGAGCCGGGCTGCGACGACGCGACCGAGTCGCTCCACCTCCGCGTCCGCGGCGTCGAGGCGGGCGACCTCTCCTGGCCGTAGCGCCCCGCCTCGGGGACGAAGACAGGCTGCAGATCTGCTGCCCGCCTCGGGGACGAGGACAGGGCTTCTCGTCCCACACCGACCTTCCGGATCCGTTCTGCGCGCGGACCGCACGGCACGTCATTCAGAGATCGCGACGGTGGCTGTCCTTCCATTCCGCAAGAGCGGCCCGAGGGGCGCTCTACGAGGCGGCGACGGTGAAGAACTGGAGGTCGGCGATCTCCGGCGAGATCGTCGTCGTGGTCGCCGGCACGGGCAGCGTCTCGACGAGCGCCCGCGCCTCGGCGAGCGCCTCGGCGAAGAGCGCCTCGCGCTCCGCCCCCGAGGCGGTCCGCAGCGTCGGCGCCTCGCCCTCGACGACCGCGGCCGGGTTGTAGGCGAGGCTCGGCGTACGCCCCTCGCGGTAGACCCACGCGCCCGAGCGCACGTCGAAGTCGTAGAGCGGGAGGAAGCGCGCGCCGTGCTCGGCGACGAACTCGACCGCCTCGATGAGGTAGTCGGCCTCGGCGGCGGCGTGCGAGTAGTGGAAGCCGATCCGCGCCCAGCCCGGCTTGAGCCCGTGGAGCCCGTCGAGCGTGCACTCGCGGTAGCGCGCGCTCACGTCGCGGCCGATCCCGAGGAGGCGGTGGCCGTACGGCCCGGCACACGAACATCCGGCCCGGCTCTGAATGCCGAACAGGTCATCCAGCAGGACGGTCACGAACCGGGGGTGGAGCATCCCACCGCGCCCGTCGAACACGTTGAACGAGACGATCGCGAGCCGCTCGACGTCCTCCGGTCCGAGGAGGTCGAGGTTGTCGTTCTCGCGCCACCGGGCGAGCGCGCGCTCGAGGTGGACGTGCTCGCGCTGCCGGATCGTCGGGACGCCCACCATGCGCTTGACGTCGAGCGCGAGCGCGGCCCGGAGCACTTGGTAGAGGCCTGGCGTGCCGGCCGTCTCGCGCGCCTCGACGTCGTCGGTGTAGTCGTGGTAGATGTCGTTGACGTAGACGACCGTGCCGCCGCCGCCGACGCTCGGCGCGAGGCCGTGCGGGTAGAGCGACTCGTCGAACACCAGGAGCCCGCACGAGCCCGGCCCGCCGAGGAACTTGTGCGGCGAGAGGAAGACCGCGTCGAGGCGGCCCTCGGGATCGCCGGCCGGCGTCATGTCGATCTCGACGTACGGCCCGCCTGCGGCGTAGTCGAAGCAGGCGGTCGCGCCGTGGGCGTGGAGGATCCGCGCGATGTCGTGGACCGGGGCGACGACGCCGGTCACGTTCGAGGCGGCCGAGAACGACCCGATGAGCCGGCGTCCCTCCCACTGGGGATCGGTCAGGTGGCGCTCGAGGTCGTCGAGGCAGACCTGCCCGCGCGCGTCGAGCCCGACCTCGACGACGGTGCAGAGCCCCTCGCGCCAGGTGACCTCGTTCGAGTGGTGCTCGTACGGCCCCACGAACACGACCGGCCCCTGCTCGCGGAGGTCGTACACGAGGCGCCCTGCCTCCTCGTCGCCCAGGACGGCCTTCAGGCGGTCGGCGATGTCGCGCAGCGTCGCCGGCGGGATCGCGACGCCGAGGATCTCCTGGAGCTTGTGGATCGCGCCCGTCGACCCGTTGCCGACGCTGACCACCTTGCCGCCCGGCCCCGCGCCCACGCACCGCTTGATGGCGGCCTCCGCCTCGTGGAGGAGCTGCGTCGCCGTCCGCCCGGTGAGGCTGTCCTCGGTGTGGGCGTTGGCGTAGTACGGCGCGAGCGCGTCGAGGTGGTCTTCGATGAACCGGAGGTGCCGCCCCGAGGCGGTGAAGTCGGCGTAGACGAGCGGGCGCTCGCCGAACGGCGTCGGCACGACGGCATCGGCGCCGACGGTGGCGGCGCGGAGAGCCTCCGGCGTCAGCCGGGGCGACGAGGGCAGGCGAATCAGGTCCATGGGGGAAGATAAAACGTCCCGCCTCGGGGCCAAATCGGGCGGTGGGCGGTGGGCGGTGGGCGGTGGGCGGTGGGCGAAGCTGCCACCGCCTCGGGGGTGGTGCAAGGCCGATCTTGCTGCGGCCGCCGGGTACGGTGCGCCGGCGAACGGCGAACGGCGAACGGCGAACGGCGAACGGCGAACGGCGAACGGCGAACGAAAATGCCACCGCCTCGGGGACGCGTAAGGCCGAACCGGAGGCGTCCGTAGGACGGTGGACGGATGGCGTCGCTGCCTCGGAAGCGCCACCTTTGGGTAAAAACACTCTCCTCCCCCCAGCGGGGGGAGGTTGGGAGGGGGGCGACGAATCGACCGCC
>JBCCQJ010000220.1:0-7493 GCA_039024395.1 Bacteroidota bacterium | reverse complement strand
GCGCGCGCCGGCGTCGACGAGGCCGCCTTCAACCGCCGGTTCGCCGTCGTCCGCGCGCCCGCCGACGGCGTCGTGCTGCGGCGGGCCGTCGAAGAGGGCCAGCTCGTGGGGGCGGGCCAGCCGGCGTTCGTCGTCGCCGACGCCTCGGCCGGGTGGGTGGTGCGTGTCGGGCTCTCCGACCGCGACGCCGTGCGGGTCCGCCTCGGGGACGCGGCGGTCGTGCGGACAGACGCGTTCGCGGCGCCCTTCCGGGCGGCCGTCACCGAGGTGGCGCAGGCCGCCGACCCGCTGACGGGCACGTTCGAGGTGGAGCTGGAGGTCGCCGACCCCGAGGGGCGGCTCCGGTCCGGTCTCGTCGGGCGCGTCGAGCTGGACGCCGGCGCCGCGTCGGGCGTGCGCGTGGTGCCGGCGACGGCGCTCGCTGAGGGCGACGGCGACCGCGGCGTCGTGTTCGTGGTCGAGGGCACGGGCGACTCGCTCGTGGCGCGGCGCCGCGACGTGCGCCTGCTCCGCCTCGGGGGCGCCGAGGCGCTGGTCGCCGAGGGCCTCGAGGCGGGCGACCGCGTCGTGACGGCCGGCGCGACCCGCCTCGCGGACGGCGAGCGGGTCCGGACTGCGCCCCCGGCCTCTGCCCGCCGCTAGACCTGAAGGCGAGTGCGTGGGTCGTGGGACGGGTTCCCCTTCGGCCACGGCACGCCGCGTCGCACAGGCCCCCACGCCCTACGGCCCACGCCCTAGACGGGGGACCGACACCCTCTCGGTTGCTCGACACTGCTCCTCCAGATTTCAGAGCCATGCGTTTGCCTCGCCTCGCGGTCCAGAACCGCGCCTTCGTCGCCGTCGCGACGGCCCTCGTGGTCGCCGTCGGCGTGCAGAGCTTCCTCTCGATGCCGCAGTCGGAGGACCCGCAGTTCGACATCTCCGCCTCGCGCGTGGTGGTCGTGTTCCCCGGCGCCGGGCCGGAGGACCTCGAGTCGCTCGTCGTCGACCCCCTCGAGGCGGCGATCAACGAGGCCGACGACCTCGACCGGATCGAGACGACCATCCAGGACGGCGTGGCCGTGATCTCAGTCGAGTTCGCCTCGGGGACCGACCCCGACGAGACGTACGACGACGTGGTGCAGGCCGTCGGGCGCGTGCGGCCGTCGCTGCCCGAGGGCGTCGCGCTCGTCGAGGTCGACCCCACCTCGCCGCGGCTGACGCCGGTCTTCCAGGCGGCCCTCGTCACCGAGGCGGCCAGCGACCTCGTGCTCTCGCGCGAGGCCGACCGCCTCGCCGACGCCTTCGAGCGCGTCGCGACCGTCCAGGCCGCCGACACGTGGGCGGTTCCCGAGCCGGAGGTCCGCCTCGGGCTCGACCCCGACCGGCTGCGCGAGCTGGGCCTCACGCTGGGGCAGGCGCTCGGGGCGGTGCAGGCGGCGGCGCCCACGATTCCAGGCGGGTCGGTCGACGCCGGCGACCGCCGGTTCACGGTCCAGACGTCGGGCGATTTCGCCTCGGTGGACGACGTGCGGCGCGTGGTCGTGGCCGCGCCCGAGGGCCGCGTGGTGTACCTGGAGGACGTCGCCGAGGTGGGGCTCGCGAGCGGCGACGACACCCACCGCGCCCGCTACGACGGCCGCCGTGCGGTCTTCGTGACGGCCGTGCAGCGCGAGGGCACCAACATCTTCGACCTCCGCGAAGACCTCCAGGCGGAGTTGGACCTCTTCGAGGCGTCGCTCCATCCCGACGTCGAGCTGCAGACGGTGTTCGACCAGGCGGTCGCCGTTGACGAGCGGGTGAGCGGGTTCTTCGCCAGCTTCCTCCAGGGCGTCGCGCTGGTGGGCCTGGTGATGCTGCTCGCGCTCGGCCTCCGCGCGGCGGGCGTGGTGATGGCGGCGATCCCGGTCTCGATCCTGGCCGCGCTGTTCGTGCTCGACATGGCCGGCTTCGGGCTCCAGCAGATGTCGATCATCGGGCTCGTGATCGCGCTCGGCCTGCTGGTCGACAACGCGATCGTGGTCGTCGAGGACGTGGCGAGGCGCGTGCGCGAGGGCGAGGCGCCCCTCGAAGCCGCCGCCGCGGGTGCCTCCGAGGTGGCTCCGGCCGTCGCCGCGGCGACCGTCACGACGGTCCTCTCGTTCCTGCCGATGGTGTTCCTCGGGGCCGGCGCGGGCGAGTACATCAAGTCGCTTCCTCTGACGGTCATCTTCGCGCTCGTGGCCTCGCTCGTCGTCTCGCTCACGATGACGCCGGCGCTCACGGCCCGCCTGTTCCGCCGGCGACCCGGTGGCGAGGTGCCCTCGGCCGACGGGCCGCTCCAGCGCGCCCTCGCCCGGTTCCGCGAGCGACGCTATGCCGGCTGGCTCGACGCGGCGCTCGCGCGTCCGCGCCGCGTGCTCGCCCTGGCCGCGGTCGCCCTCGTTGGAGCCGTCGCTCTCGTTCCGGTTGTGGGCGTGAGCCTGTTCCCGAAGGCTGGCAAACCGCTCTTCCTGCTCGACGTGACAGCCGACGAGGGCGCCTCGCTGGAGCGCACCGACGCGGCGGTGGCCTACGTCGAGGCGTGGCTGGCGGAGCAGCCCGAGGTCGCGCACGTGGCCGCGAATGTGGGGCGGAGCAACCCGCAGGTCTACTACAACTCGATCCCGAGGCGGGAGCGCCCGACGGTCGGCCAGCTCGTCGTCGAGACCCACGACGCGGGCGACGTCGAGGACCTCGCGCAGCGCGCGGTCGCCGAGGCGGCGCAGGCGGGCGTCCGCCTCGAGGCGGAGGTGTTCGAGAACGGGCCGCCGGTCGAGGCGCCGATCGCGCTCAAGGTGATCGGGCCGGACCTCGACGTGCTCCGCGAGCTGGCGGCCGACGTCGAGGCGGCGATCACGGCCACGGCCGGCACGCAGGACGTCGACAACCCGCTCGCGCAGCCGCGGACCGACCTCCGCGTGGCGATCGACCGCGAGAAGGCCGCCCTCCTCGGGGTCCCCCTGGCCGAGATCGACCGGGCGGTCCTGCTCGCCCTCGCCGGCGTGCCCGTGGCGACGTACCGCGACGCTGTCGGCGACGACCTGGCGGTCGTGGCGCGGCTCCCCCTCGACCCGGCGACCGACGACGCCGACGGGCGGACGCGGCGGCCGACCGTCGACGACCTCGACCGGGTCTCGGTGACGGCCGTGACGGGCGTTGCGATCCCGCTTGCGCAGCTCGCGCGGCTGGAGCTGGAGCCCGAGCCGGCGCGGATCGACCACTTCGACCTCGAGCGGCCCGTGACGGTGACCGCGTCGACGGCGCCCGGCGCCAACGAGGTGGCGGTCACGAACGCGGTCGTCGAGCGCGTCGAGGCGGAGGTGGCGCTGCCGCCGGGCTACCGCCTCTTCGTGGGCGGCAAGCTGGAGGCGCAGCAGGAGAACTTCGCCTCGCTCGGCACGGCGCTCCTGTTCGCGCTCTTCGGCATCTTCGGCGTGCTGGTGCTCCAGTTCCGGTCGCTCGTGCAGCCGGCGATCGTGGTCGCGGCGATCCCGCTGACCGCCGTCGGCGCGTTCCCGACGCTGGCCGCGTTCGGCTACACGTTCAGCTTCACCGCCTTCATCGGGCTGACGAGCCTGGTCGGGATCGTGGTCAACAACTCGATCCTGCTCGTCGACACCGCCAACCGGCTGCGCGCCGACGGCGCCGACGTGGACACTGCGATCCGGGGCGCCGCCGAGCGCCGGTTCACGCCGATCCTGCTCACGACGATGACGACGGTCGGCGGCCTCGTCCCGCTCGCGCTGACGCTGAGCGACCTGTGGACGCCGCTCGCGATCGTCATCATCGGCGGGCTGATCGCGTCGACGGCGCTGACGCTGCTGGTGGTGCCGGTGCTCTACCGCCTCCTCACTCCGGACACAGCCGAGCCCTCCGAGGACCGCCTCGGGGCCGATGATCCGCCCGCGAGCGGGGACCCCGACGAAGCCGCCGCGCTCGACCTGCACGCCGGCGGTGACGGCCTCGCCGTCCAGCCCGCCGTGCCCGACCCCGAGGCGTGACCGAACTCCGAGGCGGTCCGGTCGCCGCCTCGGGGTCAGGCGTAGCCGCTTCCACCTGTGGCAACTAGTGTAAATGGCGATGAGGTCAAGCACAGTAGCCACAATGGCTGAACCAGCCCCGCACCTCCTCGACGCCGACCGCGCTCAGCGCTGCCGTGATCGCCGCGTCGAGCGCGTCGGCCGTCCGCGCCCCGACCCGGCGCAGTTCGAGCTTGACCTGTGCCCACAGCAGTTCGACCGGGTTGTGCTCCGGGCTGTACCGCGGCAGGTAGAGCACGTCGGCCCCCGCCGCCTCGAAGGCCGCTCGCACGGCGGGCGTCTTGTGCGCCGAGAGGTTGTCGAGGCAGACCACGTCGCCGGGCCGCAGCGCCGGCGCGAGCACCTGCCGGACATAGGCCGCGAACACGTCGCCGGTCGTCCCGCCCTCGACTTGCATCGGGGCGATCAGACCACCGTCGGCGCTCACGGCGCAGATGAGCGTCTGGTTCTTCCCCCGGTTGACCGGGACGTCGCCGTAGGCCGGGGCGCCCCGCGCGCTCCAGGCGTAGCGCCGGGCCATCGAGAGGTTGACGCCCGACTCGTCGACGAACACGAGCCGGGCCGCGTCGAGCGTCGGCTTGAGCCGCTCGAAGAGCCACCGCTCGAGCGCTACGTCGTCGCGGTGGCGCTCCGAGGCGCGGCGCGTCTTTTTTTGCGCGTGAGCCCGAACCGGAGCGCGTACCGCCGGACGGTCGAGGGGTCGAGCTGGAGGCCGGTCCGGTCGCGGAGGGCGCCGGCCCACTCGGCGAGCGTGGCGTCGGGCTCGGCGTCGATGACCTCGCGGAGGGCGGCCCGGCCGTCGGCGTCGAGCTTCGGCGCGGCGCCGGGGGCCGCGCGCGGGGCGACCGATCCGGTCTCACGCTGGCGCTTGATCCAGCCGTGGACGGTCGAGAGCGCGAGCCCGAACCGGTCGGCGAGTTGTCGCTGGGACGCGCCGCGGCCGTGGGCGGCGATCACCTTGCGGCGGAGGTCCATCGAGTACGGTCGCATGGTCGGTCGTGGTGGGAGCGGGCCGAAGCTAGACCGTACTGAACCTCAACCCCAAACACACTATACCGGAGTTGCCACCAATCTCCCTCCCTGAGTCAGGAGTATGCCCGGAAATGTAGGACGTAGCCTCCACTGTCGGCCGGCTCCATCTGCCTCATGCATTCCGCCTTGTCGGACGGGTTGGGGACCCAAGTCCAAACCTTATCGGTGCCCTCCACCCGCTCGCGGTAGTTGGCGTAGGTCTCGGCTTTCGTGTTGCCGTGGATCTCGTCTCGGACTGTGCTCATGAGTTGTCAGTGTCTGATGGGGAATTTTCCGGGTTCATGACGTCGGCCCGGAGCTCGTCGTTTAGCGTCCCGTCAATGCTCAGCGGTCCCTCGTACGCTTTCGGTCGGTAACCTGCCTTCCTGTTCAGGTCTACGAACTCCATGTAGATGTCGAGCGGGGTCCCCCCCGACGCTGACCATTCGCGGACGGCTCTGAGAACGACGCTCTGACGCTGCCGGTATGTGATTCGGGAGTCTGCGCCGATCACGCCGTTCTTTGCCTCCGCCTTCTTCTTGCCGCCTCTTAGGTAGATGTTCTTCTCCTCGTAGATGTAGTCCCTAAGCTTCTTCCACCGAGGACCTTCGGGGAGGTTGTTCATCAGCTCCCGGCGAATCGTGTAGTTCAGGTCGTACGCGACCTCCGGGTTCTCAACGTCGGAGGGCACCCGCTGCCCGTCGGGGTCCTCAGCCTCGGCCTCGCCGGCTGGAAGCCCAAGCCCGAGTTGCCTCCCTGTCCTTTTTGCTTTCTCCCACTCCTCGTTGAGTCGGCGCACGTCATCGACGTGCTTGTCGTCAGTCTTACGGTCGGCGTCGTCTTCGGGACGGTCGTTGTTCACGTCGGCCATGTCGGGGCGCTTACGCGCTGGCTAGTTGGCGGATGACATTTTCCATATCGCTGTCTACGTCCTCCTTATCCCACGGGTAGCAGGAGATAGCCCGGATCGCTCGAGAGGGGTCCACTTTAATGTGCTTGCTGTAGATGGCGAACCACTTCCCGTCCCCGGTCCGCTCGTACTCGCGGCGGGCGTAGAGCCAATAAATCAGGCTCGGGTGGATATCATTCTCGGCCGCGTAGCTCTTGACGAGGTGCGGGTTGTCCAGGTGGTTCGCGATGTAGTTCAGCTTCTCCTCTGGAAGTAGGAGTTCCCGTGCGACATAGTTGGCTCGGTCCTCAACCAACATGGTGTCAGCTTCGCCGCTGAGGTGGAAGACGACTCGGGTGAGTTGGTCCCAGTCGTAGAGGACGTGGGCAAGCTCGTGAAGCAGCGAGAACCAGAGCGCAGGGTACTTCTTCCCCAGATCGGTCAGGACGATGCAAGGGCGTCCGTCAACAACAAACGTGGCGCCGTGTACGGCCGTCCCAGCGGCGTAGGGTTGAGCAATCACCGTGATGCCGGCCCGAAAGAGGGCTCGGGCTACGGTCAAGAGCCCAGTGCTCTCGTGTTGGCTGTACTGCCTGATCTGGGGCAGAAGCCCCATGAGTTGTTCTCGGTCGAAGGGGAACGGGTTCGGGTGCCTTTCGAACTGGTAACGGACGGCCTCCACCCAGAAGGCCCGCATCTCGTCCCGGAACGACATCCTCCGCTGCATGAACAACGGAGCGGCCAACTGGGCGTTGTAGTCGAAGACTGAACGGAGGCGGAAGAACCACGTGATCCTTTCAGCTACGGCGTCGAGATCGTTGTGGTCGGAGATGAATCCGATCTCTTTTAGCCCCTTAACATAGAAGTGCTTAGCGACGAAGTGGCGCGCGCGCGTCTTCTCGATCTCCGCGATTTCGGAGGGGGTCATGTTCGAGACGATGACCCTAGCCAGCCCGTCGACGCCGAGGTTTAGGTAGTTACTGAGCTTGACGAGCGTGAGCGCGTCGATCTTCTTGGTCTCGCCGTTCTTGAGTCGTCGGAGCTGGTTGGCCGAAGAGAAGCCGAGGATCTTCCACGCTTGGGTTTCAGTGATACCCAGCTCTTCCTCTCGGCGTGCGAGGAGAGCCGGCAGATCCTCGACCTCCCCGTCGGAGAGAACGGAGTAGATCCGCTCCAAGAAGGCGTCTTCGCCGTTAGGGATAGGTTGGGAGTCAGAGGTGGGCACGGGTGCGATTTACACGTTTGTGAGGAGGGTGAACGCCCTTCAGGGTCATTCTGTTGGGTCTTATGCACAATTGTGTAAAATCTAGCTCGGCCTCGGCCTGCCGTCAAGGCTGAGTAGTCCAGCCGCCCAGTTCATTCTGTTAGCGAGCAGTCGAACCTTTCGCCCTCGCCCATCCCACGCGTGTCGAACCGGAACGCGAAGGCGTCAGCATACCGCTGCGTGCTTCCGGCTGATGTGGTGTTAGACCCCATCGATGCCTCTCTTCATCTAGATGCTCTGGGACCTGACTGGTTCAAACAGATACGTAAGGGGCTGGCCTAGATAAGGT